>DPVW01000146.1:2634-7562 GCA_003529325.1 Candidatus Latescibacterota bacterium | reverse complement strand
GGCGGGGGTTGTGGGAAGCCCGTGTTCGCCATCACATGACCATCGCCCTACGTACAGAGAGGCTGTTGGAGTTGATGGCGCGCTGGACATACTGCAGGGAGAAGCCGACCAGAATATGTTCTATCCAAAAGTCCATGATGCAATTATTCAGGGCCTGTCAACGTAACATCCTCACCATATGCCGTTGCTGTCAGCTGTTTCCTTCTGACCCGTGGTCCCAATTCCGGTCGATCCAGTCCCCTTGAGCTAGAGCCGGTCGTGCGGTAACATGAGGGGCTGATGAACAGCCCTCTGCAGGACACCAGCCTCGTGCGCCCGGCGCGCGCCCTCATCGTCGGCTCGGCGATGTGTGCGCTCATCGCCTTCTGGGGGCCATACAACTCCCTCGTCGTGCGCGGCTCCTACCTGACTATCGATTTCACCACAGCGGCGGCAATCTTCCTGCTGTTCGTCACAGCACTGCTCGTAAACAGCGTGCTGCGCCGCTTCTTGCCAACACTCTCCCTGTCCTCCGGCGAGCTCTCCATCACCTATTTGATGTCGGCCATCGCCTGCTCCATCTGCACCATGGGTCTGACCCTGTATCTGATCCCGATCCTGCCCGCCGCGCAATATCTGGCGTCCGACGAGAACGAGTGGGCCCAGGATCTTTTACCCCACATCCCGCACTGGCTCGTGCCACAGGGCGACGACGCGATCCGCAGATTTTATGAAGGGATCTCGAAGGGGGAGTCGATTCCGTGGATGGTATGGATCAAGCCTCTGCTGGCCTGGATGCCGATCCTCCTCGGTCTGTACATGGTCATGATCGCGCTGGCTGTACTGTTCCGCAAGCAGTGGATCGAACACGAGCGTCTGGCTTATCCACTGGCGCAACTACCCCTGGTGATGGGCTCCCAGGATTCCGGCAGAGCTCTGAACTCCTTCTTCCGCAATCCGGTGATGTGGCTGGGCTTCGCCATCCCATTTCTCGTCACATCGATGAACGGCCTGCATGCCTACCACCACTTTATCCCACAGGTCGTGCTTGGCAGCAGCATTCCCATTATTCCGGATATGCCGAGTCTTTCCGTCAATCTCAGCTTCCCGATGATGGGTTTCGCCTACCTCACCCATCAGGAGGTAGCCTTGAGCATCTGGCTGTTCTATCTGGCGGGGTACGTCCTCACCGGCTACTTCACCATGATCGGTCTGACACGGACACTGGACCTGGATATCTACGCCCAGAGCGATGGGGGGCCCATCATGGCCTTCGTTCAGTTTGGTGCTTTGATGGCCTTGGTGGGGTACACCGTATGGACCGCTCGGCAGCACCTGCGTCAGAGCTGGAGTTCGGCACTGCGGCCGTCAGAAGCCGACAGTGGCGATTTTTCCATGCGTAGTGTGTATCTGCAGTTGATCATCGGACTGGTGCTGATGACGGGCTGGCTCATCGCCGCCGGCGTGCCGATCTGGGCGGCGTTGACCTTTGTCCTCGTGGCGATGGCGACATTCCTGGGGATCACCCGCATCCTCTGCGAGTCAGGCCTGGCGGCGACGCGGGCGCAGTTGATCACGCCCACCGTCGTGCGGTCCGTCTTCGGCACGACCCTGATGGGCGCACCTGGGGTGATCGGAGTGCTGTCGTATGGGCAGGTGTGGATGAGCGATGTGCGCACCTTCGTGATGGCTGCCGCCGCCAACGGTCTGAAGCTGACAGAATCGGTGCAACGGAAGTGGATCGTGCTCACCGCCATGGTGCTCGCCGTCGTGTTGGGCCTGGGCGTGTCCATCTGGTCGACACTGTACTACGCCTATCAGACCGGGGCGAACAACGCCAACAACTGGTTCTTCATCAACGGTCCCCGCTACACCTTTGACTTTGCCGCTCACTATCTGCGCGAGCCAGCGGGACCGGACTTTGCCGGCATGGTACTGATGGTTGTAGGTGGCATCGTCATGCTTGGACTCTACTGGATCCGCGCCCACGTGTTGGCCTTTCCCGTCCATCCCATGGGGCTCGCCGTTTCACAGATGATGCTGACGCGCCACATGTGGTTCAGCGTCTTCCTCGTGTGGCTGTGGAAGGCGTTGATGATCCGCTACGGTGGACCACGCCTGCTGCAACGGGTGCGCCCCTTCTTCCTAGGTCTCATCCTCGGCCAGTTCGCCGCCATCGCCTTCTGGCTGATGATCGACCTGGTAACCGGCGCCGAGGGCCATGGGCTCTACTGGGTGTGATGCAAAAGGCCTTACCGTTGCCCCCTGATCACTGCTCCAGTCCCAGGCGGATCGCGTCGTAGCCGAAGCGATCGCGCACCGCGTCGATCGCCAGCGCAATGTTGGGGCGCGACCGTTCGTCGAACGGGAGTTCGAGTTGGCCCGTCCCCTTCTCAAGGCCTGACAGGGCGATACCGAGCAGGCGGACCTCGCGTTTCCCGTCGTAGTTGTCGTAGAAGAGATGCTTCACACAGGCGAGGACCCGCGTCTCGGCATTCGTCGCCTTGATCGTGCGCGCCCGGGTCAGGGTTTCGAAGTCGGTGTAGCGGAGCTTGAGGGTGATCATCCGGGCCAGGATGTTTCTCCGCCGGGGCCGGGGAGAGCACCCACCACCACCGGCTTGCCGATCAGGTCGGGCCGAAACAGTCGCTCGACGGAAACGAAAAATGTGTCCAGATCGAGGCAGCAGATGCGTGCTTTCGCTGCGGTGTTTCCCAAGGTGGCGACTTCCGGCGATGGAGACTGGAACGGGACTATGTCATTGTGCGGGCCGGATGCAACCCGAGCAAGCCACTCAGCTCAAATATTTGGCAAACCAATCCACCATCCGCTGGTAATACTCCTGCCTCAACTTGGGATGCGCTGCCTGCTGAAATCCATGCGCACTCTCGGGGAACCGCACGAACTCGACATCTTTGTTCTGGCGCTTCAACGCCACAAAAAACTGTTCGCTCTGTTCGATCGGACATCGATAATCCTGCTCGCCGTGCAGCAACAGCGCCGGCGTCTTCACCTCTGCAGCATAGGTCAACGGTGATCGCTCCAGCAGAGCTGCCACATTCTCGATCGACGATCCACCCCATTGATTTTCACCGAACGAAACGCCGATATCCGACGTTCCATACATACTGTGCAGATTGATACATGGAGCACCGATCACGGCCGCTTTGAATCGATGGTCGTGACCGATGATCCAGCTGCTCATGAATCCGCCATAGCTGTATCCATGCACGCCCAAGCGGTCGGTATCCACATACGGTCGTTCGCAGACAAGGTCGACTGCCGCCATGAGGTCGAGGAAATCTTCGCCTCCCCAGTCACGTAAAACGGCTTTCAGAAAGTCTGGCCCGTAGGAGGACGACCCTCTCGGATTGACGGCGAGCACCAGATAACCCCGGCCACTCAGGATCTGCTGCGTCACGTCGTATGAATCCGAGAAGCGGCCATTGGGACCGCCGTGAATTTCGAGAATCAGCGGATACTGTTTGGACGCATCGAATCCGTCAGGAAACAGCAGGCGCGCCTGGATTTCCAGATCATTCCGATCGAACGTGACCTTCTCGACCATGACGGGTGGTCGATCATTGAGGACGTGCGCATTGACCTCTGTGTTGAAATGACCAGAACCGTCCTGCAGATCGACCTGAAAAATGTCACCTGGTCTCTCCGGTGAGCCGGCGACGGCTACCGCGTCGTCTTGCTGTACACAGAGGGCTGTCAATGTCCGCTCGCCGCCCAGGATGATCTCCTCTTCCCCCCCGTCGGCGTGCACACTGCACAGATACGACTCACCCGCGTGGTCAGCGATGTAGATCAGATCGTCGTTCTGAGTCCAGCAACCTTGGGCAATCGGTTGAACGATGGTGCGAGTCATCCCGGCCACGGCACGGGCGGACAGTCCATGCGTCAGCACAAATAACCACGACTGTCTCGGATCCCATACGTCCGGGTCGTGTGAGCCGGCGGCGACCAGGTGATTGCCATCGTGAGACCAGGCCACCGAGCCGACGCGCGACATACCCTCCGACCATCGAATCGATTCACCCCCTGCCGCTGGAATTACACGAATCTCAGAGTGACGTGAGAAATCACGACCTTCGACCTCATCGGTCACATATGCAATTCGATCACCCTCTGGTGACCATACCGGTGCCAGGTGGTCACCCTCCCCATCTGTCAGCTGCAACGGCTCATCACTGGCCAGATCGAGCACGAACAGTTGGGAAAATGCATTGCCCCGCCACCCTTCACCATCACCTCGATATCGAATTCGTTGTACGACCTGTGTCTGTGGCTGGCCATCCTCGGTCTCCACCATGTCAGGATCCACACGTGAAACCACGACGAGTCGATCGGCCCCAGGCGCCCATGCAAACCCTTGAACACCGCCCTTCAGACAACTGACCTGCCGTGCTTCACCCCCCGCTGTCGAGATCACCCAGACCTGCTTCTTCTCGTCATCTGCCCCAGGACGTAGGAAGCCAACGAGTGCCCCGTCAGGGGAGTGACAGGGAGATGAATCCTTCGGACCGGAACTGAATGGCCGGGACTCGCCGTCGTTGTGGATCATCAGTTTTGATTCGCCACCAGAACGCTCGGCGTTTGTCACGGTCTGGCCGTAGATGACAGAGCCGTCTGCTGACAGGCTCGGACTCGAGACACTCGTCAGATCGTGGACATCGGCAGGTTGTAGTGACATCTCTTCCTCACAGCTCGGTGGCAGGACATTCACGCAATTGGATAGAGAGGCCCCATGGGCGTGTCAATATGTGACATTGCCACCTGAGGGGCACGCCCGCCACTCGCCGCATGTCGGCAGGCAGCGAGTCTCGGAGTCCGCATTTTGGTCTCTCCCAATCCCCAGTATGTTACAGCGCTTCTGTTGCACCAGTGGTCACACCGCGTAACATCAGCCTCCCGTAGAAATCGCGTAGCGATTTCGACCTGGC
>DPVW01000146.1:0-2275 GCA_003529325.1 Candidatus Latescibacterota bacterium | reverse complement strand
ACAGGAGACCTGAGATGAACTGCAGTTCCGTCACCACCACTGCACTGTGGGCGTTCCTCGTACTTGCAACGGATGTGTGCGCCGAGAGAACGCAGCGGCTGATCTTTTTTGGCGCCTCGGTTTCCGAGGCAGAGGCCTTAGCTGCCGTGCTGCGCGAAGCCTACTCCCGACTCGGCATCGACATCGAGTCCTTCGGAAATCTCGTTCCGGTAGAGATCCCGGTGCGTCTCGCCGAGTCCTATCCTCAACTTCTCGACCTGCTGGAAGAGGACGAGATCGACGTAGCGATCATGCCGAGGATTACCGGTGCGATTCTGCTGCGGGACCGAGGTCCGTCACAGGTCACACCCACGGGGGTTCATGGGCTCAGCAGGTATGCGAACCACCTCATCTGCCCTCTCTTCAGCGTTCACCATTCACTGCTTGCACCAGGGCCCGCATATAGGCGATCGAATAAGCCAGGCCCGTGTTGCTGCCTCCCACCATCTTCGGGATGTGATCAGCGATGATCGCCCCGTCAAACGCCACCTCGCGCAAGGCTTGCATCACCTGGTGCATGTCTTGATAACCGTCGTCCATGAAGGTCTCCTGCCACGCCGCCGGCATGGGGTTGGAAACATTGCGGAAGTGCACCTTGAACAGTTTGTTGATGCCGCCGAAATATCGAATCGCCTCGATGACATCAACACCCATGCCTTCGGCGCCGCCCTCGAGCCAACAGCCGATGCAGAGACAGACGCCGATGTTGGGACTGTCAGCGATCTCCAGTGCCCGTTTGTAGCCCGCAAAATTGCCAAAGACGCAACGTGGAATCCCACCCAGCGCATACACAGGTGGGTCATCGGGATGGATACCGATATAGACACCCTCGCTCTCGGCGACGGGAGCGATCTTGCGAATCATGTACTCGTAATTGTCCCAGATCTCTTCCTCACTGTACTGCCGGCCGTGTGTCAGCTCTCCGGTGTACTTTTCTCCGCTCCAGCGCCCCTCGGCGTTGGCGATGTCCAGGACCCGCGCCGTGACGCCGCCACGACCGGTGGTATGTCCTGAGCTCCAGATACCGTTGCCCATGTGGGCGTAAGTGTTGTAGCGGATCCCGGCGGCAGCGAGGTTGCGAATGAAGTCGATGAACTCTTCGATCTTCTGATCACGACCGGGCAGATTGAGGGTGATTTCGGGCACGTTGTGCACGCCGTGGTTGGCGATGCGATAGATCTGCATGCCGTACTCGGCCAGGCGCTGTTGACACTTCTTATAATATTCGACCGTGTGCAGTTCGGCGTCGTTGACGCCGTACATTGCCCATTGAACGTCGAGTTGCTGCAGCAGTTGTAGCTCCTCGTCGCTGGTCTTGTCTGAGACCGACGCGCCGACCTGAATCCCCGGATGGTTGCCGTAGAAACCAGGCACCGCGCGTAGCGGGTAGGAGGGTTGCTCTTCTGTTGCCGTATTCATCACATCCATTCCGGTGAAGAGGGAGCACAGACTACCAGCGGGGCTCGCACGGGTTCGCCCCATGTCCGCGGTTAGAAGATTAGAAGATAGCTAAGCTTGAAAGAACCGCTCCGACGAAGACGACGCTCTTCAGTATATCGTTACCGATTGGTAGACCAATGAACTCCCATTCCATGGAGGATTGATGTGCTGTTAGCAGACCACATTCGAGTTTATTGGCTCACCTCGGGCAAGCGTTCGCCATGCTGCACTCAGCAATCAAACGGCCCCTCGCTCCTGCCCCGAGCCCACACCACTCGCTGACCCAGCCACCTCCAGGGCTCTCAGCCTTGGAGACTGAACGGTTACCAGTTGTTTTCACCGACATCCTGGCGACCTACGAACGCAGCTACGACACCTTCTTCGAAAAATCCGACCGAATGCACGTGGCTACCGTCGATTTCACACCCGGCGGCCCGGTCAGTGTGCGGACCGCACCCGCGGTTCCTTCCGCGACGGCGGCACCTGTGCGCGAACTGCGCGGAGTGGAAGAGTTGAGTTTTGTCAGTGGCAGTTTCCAGGCGTCGGACCTGATCCCTGGCCTGGCACCCTTGGTCGACGACGGGAGAGTGGAAAAGGTGGGAATCGGCGGCCGGGCGCTGGGTTCCAACGCACAGAACTTGGCTCCAATTGGTGCTCTCGGCGCATTCGGAGGCAGTGCCGATCTGGCCATCTCAGCGGTGAAGCTGAGTGTGGTTGGCAGCGCCTTCGACTACGCCAACACCTCACTTGGTGGTGGTATTGTCACCATCGAGGGGAGGTGTCAGCCCTCATACCT
>DPVW01000325.1 GCA_003529325.1 Candidatus Latescibacterota bacterium | reverse complement strand
TCTTCACGCATGATGACACCGCTGTAGACGGCGTGCTTACGCATCTGCTCCAGTTCCTCGGGTTCGAAGCGTCCCGGCTTATTAAGAATCTCGAGGGGGACGCGGGTCTTGCCCACATCGCGTAGCAGGGTCGCCGTCATGATGATCGGTAAGTACCCGGGATCGATACCATCAGCCTGTGGCACAGCCACGACAAGGGCACAGACGTTTACAGTGCATGGCGGTATACGGGTATACGGGTCGTGCTTACTTGATCCGCGTGAGGGAGACCTGGCATCCACATTGCGCAGAATCGATTCGGTAATGACCTCGCTGGCGGCATTGATCTTTTCGGCATCAACCCCCTTGCCCGAGGCGATATCCTCCATGGCAGTCTTGAGGGTTTCCGTCATCTCATTGCGAATCTCGGTGGCCCGCTCAATCTCTTCGTCGTAGTGCACGAGGCGGCCCGCAGGGGGCGGCTTACGGGTCGGATCCGTCATGGGCTTGACGTCTTGAGGGAGGTCGTCGCCCTTGTCCGTGTCGATGGTGACCATAGACAACCCGGTCTCGCGCAGCCGCGCCACGAGCGTGCTGGATGAGACCATCAGGCCGCCGTTCTGCTCGATGCGCTCGTGCATCTTGCCCGTCAGTCGGGCACGCTTGGCGCCCGACCCCGTGCGCACGGCATGGCGCGGCTCGAGGAATCGATTTGGCTCGTCGCCACCCGATTCCTCGACAGCTACGTCGTCGAGGAACATGCCGTCAGTGAGATGGTCTATTGAGATGAGTTTTTTCATTAGCCAGTATCTTGCGATTCGCGCAGATCATACTAAATAGTCCGCGTCGGCGCATGCCTGTCAAGGGCTTGCCTCAGGAGGCGCCGCTTGACGCTTCCTCTGTGCCCCGATACACTGAGCCGATCCTACCCGTGGCGGCCTGGGGTCCGTCCCTCATGAAGATCGTTGAACTTCGACTCCATACGCTGCGCGTCTCCCGGATCTACCGGACACATGTCGCCGCTGCAGGGGGCCCACCAGAAGGCAAGGACGGCTCCCTGTACTATGTAATGGAGGTCGTCGGGGGGGATGGCTGCATCGGTCTGGGGGAGATCTCCGATATGGAGGAAAGCTGGAACGCCCCTGCTGCCGAGGAATTGGGCACGGGACTCAGACAATTGCTGATCGGCGCGAACCCCAGCGATCATCGACAATTGCTGGATCGCGTTCGTGACGAGATTGTCACCACGTTGCACCCGGAGCTGGCACGAATGGTGCGCAGCGCCGTCGAAACGGCCCTCCTTGACCTTATCGCCCGCACTGCCGGACTGCCTCTGTATGATCTGCTGGGCGGTCGCTGTCGTCGGCGTGTCGCTGTCACCTGGGTGGCCTACATCCGTGGCCTCGAGGATCTGGAGGCGGAGCTTGGCGATCGCCTGTCGGCAGGCTTCCAGGCCTTCAAGTTGAAGGTGGGAGCCGATGTCGAACAGGATTGTGAGCGCGTCGGGCTCGCCAGACGGCTGGCTGGCCCGAACGTGCATTTGCGCCTTGATGCAAGTGGCAGCTGGGGCACGCACCAAGAGGCCCTCGACGCCATGCACCGCTTCGCCGAACTCGGCGCTGACGCGGTAGAAACCCCATTGGCCATCGTCGCTCGCTCCATCGCCAAGGACAGGCCGGAGCTGGTCAATGCCGCACCGGCGGAGGCGGCAGAGGCCCTGCACCGTCTCCGTATGGCTGCACCCCTGCCTCTGATCGAGCACGTCGCCGATTTCGACGACGCCTTCGCGTTGGCTCTGATCGCTCGCCAGTCGGTGGATGCGATCAACGTGGTCCCCGTCCAGGCGGGAGGCCTGTTGCGGGCCCAGCGTCTACTGCAGTTGGCCGAGGCGGGCGGCGTCCCGGCGCTGCTGGGCAGTACGGTGGAACTGGGGATCGGGACTGCCGCCGCTGTGCATCTGGCGGCCGCCACGGCCCCGGTGACATGGTCCAGTGATCTTGTCGGTCCTGGGTTGCTCTGCGGCGACATCGTGACCCCGACATTCACCTACGCAGACGGTTCGCTGGCTGTGCCGGCCGGTCCCGGTCTCGGCATCGACCTCGATCCCGACCTCCTGCTGCGATACACCGCAACTCAACCCTGAAAAAGGAGGACGAAATGGCCAAACTCTTCGGACGAAATTATACCCGTCGCCAGGTCCTTGACCTCGTCGGTGATATAAGTCAGGTCGCCGGCATCCGGCGCGCCGAACTGACGGAGGGCAACGAGCGCGGCGCCGGCCTGGTGGAGATCTCCAATGCTTCTGGACTCTCCTTTTCACTGCTCCCCGGGCGCGCCCTCGATATCGCTTCCGCCAACTACAAGGGCATGTCTCTTTGCTTTCGTTCGAAGACCGGCGATGTGGGACCCGCCTTTTACGAGCCGACCGGATATGACTGGATGCGCGGCTCCTTCCTCGGGTTGCTGACCACATGTGGTCTCACATTCGTCGGCCACCCGGAGATCGACCCCGAAGAAGAGGACACCGAACTCCCGTTGCACGGCCGTTTATCGTATATCCCCGCCAAGGATGTCACCGCCAGGGGGTGTTGGGAGGGCGACGACTATGTCATACGCGTCAGTGGCCGCATGCGCGAGCACATCATGTTCGGCCATTGTCTGGAAATGACCCGCGAGATCTCCACCGTCCTGGGCGAAAAAAGCATCCGTATCCACGATCGCGTCGAAAATCTTGGCAGCGATCCGGCGCCTCTGATGGTCGTGTATCACACGAACCCGGGTTGGCCCCTGCTCGACCGGGGGACGAGATTGGTGCTGAACTCCAAGAAATCGACGGAATGGACCGAAGATCGCGACGTTGATCCGGAGGAGTACACCACGGTCCATGCACCGCGCGCAAAGGTACATGACGATGTTTACGTGCACCGTCCTGCCGCCGACTCTCGCGGTGTAGTACGCACGGGGATGATCAACGATCGCCTCGGTCTGGGGTTGACCTGGACCTTTCCACGACGCGAGATCCCCATCCTCAATCAGTGGCAGCACTTCCACAAGGGGACTTATGTGACGGGCGTGGAGCCGGGAAACTGCAGCGTTCTCGGCCGGGCCTGGAACCGCAAACACGACACCCTGGAGCATCTGGCACCCGGAGCGATACGGGACTTTCACCTGGAATTGGGCGTACTCGACGGTGCGAAGGAGATTCGTGCCTTCGAACGCAGTCTGAAGTGAGCCTCTTCAGCTGTGCCTAGGTGTGGGAGTCAAGGCGCTGTAGATGTCCATGATCCGCTGGGCCACGGCCGTCTCCGTGTACTGCGCCCTGACGCGCTGTCGGCCCGCCTCCCCCAAGCGCTGGCGGCGGGCAGGATCGCCGGCCAAGAACGTTACGGACTGCGCCAGACCCACCGCATCTCGCACTGGCGTCAGCATCCCGGTTTCTCCGTCGACGACGATCTCACGGCAGCCACGAATATCACACGTGACCGTGGGCAGGGACATCGCCGTCGCTTCCAGTAACGACTTCGACAGGCCCTCCCTATGAGAGGCCAGGACGAAGATGTCCATCGCGCTGTACAGCGCCGGCATGTCGTCACGGCCCTGCAGAATCTGGCAACGATCCTCGATACCGTGTGATCGTGCCAACGCAAAGGGATCGACGGCGTCGGATTGTTCCGGTTCGAAGAGTCCAACGATCAGAAAACGTGCCGATGGTTGCGTGTGGGCGACGCGTTCGGCCATAGCAAAAAACTCCAGGTAACCCTTCTCTTCGACCACACGACCGACCGTGCCGATGACGAGATCATCCGGGCCCCATCCGAGGCTGGCGCGAATTCTGTCGCCCGCGGCCGGATCGGCTGCCGCATCGAAATACGTCTCATCCACCCCATTGCCGACCAGATGCAGACGTCCGGCACTTTTGAACCGGTGCACTCTGGCGAACTCCAGATCCTCCTCCGATTGAAATAGGAGATGATCCGACCATGCCGCCGTCCAGCGTTCGGCAGCCAGTGCGGCCAGACGGTGCAGACCCGCGACGTGATCGTGGAACAGAAAGCCGTGCACGGTATGCAACACCTGAACAACACCTGCCAGTTGCGCGACCGGTGGACCAAGGAGCCCACCCTTTGGATTGTGCGAATGGATGATGTCATAACCGCCGCGGCGGAATTCGGCATACAATGCCACCGCGCAGCGGCTGTCGGTGACAGGTGCAATCTCACGCTCGAAGGGCAGGTAGTGCAGGTGAAATCCGAGGTTGCGGAGCCTCGTCTCATAGTCGACGCCATCGGCGACGCCCGAGTCGGGTGCGCGGCCGCAGAGCACGTGAATCTCACAGCCAGCGGCGACGAGGCGGGTCAGTCGACGCCGCAGCAACAGCCAGGTGATACGATCGGTGGGAACAACGTGAGCGACGCGGAGCACACTAAGCAAGTCCCGATTCTACGAACACTCGATCAAGGGCGGTCATCGTCGCCGCACAGGCGTCATCGGCAGCCATCTCGCGCAGGGGCTGACTGAAGGGTTCCACCATCACGGGACCGTCGTAGCCGATCTGTTTGAGCGAACCGAGAAAGGTCGAGATATCGATCACGCCGGTCTCCCCGGGCAGGCAGCGCTGGTTGTCTATCTGTTCGTCCACGGACCTCTCCGGAGCGTCGTTGACATGCACGTCGACGACCTGATCCGGAGACAGGCGCTGCAGATGCGAAGCGTCTTCGTGAGCCGTATACCAGTGCCAGGCGTCCAACAGATACCCACAGTTGTCACCCACGGCGCCGCACAGTTCACTCATCTGATCCATGCAATGCACGAAGTCGTGCTTCTTCCCGTCACGACTCGTTTTCGGCCCCACATATTCGAGGCCGAGACGAATGCCCTGATCGGCAAGGATCGCCACCGCCGGCTGCAGGCGACGTGCGTGCAGGGCGAGATTGTCAGCAAAATTCAACTCCTCTGAGGCTGGCGTGATCCATGTCGCCGTGCGCCCCACATCGAGATCGGCAGCGACTTGTGCCAATGCCGGCAAGGCGGCCAGATCCTGCTCGAAAGCGGCCTCATCGCTGCGAAAATCGAGGGGTAACCCAAATGCCGAGAGGCGTACACCCGCCTCTCCGGCCAACTCCAGGACACGCGTCGCGCCGAGTTGAGCGGCCTCGCCAATGCCGAAATGGTATCCGGAAAAACCGTGCTTTGCCGCCAGTGCCAGCCCCTCTTGCAGACCGTCGACTTTGACGCCGATCGCTCCAGGACTCAGTGAAGTGAACATGATCTCTCCTTATCGATACGTCACACGGCGACGTTGTTCTGCGGTTTGCCCTCGAGAAAGGCGATGACGTTGTCCACGGCGCCGCCATTGAGTAGATCGACACCCTCTGGTGTCTGATCCGCGGCGTGCGGTGTGAGCACCACCTGCTCGCATTGTTTGATGGGATGATCGACCTCGAAAGGTTCATCGGGAAAAACGTCGAGACCGGCGCCAGCCAGATGCCCGCTATCCAGGGCCCGCGCGAGGGCGTCGAGATCGACGACGGCGCCGCGGGCGCCATTGAGCAGTACCGCCTCCGATTTCATACGCGCCAATTGCGACTCGCCGATGAGGTGGTGGGTGTCATCCGTCAGCGCCACGTGCAGACTCACGTAATCCGACTGCTCGAGTAACTCATCCAACTCGACGAAACGCACACCCAGTTTTTGCGCCCGCTCCGCGGTCGGGTGGAAAGTCCAGGCGATGACGTCCATGCCCATGGCTTGCCCGAGGCGTGCCATTTCGGCACCGATGTTGCCCACACCGACAATGCCCAGAATCTTGCCCTGCACACCGAGATTCATGCGTCTCGTCCACCGGTGCGCACGGATCTCGGCGGTTTGGAAAGCAGCGCGCTTGGCGATACTGAACAGCAAACCGAACATGTGCTCCGCCACCACCGGAGCGGTCCGCCCCGGCTGGTTCGACACGACGATGCCGAGTTGTTTCGCCGCCGCGAGGTCGATCATGTCCGTGCCGATCGAACAGGTCGTGATCATCTTCAGATCGGGCAGGGCGCGCAGCTCCGGCTCTCTCCAGGTCGTGGAGCCTCTCGAATTGATGACCACCTGAAAATCACGCGCTCTGTCGATCTGTTCGGCCTTGCCCGAGGGGCGAGTCGTGTGCAACGTGACATCGCCATAGGACTGCAGCCGATCGAGCTGCGGCGAATCGGCGATCTGCGGTGGATCGTCGCCGGGGACGAGAATGTTGACGCCTTCGGACATTGTCGACCAATTCTTAAATTGGGGAAGAGGAGTCTGGTTCGCTAGGGTTGTCGGGTTACTATTGCTTCATTGCAGCGGCTGCAAAACAACAGGCGCCGTCAGAACCTGTCAAAGAAACCGGTATTAGAGGGGGAGATATGACTCGGCAATTGCTCGCCACAGCCCGTGAAGAGGTCAGCTTTGGTGACATCGACCTGCCCACACCGACATCGACGCAGATGCGCGTGCGTAGCCTGTGGGGAGCGGTCAAACACGGCACCGAGATGGCACTGTTCAAGGGGTACGCCGGACCTCGCGGGGGATATGACAACCAAACGCGCCTGTTCGACGGCCAGCAGCAGATGATCTCCTACCCCGCACCGCTGGGAAATATGTGTGTCGGTGAAGTGCTTGAAGTCGGCGCCGATGTCACCGGCTTCACCCCCGGAGACACCGTCTTCGGACACGGCCCCCTGCGCCAGGAGCATGTCTGGGAATCCTCGCGGGTACGTCTTCTTCCCTCTGACGTGCCCTGGCAGGCGGCGGTCTGTCTCGACCCCGCCAATTTCGCTATCGGCGCGATCCGGGACGGACACGTTCGGGTAGGCGATGCCGTTGCCGTCTTCGGTCTCGGTGCGATCGGACTGCTCGCCCTGCAGTTGGCACGCCATGCCGGCGCCCATCCCGTGATCGGTATCGATCCCATCCCCCTGCGACGACAGGTGGCCGGTCAATGTGGCGCCGATCTCCTCATCGACCCCACGGCTGACGACGCGGGGCGCGAACTCCGGCAGGCTACTGCGGGGCGCGGTGCCGATGTCTGCATCGAGTACAGCGGCCACCACCTGGCGTTGCAACAGGCCCTACGTGGCGTCGCCTATCTCGGCACCGTCGTCGCTGGCGCGTGGCCGGGGGCCTATCCTGCCGGACTCGATTTCGGGGCTGAAGCCCACTTCAACCGCCCGTCGATCATCTTCTCACGTGCTTGCTCCGAACCGAACCCGGAACATCCGAACTGGAACGAGGCCCGTCTTCAGGAGGTGGCCTGGCGCCTGCTGTGTGATGGCACACTACGTTGTGCATCGATCCTGCAGCCCGTGGTGCCCTTCGATGCGTTGTTGACCGAATATCCAAAAATCGCCCACGAGCCTGAGAGCAACGTCAAGTTGGGCGTTCGCTTCGACTGAGAAGGGAGAAGGAGAACCGATGGACCTGCTATTGAACACCATCATGCTGGAACCCAATCGCTGGACGCCCGATCACATCCTGAGCCAACCCCTCGTGGACCTGCTCGACCCGATCGATGAAGCGGGATTCAAAGAACTGGAATTGTGGGGTTTCCATGTGGACACCATCGACGACGGTGCAGTCGCCGCCCTCGCCGAAGGCATCGCCGCAAGATCGATGCGCGCCCTCGGTGTGGGCGCCTACCCCAGCTTCCACTTGAGTGGCTCGGAGGATGCTGCACAGATCGCGCAGCTGGAACGAGTGGTCTCCGTAAGCGCCACGCTGGGCGCTGAGCTCTTCAAGATCTTCCCAGGTCGGGTCGCCAGCTCCAAAGCCGACGAGGCGATCTGGGCACGGACCATCGAACGCCTGCGGGCCCTGGCTGATCGTCTAGGCGAAGAGGGCATGACACTTACCTTCGAGACCCACGGCGGCACCCTCTGCGACGATCTTGCCGGCACCCTCCGTCTGCTGGAGTCACTGGTGGGTTACGACAATGTCGGCATCTGCTTCCAACCCTACACCGAACACGACACCGACGAGGCGATCGCTACCTTCGACGCACTCAGCGACCGGGTCCTGCACCTGCACGTGCAGAACCGTGGCGACGACCGTGTCATGACCTTACTCGAAGAGGGCGACTGGACCGACTACCGCCGATTCCTGCCCCACGTCCAGGCCGCCGGCTTCGATGGTAGCCTCTGTATCGAGTTTACCCGCGCCATCGTGCCTGCCGCAGGGGAGGCCTTCAATCTGTCTCAGGTGCTGGCAAATGCGAGACTCGATCGCCGATTCATCGAGGGGCTGTGGGCACCAGCGGCAGGTTGAGACCGTCCAGGAAAATTGCTCCATCTGCTTGATTTCCATAGCTTTACAGGCGTAACAGGAACGCTTCCCCTACGCCTCTTTGGGACATTCACGTGGCCGTCGATCTATCCCGACCTGAGTACTACATCAATCGCGAACTCTCGTGGCTCGATTTCAACCGGCGCGTACTCGAGGAAGCCCTGGACGAGAGCAACCCCCTGCTCGAACGTGTCCGCTTTCTCGGGATCGTCGCCAGCATTCTGGACGAATTCTTCGAGGTTCGTGTCGCCGGCCTGCTTCAGGTCAGGGACAGCGGCGTTGCCGGCACCGGTCCCGACCGCCTGACCCCCGATGAGCAGCTTGTTACCATCGCCCGCACGACCCACGAGTTGGTCGATGCCCAATACCGTTGCTGGAACCAGGAATTGTTGCCGGCTCTGGCGCGGCAACGAATTCATCTACTGGATGTCGAAGATCTGCAAGGCGAGCAGCCGGCTTTCATCCGGCGATACTGGCATGGCGAGCTCGAACCGATCCTTACACCCATCGTCATCGACCCGGCTCATCCCTTTCCTCGTGTGCTCAACAAGGCGCTTTGCATCGGTGTCCTGTTACAGCAAGACCGGCATACCGCGCTCGGTGTTGTCACCGTTCCACGCGTCCTGCCACGCATCTTGCGCCTGCCCGACACCGACGACGGCAAATTGCGCATGGTGACACTCTCAGCCATCGTCGCCCATCATCTCAGTGAGTTGTTCGAAGGGTATCAGGTCACCGGCGGTGGTGCCTTTCGTGTCACCCGCAACTCCGAGCTCTACGTCAACGAGGAAGAGGCCGACAACCTGCTGGAAGAGATCGCCGAATCGTTGGAGAACCGACGCAAAGGGGACGTCGTGCGACTGGAGATCGAGGATCGTGCGCCACCACGCCTCGTGCGATTCTTGACGACCCAGTTCGAGCTGAGTGAGGACCGTGTCTATCGTGCCGACGGACCCGTCAACCTCAATCGTATCAGCACCATCTACGACCTGGTGCAACGGCCGGAGTTGAAGGACTCCCCCTTCTCTCCTGTCGAGGTGAGTCTTCCAGCAGATCCTGACCGCTTCTTCGAGTCTCTGCGCGAGCGTGATGTGATGCTCCACCACCCTTATGAATCCTTCAACACGGTGATCGATTTCATCCGCATGGCGGTACGCGATCCACACGTGTTGGCGATCAAGCAGACGTTGTATCGCACGGGGGAGGATTCGCAGGTTGTAGAAGCTCTCATCGACGCCGCCGAACAGGGCAAAGAGGTGACGGTCCTGGTGGAATTGAAAGCGCGTTTTGACGAAGCCTCTAACATCGAGTGGGCCAAGCAGTTGGAGGAGAGTGGCGTGCATGTCGTCTACGGGCTGCTGGGCATGAAAACGCACTGTAAGTTGTCCATGCTCGTGCGTCGTGACGAAGACCGGCTGCGGCGATATGTACATCTGGGAACGGGCAACTACAACCACGAGACCGCACGCTTCTACACCGACATCGGCGTGCTGACGGCCCGTGATGACATGACGCGAGAGGTTGCCGAGGTCTTCAACCTGCTTACGGCACGTTCCGCGGAAACCTTCCGCACGCTGCTGGTGGCGCCGACAACACTGATGTCAGGCATGCTGACTCGTATTGACGGTGAGATAGAGCATGCACGCGCTGGTCGGCCGGCGGCGATCGTTGCCAAGATGAACGGCTTGATCGACCCCAAGATCATTCGTGCTCTCTATCGCGCCTCCATGGCCGGAGTCGAGATCGACCTCATCGTGCGTGGGATCTGTTGCCTGCGTCCCGGCCTGTTGGGTATTTCCGAGCGCATTCGTGTCACCAGCATTATCGGTTGTTATCTCGAGCACAGCCGCGTCTTCTATTTCGCCAATGGCGGCGACCCCGAGATCTGGTGCAGCAGCGCCGATTGGATGAACCGCAATCTGCGCAATCGTGTCGAAGTCGCTTTTCCCGTCGAGGACGACGGCATCAAGGCACGCATTCATCATTTTCTGCAGCTGTGCCTGGCGGATCGGGCAAAGGCTCGGATCTGCCAGTCCGATGGCACCTACGTCCGTCTCGAACCGGGGGATGGTGAGGCGGCGGTGTCCGTGCAGCAGGTGTTGATGCAGATCGCTCGGGGTGATGCACCGGACCTGCAATTGCCACCCTTGATCGGCTGGAACGAAACCGGTGATGCCGGCGTCCCTGCAACACCTGTGGCTTCGGTTCGCCGGGCCTGATGAACCCTAACGACGAGACCTGCGACCATGCCGCTCAATAGCAACCGCATCCGGACACAACTCAGCGCCCTCGACTCGCCACTCGGCGACGACCCGCCGCGACTGGGCATCGTATTGGCCGCTGGCCACGGCACCCGCATCCGCTCCGACACCTCCAAGATGCTGCACGAGATCTGGGGCCGTCCCACGGTAGAACGAGTCGCTGACGCCGTCGCAGGTGGCCTCGACAGCCCCAATCAGATCCTCGTTGTCGGTATCAAAGCCGAGCAGGTCGGTCAGACCGTGGGTCCTCGACCTGGTCGACGCTTCGCCTACCAGGAGAATCCCGTTCTCGGACTGCCCGCAGGAACAGGGGATGCCGTGCGTGTCGCCCTCGATCAGTTCGAACCGCTGCCCCAAGACCAGGATCGTCATGTGTACATCGTACCCGGCGACATGGGCCTGCTCTCCCCACTTGTCATCGCCGAGTTTCGTCGTGCCTTCGAGAGCCAGCCTTGTGATATGATGGTCCTCACAGGTTGCTACGAGGGACCGGCGGAACAGAACTATTACGGGCGCATCGTACGCGTGCCAGAGACCGATGATGCTGGGGATGACGCCGGTTATGTGATCGCCATCAAGGAGCACAAGGACATCCTTGGACTCGGGCATGACGACGCCGTTTCGCGGCTGCCATACAAAGGCAGACAGTTCTCCTTTACCCGTCGTGAGTTGTTGGAGACCCGGGAGATCAACACCCTCGTCGTCGCCTTTCGTGAATCCGCCCTCCGCGCCCACATCGGCGCCATGGACACCGACAACGTGCAGGGCGAGTTGATGCTCACCGATCTGGTTGAAATCTTCAACGACAACGGCCTCGACGTACGTGCGGTATCCGCCGCTGACGAGGAGGAAATCCTCGGGTTTAATGTCAAGAGTGTCTGGCGACAGATGGAATCGATCGCCAGACGTCGTGCCTATCACCGGTTGATGGACATCGTCACGATTGTCGATGAGGAGGACTTCTTCATCGCCGACGAGGTCATCGATCAGATCCTTGTGCTCGACAAGGAGTGTGGCCCCCTCGACATCATCATCGGCAAGGGGGTGCATCTCGGACCGGGCGTACGACTGGACCGCCGCGTGCAACTAGGCGACCGCTGCGAGTTGCGCGGCGATATCGTACTTGGAGAAGGGGTGGACATCGGCCTCGGCGTGCGCCTGAGCACCTACCCAGGTCAGAGAATGATCCTCGAATCGAGTGTGGTCGTGCTGGATGGCAGCGTGCTAAAGGGCAACCTCAAGATTGACGCCGGCAGCCGGATCGAGTCAGGTGTCATCATGACCGGCAGTGATGAGTACCCCATGCGGATCGGCAAGGAGGTCGTCGTAAAGGGCACGTCATATCTGTATGGTTGTCGCATCGATGACGGACTCCTGATCGAGCACAGTGTCATCAAGTGTCGTCACGTGCAACGACGGACGGGCACGGACGGTGGTGTACAGCCCGTGCGTTATGTCCTGCCCCAGCCCGAGGGCCTCGATTCGATCGCCGCGCTGGACTTGTAAAGTTGATGCGCTCTGGCCCCGTGTAGGTCCAGTGCGCACATTAGATAGCTGTTGGCCGAACTCCCTCCAAAGCGATCTGACTTGTCCAGCCCATCCGCGGATCCCTCCCACTCCGGTTACAGCCTCACGCATCTGAAGCAATTGGAGGCCGAGAGCATCCACATCATGCGTGAGGTGGCCTCGGAATTCCACAACCCCGTCATGTTGTATTCCATCGGCAAGGACTCCTCCGTGATGGTACGCCTGGCACAGAAGGCGTTCTTTCCGGCGAAACCTCCGTTCCCACTGATGCATGTCGACACGACGTGGAAATTCAGCGAGATGATCGACTTCCGCGAAAACTACGCGCGCAAGGAGTTGGGACTCGATGTTCTCGTCCACGTCAACGAGGAGGGTTCCAAACACAACATTCACCCACTCGACGACAGTGAGAAGCACACGGAGTTGATGAAGACGGACGCCTTGAAGCAGGCCCTGGACAAGCATGGCTTTGACGCCGCTTTTGGTGGCGCTCGTCGCGATGAGGAGAAATCGCGGGCCAAGGAGCGAGTCTTCTCCTTCCGCGACGCCCACCATCGTTGGGACCCGAAGAACCAGCGTCCTGAACTGTGGAACATCTACAATACCCGCGCCAACAAGGGCGAGAGTATCCGTGTCTTCCCTCTCTCGAACTGGACCGAACTCGACGTCTGGCAATACATCCACCTCGAGCAGATCCCCATCGTACCACTCTACTTCGCCGCACAGAGACCGATTGTCCATCGTCATGGCGAGATGATCCTCGTCGATGACGATCGCCTGCAGCTGGAACCGGGTGAAGAACCGGAGATGCGCAGCGTGCGCTTTCGCACCCTCGGCTGTTACCCCCTGTCCGGGGCGGTCGACTCGAATGCCACCACCCTGCCCATGATCATCCAGGAGATGCTGTTGTCGACGACCTCCGAGCGTCAGGGGCGGGTCATCGATCAGGATGAGGGGGGCGCGGGCATGGAAGAGAAAAAGAAGCGCGGGTATTTCTAGACATGTCACACCAGTCCGACCTCATCGCCGATGACATAGACACCTACCTGGCGCAGCACGAGCGCAAGGAATTGTTGCGTCTGCTCACCTGCGGCAGTGTCGATGACGGCAAGAGTACCCTCATCGGGCGCCTGTTCTACGACGCCAAACTGATCTACGAAGACACGCTGAAAACGTTGGAGAAGGATTCGGCGATGGTCGGCACCACAGGCGGCAGTTTCGACCCCGCCTTGTTCACCGACGGACTCAAGGCCGAGCGGGAGCAGGGCATCACAATCGATGTCGCCTACCGCTATTTTTCTACGGCACGACGCAAGTTCATCATCGCGGATACGCCGGGACACGAACAGTACACCCGTAACATGGCGACGGGAGCCTCGACCTCGGATTTGGCCATCATCCTTATCGACGCGCGACACGGCGTCGTTACACAAACCCGACGTCACAGCTTCATCGTCTCCTTGTTGGGCATCAGACATGTCCTGGTTGCCGTCAACAAAATGGACCTCGTCGACTTTGACGAGCAGGTCTTTGACGAGATCCGCGCCGACTACAAGGACTTTGCCGCCCGTCTCGAACTCCCCGACCTGCACTTCATGCCGATCTCCGCCCTGTTGGGCGACAACATCGTCGATCCGAGCCATCACATGCCGTGGTACGGGGGGTCGACACTGATGACCTTCCTGGACACGGTGTACATCGGTTCCGATCGCAACCTGGAAGACTTCCGTTTTCCCGTGCAGCTCGTCAATCGGCCCAATCTCGACTTTCGAGGTTTCTGCGGCACTGTTGCTTCCGGTATTGTGCGCCGTGGCGACGAGATCATGGCCCTGCCCTCCCGTCGTACGAGCCGGGTCCAATCGATTGTCACTTTTGACGGGGAGTTGGAGGAGGCTTGCTCACAGCAGTCCGTCACGCTGACACTCGATGACGAAATCGATGTCAGTCGCGGCGACATGATCGTGCGCCCAGGCAATGTGCCGCGACTGGAGCAGAAATTCGACGCCATGGTTGTCTGGATGCACGATGAGCAAATGATCCCTGGCAGGACCTACCTGTTCAAGCAGGCCGCCAAGAGTATTACCGGGACGGTGAGTACCCTGCGCTACCAGGTCGATGTAAACAGCCTGCACCGTGTGGAAGCGCCGACGCTGAACCTGAATGAGATCGGCCGCTGCAGTGTCGCACTGAGCGAACCGGTCTGCTTCGACAGTTATCGGCGCAATCGCACGACTGGAGCGTTCATCATCGTCGATCGCATCACCAACGCGACCCTGGGAGCGGGTATGATCGTCGACCGCACGACGGGTGACGAGCGGCGCGACCACTGGGACGACGAACCGCTGGCGTCAGACCTGCATACGGAGTCCAGCAAGGTTACGGCCCAGCAGCGCGAGGCCCGTTATGGGCAGCGCCCGGCGACCATTCTGTTGACGGGGCTCACTGGCTCTGGAAAAACGACCATCGCCTACGCATTGGAACGGCGGCTGTTCCAACTCGGGCGGGCGGCAACGGTGTTGGACGGGCAGAACATGCGACGGGGGATCAGCAGAGATCTGGGATTCAGCGCCGAAGACCGATCTGAGAACTTGCGGCGATCTGCGGAGGTGGCGCGTCTGCTCAACGACGCGGGACTGATATGCATCGGCGCCTTTGTCGCACCCCGGCAGGACGTGCGGCAGAAGGCAGCTCAGGTTGTGGGAGAGGAACGTTTCCTCGTCGTCCATCTGGCGGCGCCAATTGACATCTGCCGCCAACGGGACACGGAGGGTCAGTACGAACGGGCGGACAGTGGCGACATCCCCAATTTTCCTGGCGTCACTTCGCCCTACGAGGACCCGGTGGAGCCAGCCCTCGTACTGCCGACCCACGAGTGGGCGGTGTCTCGATGTGTCGAAGCGATCCTGGAACTGCTACAACAGCGGGGTATCACCACCTAGCGCAGCGCCTCGACGTGATCACGACGCACCTTGCACACCATCGTATACGCAGGATCGAAGATATTACCCACGTCGTAGGAGACGGCTTGCCCAAGCAGCTGGTGCGCCGTGCGCGCATCGAGGCCGAAGTCCCTCTGTAACCAGGTCAACATTTCCGTCGTCGCATGCTGCACGCACTGATCCAGAGGGCGGGCGTTGCCCACCGCCATCAGCCATGTCGCATCGACCGCGCGTGGCCAGCTCACGGAAGAATCCTTCACCAGATCCACCGTGAAGCGAACATCGAAAGGGACCTCAATCCCTGTGCCGACGATCTCTCCATCTCCCTGTACCGCGTGACCGTCGCCTATGTGGAACAGGGCGCCCGGAGCGAAGACGGGAAAGTACACCTTGGTTCCCTGACGGAAACCACGATAGTCCATATTGCCACCGTGGGTCGATGATGTTGCCGTCGAGATCGCCTGTCCACCGGCTGGCGCCACACCAAAACAACCCACCATCGGGTCCAGGGGCAGTTTGAGCTTCGACAGAGCTCCTTCCGGTTCGGCGAGATGCGCCGTCCCCGCGGCAACATCGACGGCCCAGCGGAAAAAAGGGACCCCGTCGAATGTGGGGCAAGCAGACAGATCATCCTCGAAGGTCGGCCGATAGCCGGGGTCCAGCACGTTTGGCGCCACCTGGCAAGCGGTGAAACCCCAGGACCTGCTCGGGATCAACTCGTCCAAGGTCACGACGAGGGCATCACCCAACTCGGCGCCACGCACGTAGAATGGCCCAGTTTGCGGGTTGCCACGCTGTGTCACCCGCTGCCCCTCGTGATCTTGCCCGCGCGCGTCCACCGTCGTCGTCAGTACGGTGTCCCCGGGATCGATCTCGAGGACGGGGTCATGCCACCCCAATGTATTGTGGTACTGCGTCGGCCTGAACTCGTGTGTCGCCATCAGCCCGCGATCTCCACTGCTCGCCCGGTGCGCCCTGACTCGTAGATGGCGTTGATGATCTCCACGGCATGTTTGGCGCTGTGCAGCGAGATCATCGGCTCGCGTTCCTGCTGCACGGCCTCCACCATGTCCATGATGATCTGTGTATGCCCGTCGAAACTGACCGCCATGGGATCGGCGGCGCCACTGCCCTTTTCCACCTTCTTGTCGCCAAAACGCCCGAGCATGTCCTGTTCCTGCTCGCCATCTTCGTCGCCGAGTAGCTTCCAACTCTCCAGCGCCCCCTCCCGCTTCACGAAAGAACCCTCACTGCCGTACATCGTGATGCGTTGATCACGCCCGGGAAAAGCACATGTCGTCGTGTACAGCGTGCCCAGAGCCCCCGACTCGAAACGCAGAATCGCCACGGACTGATCCTCGGCTTCGATCTCATGGTCGAAAACGCCGAACATGCCCATCACGGAGGTGACGCGACCAGCGATCCACTGCAGCAGATCGACGGTATGCACGCCCTGATTCATCAGCGAGCCGCCGCCGTCCATCGCCCACGTGCCCTTCCATGATCCATGGGCCCCCTCGTAGTAGGACTGCTTCCGATACCAGGGCAGATGACCGTGTACACCGATCATTCGGCCCAGGCGTCCTCCCTGAACCGCGTCGCGGATCTCGATGTTGAGAGGATCAAGTCGCGACTGAAAGATGCCCGCCGCCTTTACGCCCGCCGCATCGATCGCCGCGATCAGCTCATCGATGCGTGCGACCGTGATGTCCGCCGGCTTCTCGACAATCATGTGTTTGCCCGCGGCGGCGACCTTTAGGCCGATATCCGTGTGCGAGCCGGAGGGTGTGGCAACATTGACGACCTCGACGTCGTCATTGGCAAGCAGATCATCGATCTCTTTGTATGTCTGGCACCCAAACTCATGGGACGCCGCGGCGAGCCGTTCTTCGTCGACATCACAGACGGCTACGAGGGTTGCATTCGGTGCACTGTCGATGGCCTTGCAGTGATGTTTTCCCATACCCAGGCCGACGACGGCAAATCCGGTCTCAACAGACATAAAGATTCACTTCCTCTGGTTGTAAGGGACTGATCAGAACGCGGGAAAGATCTTCGTCACCCTCGTCACCTCGGTAACAGCCATTGATCACATCAGCTGCGGACTCGCCGAAGAACCGTTGGGTGCGGCCCACGGTGAACAGGTATGTCCGACCTGTCTGCAACATCTCCGTGTCCTCTTCTGCCGATTTTTTCTTCGCTGCCGTCGCCAATCGTTGCGGCTTGTATTCCCGCAGTTGGAAAAGATCGGCCCACGTGCCGTCCTCAAAATCCTCGACATAGTGCAGTTGCCCGTCTTCACGGACACGTACGAAGAGGTCCTTCAAGTTGGCGTTGCCCGCCACCTTGTCGAGGCTGACAACCGAAGAGAGAGGCGGGGGTTGTCTTGATGGCGCTTGCGTTCGGGCTGGAATCTGACGCAACCGATCAACCACTCGCGCAAATTGGCGATGATTTCGTTGACTACCCCTTTCGGTCCATGCACGGCCTCCATCACCGACCAGGCTTGGGTACACAGATACTTGGCGGTCGTATCGAAGACTTCGCCGAGATCGCTCGGTTTGAGAATCTCGGCGGGGATTTCGGCGCCATCACCCTTCGCTTCGACGTCGAATGCCAGGGGCTGCTCGGCGAAATATGCCTGCAACTCTTTGCTGGAATTGGTGTGATCGGATCCCGTGGCGGGCAACCGGGAGGAAACGCTCTTGTAGAGCCTGAGTAGGGCGCTCTTGATTTTTCCCTTTGTCAGGCGGTCATCTTCGAGGTTGAACAGAAAGGTGCTGAGGTAGCCCTTGGCACATTCTTCCTTGAACTCGTAGATGTCGAGTTCGGGGCGGCCAGAACGCAGCTGTAGGATGTAGGGAATTTCTGGCACCTTGCGATTGGCGACCATGATCGGGGGGCAGATCTCCTCCCAGACATCGATCGCATCATCGGGGTGCATTTTCAGCAGATTACACCACTGACGCCATGTGGTGGCTGGAATACGGCTCTCGATCCGTAGCCGTGCGAGTCCGTCGCTGACTGATTTGCCCATTGAGTCTGTTACAGATCCGGACAGAGAATGTGTCGATGCAGGCCCGAC
>DPVW01000050.1 GCA_003529325.1 Candidatus Latescibacterota bacterium | reverse complement strand
CCGTCATCCAAGCCAGTGGCGGGCCGCTGACTCTGGGAGCGACACGTGCCGAGGCTCACTACAGCGGGCTGCAACTGCGTCTGGGTCCACCCTTTGGCACGGTGGCTGAGCCCGCGATCTTCCGTTGCAGTGAAGGCCGTACCGGCCACGAGGAGATTCGCAAGGAGCAAGCCAACTGGGTCAGCGCCGCCGGCGCCGCCGGTGGTATGATTGCCATCTTTGATCACCCGCAGAATCCGCGCCATCCCAGCCGCTGGCACACCCGGGAAAATCAATTCGGCACCGCGCCCTTGATGGATGGCGATCTCACCGTGGACGAGGGGGACACGCTGCGGCTGCGATACCGACTTCTCGTCCTCGACGAGCCCGTCGGGGCGGATCCCCTGCACGAGGAGTACGCCGACTTTGCCGGCGACTCCCGGAGCGCAGCGTAGGTCTGTTTTGAGCGACGGGGTTGGGGCAACCGCCCCCGATCGGCTGCAGCGTGAGGCGGAGTTTCACGATGAAGCTTTTGCCAGCAACAGCCGTGAGGCGACGGGCAAGTATTATGCCACCGCCCGCGCCGCCAAGGCGCATTATCATGAACAGATTCTGGCCGGAGCCCGGGACCGCACCATCCTCGAGTACGGTTGCGGCAAGGGCAGCGCCGCCTTTCAGTTGGCGGCGTCCGGCGCTCATGTAACCGGCATCGACATCTCCGCCGTCGGCATTCGTGAGGCACAAGGGCGTGGGCGCGCGCTCGGACTGGAGGCACAACTGCAGTTCAGGCAGATGAATGCCGAAGTCCTCGACTTCAATGCCGATAGCTTTGACCTCGTCTGTGGCAGTGGTATCCTCCACCACCTCGACATCGCGCGCGCCGTCGCTGAGATCGTGCGTGTGCTGCGTCCCGGAGGCGAGGCCATCTTCTTCGAGCCCCTCGGACACAACCCGATCATCAATCTCTACCGCCGGTTGACGCCGGCCATGCGTTCGGCCGATGAACAGCCGTTGTCGATGACGGATCTCGATCGCATCACGAACTGCTTCGACGGGGCGCAGGTCTCATTCTTTGGCTTATTCACCCTCCTGGCTGCACCCCTGCGACCCGCCTCGGATTCCAAGGTTCTGCGGGTTCTGGAGGCCGTCGATCGAGTGGTGTTGCGCCGATCGATGCTGCAACGGCATGCCTGGATCGCCGTGATCCGACTGACCCAGGGATAGCGACACACTCCCAGGTCTCCCGCCAACCCGGTCCACCAGGCCACACCTCACCCGGCGGTCGTGGGCGAGGTCATGGCGCCGACGCCATCGATCCCCTCCTCGTCCTGGTCGAGCCGCTCCCCGTGGCCGTAGAACTCCAGCACATCTCCCAGAATCAGCATCGTCGTCGGCACGCCGATCAGGATGATCGCCGTAGCGAAGAGAATGCCGAAGCCGAGACTGACCGCCATGGGGATGAGGAACTGAGCCTGTACGCTGCGTTCGAGGATCATCGGCAGGAGGCCGAAGAATGTCGTCAAAGAGGTGAGCAGAATGGCCCGGAAGCGTTGCTTGCCGGCTTCGACCAGGGCGTCCCGCCGCTCCATGCCTGCAACGAGTAGTTGATTGTAGAAACTGAGCAGCACGAGGGAGTCGTTGACGACGACGCCAGAAAGGGCGACGATGCCGAACATGCTCAACAATGCCAGGTCGAGACCCATCAGCACATGTCCCCAGACGGCACCGACCATGCTGAAGGGGATGGCGAGCATGACGACGAGAGGCTGCGTATAGGATCGGAAAGGGATCGCCAGCAGTGCATATATGACAAACAAGGCGACGACGAACCCGCGGCCGAGACTGTCGAACGAGTCCTGTCGCTCACGCTCCTGGCCTTCGTAGCTGTAGGACAGGCCCGGATAGTCCTGCTGCAATGTCGGCAGGAAGCGGTCGCCCAGGTCGGCGTTGATCTCGTCCGGATTCGCCGCCTTCTCATCGACATCGGCGCTGACGGAGACGACGCGATGCCCGTCCGCCCGTTGGATGTTGGCGTACCCACGCCCCACCGATACCTCGGCGACCTCTGAAAATGGAACCTGGGTGCCGTCGGGTGTGCGGATCCGCATCTGTTCGATGTTGGTCAAGGAACGCCGCTCCGCTTCCGGATAACGAACCATGACGCGTACATCGTCCCGCCCCCGTTGCACCCGCAGTGCCTGAGCCCCATAGAAGCCCTCGCGCACCTGTCTGCCCAGATCGGTCAACGTCAGGCCCAGACTTCGGGCTCGTTCCTTCAGGGCAAGTTTCATCTCCACCTTGCCCTCCTGGAAACTGTCCTGGATGTCGCTTGTTCCAGGGTATCCACCGATCTCTGCCTTGAGCCGTTCGACGGCTTGCAGCAATTGGTCGAAGTCCTTCGACGCCAGCTGCATCTCGATGTCGTTGCCCGCGGAGAACAGCGACGAGGTGAATGTGATCGATTCGGGGCCAGCCAGCTCGCCAACGGTTTCGCGTATGCGCCTGGCGATTTCATCACTGCCCACGTCCCGCTCTTCCGATGGTAACAGTTCGATACCGACCTCTGCCAGGTGCGCACTACTGCCCGAGCCGTTGGCTCCCATACGCGTAGCCCCTGCCAATGGCTGAGCGCCGACGAAACTGAAGACGTTGCGGAACAGCGAAGGTGAATCGGCAGCAGCCAAAGCATCGTATTCATCGCGGACCTCAAGGGCGGCGCTCTCGACCTTTCTGACGACCGCCTCGCTCTGTCTTGCCGTCGTACCCACGGGCATGCCGATGCTGATCGTCACATAGTCGGATTCAATCTGCGGCATGAAGACGAATTTGGTGTGGCCACCGGCAATCCAGCCGACGGTGATCAGCAGGATGGTGACGCCTACGGCGACGGTCGATCCCGGATGATTCAGGGCGAGTCGCAGGGTGTTGGTGTACTGATGATCGATGAAGTGGCGCAACTGCGATGTGAACCACGCCGTGAGCCGGTTATGGAACAGGACGAAGACCAACAGCAAAGCAGCGATCATGGCTGCCTGCAAAGTGCTTACGGAACCGCCGAAGGTGAACATGGAAAGAAAGGCGACAGCGGAGACGACGCCGATAAAGGTCAGGCTGCCCTTGGAAGACAGGTGGGCGGGTAGGATGAACAGCGATTCGATGAGCGACAGCAGCAATACGGCGATGACGATGACGGGAATGACACCCATAAACTTTCCCATCATGCCATCGACGAAGAACAGAGGTGTGAAGGCGGCGATGGAGGTCAGAATCGAAAAGACCACCGGCGTGCCGACTTCAAGGGTGCCGTCGACGGCGGCACGAACGAATCCGCTCCCTTGCTCGCGCTGTGCGTAGATGTTTTCACCGACGATGATGGCGTCATCGACCACCATACCCAAGGCGACGATAAAGGCGAATAGTGACAGCATATTGATCGACGCATCGAAGGGCTGCATCAGCACGAAGCTGCCGAGGAAGGAGATGGGGATGCCCATCATCACCCAGAATGCCAGCCGCAGGTCGAGAAACAGACTGAGGCAGATGAATACCAGGATGATGCCGAGTCGGGCATTGCGTAGCAGCAGATCGATGCGGCTGTTGAGAATTTTGGTGTCATCACGCGAATAGCCGATATCGATCCCCGCCGGCAGGCTGCCCCGTTGGGTGACACCGGTGAGGTAGGCATGTACCGTCTCGGCGACTTGCAGAGCGCTCTGTTCGCCGATGCGATAGACCTGGACAACCGCCGCTGGCTTACCGTTGAAACGGCTGATCAGGTCCGTGTCCTCGAAGCCATCGATAACCTGAGCTATATCGGCAATGCGCAACTCGCTGCCATTCGCCTGGGTGCTGACGACGATCTCCTCGTACTCCAGACCGCTGTACTTCAGCCCCTGCGTGCGGATCAGGATCTCGCCCTCCTCGCTTTTGACACTGCCGCCGGGCAGGTTGGCGCTGGCTCGACGCACCGCATCCGTCACCTGCGCCAAGCTCAGGCCATGCTCGCGCAGGGCTCTCTCGGAGACCTCGATCGAGATCTCGTCGGGACGAATGCCGGTGAGTTCCACCTGCGAGATTCCGGGTTCGCTACGCAGGTCGTCGCGGACGCGCTCGGCGGCGACCTTCAAAGCCTTTTCCGAGACGTTGCCATAGAGCACGACGTCGATCACCCGGTTGCGCCGCAGCAACTCGCTGATCACCGGTTTTTCGGTCTCAACCGGCAGCGTCTCGATTCGGTCGACTTCATTCTTTACATTTTCCAGGACCTGCTCGACATGGGCGCCCAGTTGCAGTTCAAGGCGGATCGAGGCCATGCCCTCGGCAGCCGTCGAGGTAACACGATCGATGCCCTCGATGCCGATGAGTCGCTCTTCGATACGGCTCACGACACCGACCTCAACTTCCGCCGGGCTGGCGCCGAGATAGGGGATCTGCACCTGAATCACATCGAGCGAAAATTCCGGAAAGGTCTCCTTCTTCGTACCGACGAGTGTCAGCAACCCACTCAGTACGAGGAAACCCATGAGGAGATTGGCGGCGACATGATTGCGCGCCATCCACCCAATCGGTGCTTTCATAACGGTGACTCCTCGTCCAGCGCGCGGATCTTCATGCCTTGTGTCGCACCGCCGAGTTGTGAGATCACGATGCGTTCGTCGTCGGCCAGATCCAGGCGCACCAGAACCTCCTCATCGCGCACACGCACGACCTGGGCGTGCCGCATGTCCAGAGTTCCATCACGCTGGGCGACCCAGACCACATCTCCCTCATGCAAGGCAACACGGGGCAGGACGCGTACCTCGTCGACTGTGGAACCAAGAATTTCAACGTCTACGAACATGCCAACCAACAACGGCGTGTCATGATTGACCCCTGCCGCATACGGTGCGTCCACTTCGATGACCAGGCCGAGCATGCGGCTGCGAGCGTCCAGTTCGGCCAACGACCTGGAGATAAATCCTTCCCAGGTATGTCGTCGACCGGCAAACTCGGTGTGTACGCGAGCCCGGGGCGCTGCCGTGAGTGGCGCCGCAGCCGGCGGACCCTCGCCCATGGCTACTGGCTGTTGGATATCCGTTGCCGTCTGCTCCATCGACAGGGGCATCGGCACGTCGGGCAATCGCTGCGGAATTGTCAACCACTCCATGTCCTGCCCCAGTACGGCGACGACGATCTCCGCCTGTTCGATACTATAGATCCGAGATACGGGCTGGTTGGCCACCACATACTGGCCTACGTCCAGAGAGCTGGCACGGACCCGTCCGTCGAAAGGGGCGACGATCTGCGTGCGCCCCAGTCGCAGTCTGGCCTCGGCGAGTCCCGCTTCGGCGGCGAGCAACTCGGCTTCGGCGGCCCGTACCTGCGGCAAGCGCAGCACGAGGTCATTCGGTTCCGCCTCGAGTTCACGATGCTGGCGCACCATCTCCCACTCCTGGCGGGCCACAGCGGCTTCTTCCACTGCCAGATCAAGCTGGTAGCGGGCGCGAGCGACAGCCGCTTCGGAGCCGGTAACGGCGAGTTCGTAATCGCGTGGATCGATATGGAGAAGGACCTCACCCCGAGCAAAGAATCCTCCCACCTCCATCTGCGTCGTTTTCCACACGATGACACCCGAAACCTGTGGCACCAGGTCGATTTCTTCGGAGGCCTGGACCGAACCCTGTGCCTCGACGATGACTTGAACTGTCTGCGTCGGTGCGGCGAGGGTTTCCACCAGAGGGCCGTAATCCGGCATGACGCGGTGCTCGGGTGCTCGGCCTGACGCCACGAGCACCAGGAAGGCACCCGCACCAATGACGAGAATGATAAGGGGTAGAAACTTGAGAAGTTGTCTCTTCATGGGGTGTCTTCCTTGGCCAGATGGGACTCCACAGTGGGTGTGAACTCGCCACCGAGGGCCAGGTGCAGGTCGATGCGCGTATCGAGGCGTTGCCGCTGCACCGTGAGCAGGCGACTGTCGGCATCGAATGCCGTGCGCTGTGCCGTCAACAGGGTGAGCAGGTCTGTCAGTCCCTTGGCATATCGTTGTTCGGCCAGCAGACGGGCATCACTCGATTCTCGCGATGCCGCCGTCAGTGCCGCCTCCTGCTGGGCGAGAAAGCCCTCGGCGGCGAGGCCACTCTCGACCTCGGCGTACGCGCGCAAGGCCGTCAGCGCATAGGTGAGCAGGGCGCGGTCGGCGTTGGCTTTGGCCAGCTCGATGCCGGCACGCAGGCGTCCACCCTGGAACAGGGGTTGGGACAGATTGCCGACGAGGTTCCAGATGCCAAAGTCGCCGTCGAGCAAATCCGCCAGCTCGTCGCTCGAGCGGCCGCCAGAGGCGGTCAAGCTGATGCGAGGATACAGTGACTTGCGGGCCTCGTGTACACGGGCGTGGGTCGCAGCAAGTCGTCGTTCGGCGGCGGCCAGGTCAGGGCGTCGGCCGATGAGCGCCGCCGGCAGTCCAGCGGGGACCGACTGTTGCAGGGATGGCATGGTTGTCGCCGGTTGCAGCGCACCTGCTGGATAACGACCGACGAGGACCTCGAGTTGCCTTGTCGCTGCGTCCAACTGCCGGCGTCTCTTGTGCAGACTCGATTCGGCCGAGGACAGACTGGCCCGTGACAAAAGCAAGTCCAAGGTCGGTCGTAGTCCTCGTTCGTAACGGGACTGTACCTGCTGGTTGGATATCTGGTAACTGGCAACCGTAGCCTGCGCCAGATCTACCTGGCGCTGGGCTTCGACGCAGGCGAAGTAGCTGCGCAGGGTCTGTGCGATCAGCGACAATCGCGCCGCTCGCCAATCCGCCTCGACGGCTTGCAGGTCGGCGAGGGATGCCGAGTGGGCGGAGCGCAACCGGCCCCACAGATCGAGTTCCCAACCGACAGCGACATCCGTCGACAAGGACGTCGAGGTCGTAGACTGCACCTGCGAT
>DPVW01000420.1:2790-8910 GCA_003529325.1 Candidatus Latescibacterota bacterium | reverse complement strand
CTACGCCGCCGGTTGGGCGCCCTCTTCCTCCCAGAGCGCAGACTCTCGACGATGACCTTGATGCGATCCATGGCGATCTGACTGTTGCCGAGACTCTCATTCAGGATTCGCAAGGATTGCTCCACCTGGGCGCGGGCGCCCTCATCGAGCTGCTCCGCAATCGGGGCCAGCGCCACCTCGACACGTTGTACGCACCGGTTGGCGACATCGACACCACTGTGGGCGGCGCTGATGGGTGTCAATCGAATTGAGTGTGTCCCAAACGAAAGGAGCCTCAGGCGGCTTTCTGGTAGATGGCGGGATAGCCGCCAGTACAGAGTCTGTTTTATTCGTACAAGTCATCCACCAGCTCTCCAGGAAAATCTTCATCTGACACGCGTACTATTGGCACACCTTTAAGCCCTCGGCAACCGATCCACCACCGGAGACTTCCATGATCCTCATCGACGCCCACCTCGACCTGTCCATGAATGCCCTCAACTGGGACCGCGACCTTGAGCTGGATGTGCACGAACTGCGCCGGCGGGAAGCGGACATGACCCAGAAGGGGCGTGGCCGCGGCACGACCACCCTGCCTGAAATGCGCAAAGGTGAGGTCGCTCTGTCCCTGGCGACCGTCATCTGCCGCGTCGCCTGGCCTGGTTCTCCCGCTGCTGGTGCTGCCAATCAAGCCATCGCCTACAGCAAAGCACAAGGACAACTCGCCTACTACCGCGTGATGGAGTCTCAAGGAAAGATGCTTCAAGTGCGCGACCAGGCCGGGCTGGCAGCCCACATGAAGGCCTGGCAGGAAGCACCGGATTCGACGCCAATTGGTTACATCCTGAGTATGGAAGGTGCCGATCCCATCGTCGATGCCGAACAGGTCACCTCCTGGTGGCAGGACGGTCTGCGTGTCGTCAGCCTGTCCCATTACGGCTTTTCCGCCTATGCCCATGGCACTGATGCCGAGGGTGGACTCACCGAACGTGGACGCCCGCTGCTGGCTGCCATGGCCGACGCCGGCATGATCGTCGATCTGACGCATCTGGCGGATGTCGCATTTTTCGACACCCTGGAAGCCTTTGCCGGACCGGTGCTGGCCAGTCACAACAACTGTCGGGCCCTGGTACCCGGTTGCCGCCAATTCACCGACGAACAGATCAAGGCCATAATCGCCCGTGATGGCGTCATCGGTGCCGCCCTCGATGCGTGGATGATCTATCCAGGTTGGATCAAGGAAGAGACGCAGCCAGAGGTCGTGTCACTGGACGATCTCGTCAACCATATCGTGCACATCTGCGATCTGGCGGGCAACACCAACCATGTCGGTGTCGGCAGTGACCTCGATGGCGGCTACGGCAATGAGCAGACACCACACGACTGTAACACCATCGCCGATCTGCAGAAGCTGGCGCCGTTGTTGTCAGCCCGCGGTTTCAGCGATGACGATGTCGAGCGCTTCATGCACGGCAACTGGGTGCGCTTCTTCTCCCAGCATCTGCCCGCCTGACGGACCGTGGGCCTGCTACAGGCTGTCGATCACATCGATCGCATCCAGCAGACTCAGACCGGTGTGGTATCCCGGGTCGGCATCCGCCGTGGCCGGGATCGAAGCGACGGGCAGACCGCACTCGTCCCGCGTCTGATAGGCCATCAGATGCAGGTCGGGGCGCACGAACTCGCGAAAGGCATTGTGGCAGTCGCATAGCACCCGCAGGCACAGGTTGCGCTCCCCGTCGTTGCCCGCCACCGGTAGGCAGAACGCGGCAGCGCGGATCGTTTCGGGCAGATTCCACCAGGGCATGTCCGTATTCAGTTGCCGCCGACTCGCCAGATCAAAGGCCTTGGAGATGCCCTGCGGACCGGGCAGATAACCATTGTCGAAGTTGCGCCCCAACAGCGTGATCATATGCGCTGTCGCCACCTCGAGACGCGCCACCTGCACCGCACTCGCCTGCGCCTGAGCCGCTCCGATAAACTTCATCGCCAGACCGACAAACTCAAGACTGTGTCCGGGGTCGGAGAGGATGACGCCATCTGGTTCGACGAAGGGTTGGCCCTCATCGTCGACGGCCTCCCAGAAGTCTCCCTCCTGCAGATGTGCCCAGCGACCATCGATATTGGCATGGTAGGTGAGTTCGTAATCGAGCAGTCGCAAGCCACTCTCTATGGCATCCGCCTCCCCCGCGGCAGTCAACATCGCCCACGCCCCCAGCTGGATCATCGCCGCCCCGTGTGTGTGATACCCATCCCGTGGTTCGGCTCGATTCTTCGGATCCAGCGAGATCTGGTCCGAGCGGAAGGTGCTCTCGTGGATGGCCTCGTCCACAGCGCGGGTGTAGGCCAGCGCTTCCCCTTTCGCCGCTCCATCACCGAGCCAGTCGGCGGCAGCAAACATGCCCTTGGCGCTGAACAGATCGCTGAATCCATACGGATGGTCAGCTGCCATGGAAAAAGGTTGCGGTTGTCCACTGTCATCGAGGCTGAAGGGTTCGCCCTCGGGAGTCATGAAAAATGACAATCGTCCGTCATTGCGCTGACGCATGACGCGCAGTTGGGCGAGCACGGTGGTGGTGACAGCCCTTATGCGCTGCACCAGTTCTGCCGCTTCGCCACGACGCTCCCACCAGCGTGCATGCCCCGCCAGCGCCTCGAGACCCCGCCCCTGAATCCACCCGTAGATGGCGCCGCGGCCCCGAATCGGGTCCCGCTCCGGGAAGTTTCGACCGGTGATCAGATCCAGTTTTGTCTCGACGAAAGGATAGTCCGGCGCGCCTTCGGAGCGTTCGACGATGGCTTCCATCATGCTCCGTGCGATCGCTCCATAATCCTGCGCTGCCGCCTGCAGCTGCGCCCCCGTCGGCGCCTCCGGAAGATGAACGTTGCGATAGGACATATGACTAGCGTTTCACCGCCAGCGACAGCCCGTCGCCCACCGGCAGCAGCGAGAAGTCGATGCGTTCGTCGGCGTGCATCTTTTTCGTCAACGCCCGAATCGCCTGAGTCGACTCATCCTGTTCGGCCTCGTCAGCGACCCGACCATCCCAGAGCACATTGTCCACCAGGATCAAACCACCGACACGAAGCAAAATCAGACAGCGTTCATAGTAGAGTCCGTAATTCTCCTTGTCGGCATCGATGAAAGCCATGTCGTATTGACCGTTTTCGCCGGCGGCGATCATGGCGTCGAGGGTGTCCACCGCCGGGCCCAGACGCAGATCGATCTTGTCCGTCAACCCCGCCTTCTCCCAGTGCGGTCGTCCAACCGAGGTAAACTCCTCGCTCACATCACAGGCGACGAGTTTGCCATCGGCTGGCAGGGCGCCGGCTACCACGAGCGCACTGTACCCGGTAAAGGTCCCCACCTCGATCGCCAATTTAGCTCCCGTTGCCTTGACGAGCAGTGCCATGAACTGGCCCTGGTCCGGAGAGATCTGCATGCCCGCCATGGGCATCTGTGCCGTCTCGTCGCGCAGCGCTTTCAGTTCCGCCCGGTCTCGCAGGCTATTGACCAGGATGTACGCATTGATGTGTTCTGGAATGTTGTTGTTGCGGCTGCTCATCAACTCGTCTCACCTTTATGGAAAACGAAAGAGGGATCACCATGTCACAAGTGAAGGTATACGGCATTCGGGGCCATCTCGACAAGGTCCGGACACAATTGTCTGAAACGATTCGCGACTGCATCGTGGAGGCCCTGTATTAATGGTTCGACAACTGCATGAAATCCGCTGACTCACGCCCGCCTGTGGTGGGCGAGCGCACGAGGTGCAGAACGAGCTTTCCTGCAGATCATGGCGAACAACCCGGGGGCACAGGCCCTGCAGGCACGGCAGGGGTTTACCGAAGCCTATCGCTACTGGTACCGAATGCAGCTGTGAGAAGCGCGTCTCGTGCCGTGTGGCAGTTCCGCTCGGGCGAGCTCGGGCTTTGCACGCCAGAGGTCGTACCTACGCGCGATTCCTGCGTTCGTGAGAATCCGGCCTTTGGCCACATCGATGGTCGGACCCGCCAGATGCGCATTCACGAAGTTGGATCGAAGGGCTGTGCTTTCGCTGTTCTGCCAGAACTCCACGCCCCATATATCCACCGAATGGTACGCGGCAGCCACAGTCGCCAGTCGGGAAACTGCACCGCCACCGGCATGTCACGAAGATTCAGGTCGCTGCAGATGTCCGTGGCTTCATCGATCGGGTCGAAGTCGTCTGGCAGGATCAGCGGCTGCCGGTCGGGCTCATTTTCTGTCTCGTTTGTTAGATAAAGGAGAACCAGCCAGTTACCAGCGGTACAGCTTGGATCCACGCCGCGACACCTGCGCCAACTTCCACGCCGTCACCCATTCCGCGTGGTCGACGACGAGTTCCGGCGACTCCAGGCTGCGCACCAGCATGCCCGGCAACTGGGGTCGACCATTCGGCAGACGCGCGTCATTCCAGCGCAGATCCATACTCCAGCGGATGCCATCGGAGCGATTCGGTTCGCTGCTGTGGGGCGTACGGCAGTGCAGCAGAATCATGCCGCCACGCTGCACGGGAATGGTCACCGGTTCGGTGTCCGGGAGTTCTTCGGGTGCCACGGTGTAGCTGCCACCCTCTCCCGCGGGTGGCCGCACGTGGCGGCGCAAAGGTTCGTGGTGACACCGCGGAATGATGCGCAGCGTGCCATTTTCTGCGACTGCGTCCACCAGTGGAATCCACGATGTCACAACCAGCGTGTCATCCGCTTCGGGCAACAGCACGCCCTGGTCCTGGTGCCAGGCCGTGGAGCCGGCCCATTCGCTCTGCGATATTGCGCCGGCGTAGTCGTCTGTCGCCGGCAACTTGGCGCGGATGTGCTGGCAGGAATGGGCGTAGATCTCCGGGCCGACGAGGGCTTCCACGATATCGAGGAGGCTCTCGTTGTGCAGAAAATCGAAGATCGCCGGACCCAGATTGGCGGGAAAATTGACCCCTGCCGCGGCGCTGGCGTCAGCTCGGACAAGGGGAATCAGCCGCCGGTCGAATGGCAATTCGGCGTAATCGCTGTCGATGGTGCCAGCCGCCAGCAACCCGCGGGCGGCCCGCTCGATGATCTGCTCCAGTTCGGCCTGCACCGGATCGAGATCCGTCGCGGCGAGGATACCCGGCAGATGCAGATACCCCTCCCGCTGAAAAAATTCGGCCTGCTCTGCCGTGAGCCCTGTCATCTGCTGTGTGTTCAGACCTTTGTGATCGAATCGCCCACGTGGATCGTGCCCGCCTGAACGACCTTCGTGTTCACACCGCGCAGTCGCATCTGTTTGCCCTCGGGAGAGTTGACCCAGTTCATGGCGTCCAGGCCAAAACGCTCGACAAACTTCTTGCATCCCGGATGTGGCTCCGCCGTCACCTCAACGATGGCCGAACCGATGGCGACACGACTGCCCGCCGGCAGATTGGTCTCCCCGATATCCAGATCGACATACAGTTGATCCCCCGCCAGCGACCAACGCTCGCGAGATCCGGACACGGCCTCTGCGGAACGTGCGTTCATCAACGTCAACTGAGCCTCCGGATTCGCCTCACGGGGCGGGTCGGACCGGGCACCGCGCGTGCTCCAGTTGTCCCCTGCCAGGCCCTCTGCCGTATCGAGTTCCGCTTCCTCCAACAACACTCGCTCGCCAATCTCAGGACGTCGAGAGATCATCTCGAGTCTGCCGCTATCAGCTGGGGACTGACGGACCTGATCGACACCGGCATTCAGTTCGTCTGTGGAAAAGTGTCGTACCTCTGTCATCGTCGCTCCTTCATGCTTGAATTAATCGTGTTCGGCAACATAACGAATGCCATTGACCATCAGTCGCTGCATCATCGGCCGCTGGAACGTATCGGCCGTATGCCCCAGGGCGGTGTAGAACACGCGCCCTGCACCATACGGTTGTATCCAGGCCAGAGGGTGCTCTTTTTTGTACCAGGTTGCCTTTGCCAGAATGTGGATCGCTGGATCATACGCCGACATGTAAATCTCATCCTCCACCTCAAAGGGTGTCACACCCTGGGTGATCGGATGGGCGTCGTCCGCGATCTCGACCTCAAAGATAAGGCCCGGCGGATGCCAGTTCGCATGGCCCCCAAGCAACGGCACGGCTCGGCTCGGAATCCACCAGGCGGTACCGTGCAT
>DPVW01000420.1:1841-2464 GCA_003529325.1 Candidatus Latescibacterota bacterium | reverse complement strand
ACCCGCCAGCCCGCCGCCACCATGGACGAAGTCGAACAGTCCCCGCTCCTGTGCAGGTGTCAAGTCGTCGACGCGATCAGCGCTACCATCATCGTGCCGCTCGACTCGAGTAAACCCCGTGCCGAAGACACAGACATCGTATCCCTCGAGGCAACACAATGCCTCTGCATCCTCGGTGAGCGATACATCCATATCGGACTCGGCCTGCAGAAACTCCTGTATAACGACAGCACTCAGATCAAAGCCGTGATTGGACCCCGACAGGATCAGCACCTTCATCTATCCACTCCCGTATGATGTAACTTCCTGCGCAACATGACGTCCAAAGTAGTTGAAATACCGAAATCATGAATAGCCGACAAGACGCGCCAAGCTCTGAGCATACCGGCCCTCCGCTTGCGAAGGGAAAGCGTGCCGTATCCGGATTGATCGTCGACAGTTCGACGCGAACCAGACCCGTGATGGGTCGACCGCCGAAGGAAGCGATGGGCGCATACAGACGAAGTCGTGTGGAGTCCGGAAGCAGTTCCGCATCCCACCCGCTCATGACCAGCACGTGTCCCCGCTCCAGGAGATGGGCCGGCGCACGAGCACCTCCACTGGCGGGAAACATCTCCCCCCCC
>DPVW01000420.1:0-1524 GCA_003529325.1 Candidatus Latescibacterota bacterium | reverse complement strand
ACCCCCCCCCCCTCTCGATTGTTCACGGTATAAAACAGTGTCCCGCTTGCCTTCGACGGATCCGTGGGAACCAGAATCCGTAAGTCCGCCGAGAACACAACGCGACCAGCCTTGTCCCGCGGAGCTTACTCCAAGTCCACAACGTCCGCGTTTCTTTCTTGGGTTGGGTCGACGGCATAGTGAACACGTCCGATCGTGTATTCGTACGAGCCGACGTCGCCGAAGGAAGCACCTTCTCTGAACGGCACCGTGGACGTGATCTCGACCGAGTGACTTCAGCGTCCGTGCGTGCTGGGCAGAGCGACAGAATCAGGACGGACAGGACGACGCTAGTTGATAATGACATTCGGATAACCTCATTGAGATGAGCCGGCAGCCAGTTCGTCAATTGCACGCCTTTGCAGAGCCCGCATGTAGGAAATTGTATACACAGTGCCCAGCCGCTGATCGTCTCCCATACTCGGAATGTGGTCGGGAATCACCGCACCGTCATAGTCGATTTCAACCAGGGCCTTCATGGCTTCGTACATGTCGAAATAGCCGTCGTCCACAAAAGTCTCGACAAAGTGAGGCAAGGGCTGATCGACGTTGCGATAGTGGACTTTGAAGATCTTACCTTGATCACCGAAGTAGCGGATCGTATCCACCACCCCCTTGCCCATCGCCTCACCCCCTTCCAACCAGCAGCCGATGCACAGACACAGCCCGACGTTGGGACTGTCGGCAATCTCTATCGCCCGCCGATAGCCTTCGAAGCTGCTGAAAATCGGCCTGGGCACACCGCCGATGACCAGCCCGGGTGGATCGTCCGGGTGGATTCCGATTCGCACACCGGCCTCCTCGGCCACAGGGGCGACCTCCCGGATGAAGGACTCAAAATTATCCCAGAGCTCATTCTCGGTGTAGACACGCTCGTGCGTAAGTCCCGTTCCAGCGTAGCCTCCACCGCTCGCTTCTTCAAGACGCGCGCTGTCGAAGGCCCGCGCCGATGCGCCACCACGCGTTGTCTCGCGGGGGGTGCTCCAGACACTGTTGGCCATGTGAGCGTATGTGGTATACGGGATATCCGCTTGCCCCAGGTTTCGGATGTGCCGCTTGTATTCCTCCACCTTCTCATCACGATTCGGCAGATTCAACGTGATGGCGTCCACATTGTGTACGCTTCCGTTACCCAGCCCATACAGCTTGATCCCGCCCCGTTCGAAATGCTCACGACGGCTGCGATAGTATTCCGGGCTCGCCTTCGCAGAATCGACCCAGGTCACGGCATACGCCACGCCCATCTGCCGCACGAGGGTCATTTCCTGATCCGTGGGATCGGCGGACATCTGCGCTGCAACCTTTGCTCCGGGCTCGATCATGATGTGACTCTTGGCTGACATAAGCTTCCTCTTTGGTCCTTCTTGAGTTCCTGGTCCGGTTCGTTGCTTCCATACGCTGTCCGACGGGCATCGTTACACGTGGCGCAGGTGCTCGTTGAACCAGGCGACATACTCAGCCTGGATCTCGCTCATTTCAATCTGT
>DPVW01000434.1:2018-6365 GCA_003529325.1 Candidatus Latescibacterota bacterium | reverse complement strand
CATGCGGCTAATCTGCTCGAAGATACCCTTCCAGAGCTCATCCACCTCTTCCTTCCAGTGGGCGTACTCCAAGCCGTGGACATCCCTCTGCATCGCTTCGAGGTGTTCTTGCACGAGATTCAGGCGGTTGCCTACGCTGCGGAATCGGATCCTATCGGACGTCGTCATTGTTGTCATGGTCTTGCCATTCTGAATACCGCCGCGATATCCGGCTGGATGTCCTCTGCAACGTGCATAGCGAAGTGATCCGTCATTCCGGCGATGTAGTCTACGACTGGCCTATCGGTGTTCCGATACCCCTCGAGGATCTGCTCCGGGTTCTCATGTAGGTGGCGATAAAGAAGCCCTACGATGTTGCGGGCGGCTTGCCCCTCCTCGCCGAGGTCGCTGGGAACGTACACCCGCTCGAACATGAAGTTCCTGAGCTCGTTGACTGCGTTCCGTATCTCAAGGCTCATCGTGATGGACGGCGCCGTGTCGGAAGTCTCGCCCGTGGCGGCCCATGAGCTCTCGACAATGTCCGAAACCATTGTGTGAATGCGGAGCGAGTGCCTGTTTCCCAGGGTCTTCATCGGCCCCTTCGGCAGGTCATCCTCTCGCAGCGCCCCGGCCCGAAAGGCGTCTTCCAGGTCGTGGTTCAGATAGGCTACGGCGTCTGATATGCGGCAGATCTGACCTTCGAGCAACAGCCCCTTGGGAACGGAGTCGCCGAGGACATCGCCCCGGGGCTTGGAGTGAGAGACGATGCCTTGCCTGACCTGACTGGTGAGGTTGAGTCCCTTGCCCTGCTTCTCCAGCTTTTCGACGGTTCTGAGGCTCTGCTCCGCATGGCGGAAGCCCTCCGGATCCAAATCGTCGAGGAGCTTTTCACCCACGTGACCGAAGGGGGTGTGTCCGAGGTCGTGGCCCAGGGCAATAGCCTCGGCGAGGTCCTCGTTCAGGTCGAGAGCGCGTGCGATCGTCCGCGCTATCTGCGCCACCTCCAGCGTGTGTGTTAGCCGAGTGACGTAGTGGTCGCTGGTGGGCGCGATAAACACCTGGGTCTTGTGTTTGAGGCGCCTGAACGATAGGGAGTGGATAATCCTGTCGCGGTCCCGCTGAAACTCGCCGCGCAGCGAGTCAGGCTCTTCCAGGCGCTCACGAACGGCGTCGCGCGATTTGGCCGCGTAGGGTGAAAGGGACTCCTCGCGTAGTTCAAGTCGGCGTCGGACCGGTGTCGAAAGCAATTCTGGGCGACCTGTGCTGAAATTAGTGGTAGGGCGTTTCGGCCTCGTCGGCAGCTAGGCCGCCTATGATGCCAGGATCTCGCCACTCCGCTCGCCCTGAGCTTGTCGAAAGGCCGATTTCGTGAGGTTCGACAGGTCCACTCTGGGCGGATTGGATCGGCCCCCATGATAGCATGACAGGTGCCAAAATGCCGCAGTTCCGCGCGCGCTGGATCGGCCGATTTGAGAGCGGTAGTGGCCAAGCGAATTTACCGTGCAGCCTGCCAGGAATGACGATCCGATGGAACCAGACCGCCTCCAGCATCGTCTATACATGTGAGAGTACTAACGATACCTATGGGAGAACCAAACGGAATGAAAATCAGCAGAGTGGTGGCGCTGACGCTGTTGTCGGTGGTCGCCGCGGCGTTTATTGCGTGTTCGATTCCGGCAGCGAGCCCCGGTGACGAGACTCCGGTGGCGGGAGATGCACCGGAGTTGGTGGAGGTCACCGCCCCCATCGAATCGATCGTGGTCAACATTGCCGAATCGTTTCCCCCGCAGTACTTCCTGGTTATCCAGGCAGGGCTGTCCAACGGGTGCATCAAGCAGGGCAACTACGATTGGAAACTTGAGGACAACACGGTAACCGTCGACGTGACGGTCCTGGCGCCCGCGGCGGGAAGCCTGATCGCATGCACCGACGACTATCGCATAGTGGAGAAGACGATCGTGCTGGGTAGCGATTTCGAGCCGGGCACGACGTACACGGTCAACGTCAACGACGAGACCACGTCATTTACTACCGAAAACAACTTGGCACAGAAACCGGTGCTTGTGGAGGCCCCTGCGCCCATCCACGGCTTGACGATCAACGTCGCCGAGTCGTTCCCTCCCCAGTACATGCTACTGGTCGAATCCGGCCTGCCCAATGGCTGTTCCACGTTCGGCACGTACGACGTCAAAAGCGACGGAGACACCGTCAGTGTGTCGGTCACCAATTATGTCCCGGCAGACCAGAACACCCCATGTGACATGTCGTATGGCACGGTCGAGACGACTGTGGACCTCGGGAGCGACTTCGAGCCTGGTATTGAGTACACGGTGTTGGTGAACGACAAGAGCACCACCTTTACTGCCCAGGGCGAGGCTGTCCAGAAGGTCGAACAGGACGCGCCCGTGGAGAGTGTCGGGATCGAATACGCGCCGGACGGCGCGTCGCGGTTGGTGCTGATGACAGGCCTGCCAAGCGGTTGCCACGAGCTCGGTGAGCCGCTGGTCCTTCGAGCCGATGACACGATCATAGTCGAGGTGCAGAACCTGGTAGAGGTAGGCGCGATCTGCACGGACGACTATCGCGTTGTCGAGTCGAGGCTTCCGATACCGGGCGATGTGGAGGCCTGCGCTACATACGACATCAACGTAAATGGCGTAGTGCATACTGCCCAGGCCATCGGCCCGAGTCTTCGTTGCAGCGCACCAGACCCGGTCGATATGCCGTCTGGAGATGACGAAATGAAGACGGTGGAGGTAGACGCTCCCATCGACGGGGCCGTCATCAACGTCGCCGAGTCGTTCCCTCTCCAGTACTTCGTGGCGGTCACATCCGGGCTGCCCAGCAGCTGCGCCAAATTCGGCGGCTACTCAGTGGATCGCGATGGCACGACGATCAGGGTGACGGTGACGAATCTGATGCCCGCCGATAAAGAGATTGCATGCACGGCCATCTATGAAATCGTCGAGACGAGCATACCCCTCGGCAGCGCGTTCAACCCCAACACCACCTACACGGTGATTGTCAACGACGATGCTAAAGCCAGCTTCACAACCGATGGCTCGGCACCCGGTGAAGAGAGCAAAGGCATCGAGGTCAAGATAGACATGGGCGACACCGTAGACGCTGGATCCGAGGAGTTGAGGATAGGGTTCCTCGATGTGACGGAAGACTCGCGATGTCCGGCCAACGTGATTTGCGTAAGGGCGGGCCGGGCCAACATCCTACTAGGTATCGTAGCAGGCGATTCGATGCCCGCGTTCCACGAAGTGGAATTCGGAGGCGGGGATGAAGGCGACGGCAAGATGGCCGCAGGCGGGTACTCCATCGAGGTCGTCGCGCTTGACCCGTATCCGGGCACGGTGACCCTGGCCGAGGGCGAGAGGCCCGCCTACGTCCTGACAGTCCAGGTAACCAAAGACTAATTTCCCACAACATATGAGGGGAGTGCAGCGGGCCCCCCACCCCTCTTCATCTTCCTCTCGTTGTTAATCACGGGTACATCGCCTTTAGCTTGTCCAGGGTGAAGTCCGGGGAGTTGCACAGATCGATGATCGTCCGCTCCTTGGCCTCGACCCGTGCGACCGCGGCGGGCATCTCAGAGGCAAGCTCTTTCGGAATCTCTGTCACGCCGTGCTGGTCCCCAAGGACGAGGTCGCCCGGGTCCACGGTAAGCCCACCGACGGTGATCGGCACGTTGACGTTGACGATGTGTATGTTGGCGTGGGACACCAGAACGGCGGCGGCGAAGGCGTTGAACCCCTTGTCATGCATCTCGTCTAGGTCGCGGACACCCCCATCTGTGACGGTGCCGACGCATCCCAGGCGTGTGTGGATGTTGGCTTGCACCTCGCCCCAGAATGAGCCGACAGGGGTCGGAGAGTCAAGGTCGTGCATGACGATTACCCTGGGCGCAGGTATCTTTAGAATCTCGTCGAACCACTCAGCCCGTGACACGTTGACGCGGGATGTCCCGGGCTTTTCCGCAGATATGACGGCGGTCACGGCGTAGCCAATCATGCCCCCCATGTCCGGGAAAATGCTCCCTATCTCGGGTGACATGAAGCCCTCTTGGCGTGGCCGGACATTGAAGGTCTCAATGGCGTTGGCGACGGCCGGTGTTGGGATGTTCCTAAGGGCTTCGAGCTGCTTCGCGGTCAATTGCGACATCTAATTCCTCCGTCGGGTTACTCAAAATAAGACCTTGTTCGCCGCCCCGTGCACCAAGACTATCGGCGGTCGGTCGTCGATGGCTTTGGGTAATCTGGATCGCACGGCAATCACCGGTATAGCCCGCCCGTCAATCGGATTCCTCGATAATACGGAACTCACTGGTGACCACGCATCGGCCCCCGAGGGTCGCGCCGA
>DPVW01000434.1:0-1737 GCA_003529325.1 Candidatus Latescibacterota bacterium | reverse complement strand
TAATATCTTGTTTTAGGCTTTTAAGTTGATTTTTCTTCATTTTAAAACGGACCGAGCAGTAGCTGTTCTCCGAGAGGTCGATGGCGTGTTCGACCCGGTTGCGGTCCAGGCCGCGGCCGCGCAGGACGTACTGCAGGTGGACCTTGGTCCACGTCCAGGGCGGGTTTGGTTCCTGTGTCCCTGTGACCTTGATATCGATGGCCGAAACGTCCTGTCGTTGTTTGCGCAGGATGCCCACCACGTCGATGCCCGAGCAGCCGGCCAGGCTGGTAAGCATCATTTCGCCAGGTTTGGACCCTTCATACTCGTTGCCGTCTTCCTCCGGCGCGTTCACCGTGAGTGTGTGCCCATAGGCATCGGTCGAGGTAAATTTCAACCCGCCTTTCCACTCGAGGTCAACCGTGGAACTGCTGCCTGCCATGTCCGTAACCCCCATTCCAGAGCTCAGTGCGCCGCCACCTGGAGCGCTTGGCGATATTAAGACTATCACCTGTAATGTGACGCCGCTAGCACGTCTGCCGCCCTTGACGCTGACAACCGGTTAACTATAATCACGGTACGAAAAATCCCCGGGCCGCGTCGGGACCCGGATGGGTCCAAGAGCAGCGTGCAACGCTTGAAAGGAGACAGACATGGCTGACAAGAATGTAGGGTTCATAGGGCTGGGAATCATGGGCCGACCCATGGCCAAGAACCTGTTGAAGGCAGGGTACGCCGTTACCGTGTTTGACGTCGTAGGCTCCGCGGTGGAGGAGCTTGTCACAGAGGGAGCTCAGTCGGTGTCTTCGTCCAGAGAAGTGGCCGAGGCCACCCCGGTGATAATCACCATGGTGCCCGACTCTGCCGACTCCGAGGCGGCGATCATGGGGCCCGGTGGCGTCCTGGAAGGTGCGTCGGCCGGTGACACAGTAGTCGATATGAGTTCTATCGCTCCCAGCAGCTCCAAGAAGATCGCGGCGGCATGCGAGAAGCAGGGGGTCAACTTCCTCGACGCCCCTGTATCTGGCGGCGAGCCGAAGGCTATCGATGGCACGCTGGCCATCATGGTGGGCGGCAAGCAGGACATCTTCGACAGTCAATCAGATATGTTCGATGTCCTCGGCGGCAGCATCGTGCTGTGTGGGGACTACGGCGCCGGCAATACCACGAAGCTGGCCAACCAGATAATCGTCGCGGCAAACATCGAGGCTGTGGCCGAGGCCCTGGTGCTTGCCAAGAAGGCAGGGCTCGACCCCAACACCGTCTATCAGGCCATCAGAGGCGGGCTCGCCGGGAGCACGGTCATGGATGCCAAGGCGCCGATGATGATAGAGGGCAACTTCGCACCAGGCTTCCGCATCCGTCTACACCAGAAGGATCTTCATAACGCCATCCTAACGGGCAAGGAGCTTGGCGTGCCACTGCCGGTGACGTCTGCGATACAGCAGATGCTCGGCTCACTCATGAACGCGGGGAAGGCCGATGCTGACCACGCAGCCATCGCCCATTTCATCGAGGACATGGCCGGGGTTACTATCAGCGGCAGGTAGGTAGGTGCCCCGGTAGCTCAGGGCCGTGGAAGATATGCCTTGACCGAGATCATCGATCGATGGGTGACGCCCGGACCGCAGCCCAACGGGCTGCAGGCGACACCCACAGGGCTATGGCTGATCGATCAGTGCGACAACCATCTGTATAAGCTGGACTACGCCGACGGGTCCGTCATAGAGCGCCTGCAGACCGACACAGACCGACCCA
>DPVW01000278.1 GCA_003529325.1 Candidatus Latescibacterota bacterium | reverse complement strand
CCCATGCGGGTGTCGGGGTAGCGCCCCTGACGACGCTTGGGGTTCTCGCCCAGTGCGAACTTCACCGTCCGAGGCGCGTTCTCGAGCTTGAGGTCCTCCGGCAAGGAACCCCACCGCATCTTCACGAACACGTTCTCGCCCCCGATGGGGTTGGCGGAACCGTGCTTCACGTGAGCCGTCGTCAGTCCGCCGGCGAGCTGACGGTACATCCAGATGTTGTTGTGCGTCACCACGTCCCCCATCTGCACCTCGGGAACGATGGCGAAGCCACTCTCGTTCACCCCGCTGACTCCCGCATGGATGTGGACGTCGATCAGTCCAGGGGTCACGTGCTTGCCCGTGGCGTCGATCTCCACTGCGCCTGAGGGGGCATCGAGATCGATACCTACCTCCGCCACCTGTCCAGCCCGCACCAGGAGGTCGGCGTTTTCCAATCGTCCTTGAGTACCCTGCGTCCACACGGTGGCGTTGCGCACGACCACCGCGGCCGGCTGCTCAGGGATGGAGCTCCGTCCGTACTCCATCATGGGGCGGATGAAGGGAAGGTCGATCTCGGGAACGTTCATCGCCACGGTGCCGCGCGCAGCCCCTTCGAACGCCTGCGTTCGCGTGCCTTGGAACGACGGGTCCGCCCCGTTCGGGAGAGAGGTCCAGCCGAAGAACTCATCGCCTGCGACCGAGCCGGCCAAGAGAGCCGTCCCCTCGTATCCCAGGTCCTCGCCATCGAAACGCACCTCGATCCGGCCCGTCTCGGCCACGACGCTGGCCGAGGACAAGTCGATCCGCTCTCCGTCGGTGACATCGATGTGACCACCCAAACGGTTCAACGGGCCCTCAAGACGGAGCTCCGCCTCGAAGCCCCACTCGTCGTCGGAGGCGATGAGCCAGGTCCCTCGAGGGTCGACCTGCGCTGGACGGGTGACGCCGTAGACCTTCCCCTGCACCCAGACGTCGCGGACCGTAGCCTCTTCGTTAAAGAGATCGCCTTCGCTCACGACGAGGTTGGCCACCTTGCCCGCCTCGATGGTGCCGTGGGTGCGATCGATGCCCAGCCAGTCGGCCGGCGTGGTGGTGAGGGCCGCCAGGGCATCGTCGGCGGGCAGCCCCCGCGCCACGGCGATGCGCAGGTTGGGTAGAAACTCGTTCAGCGAGGAGAGTCCGTCCGTGGTGATGGCGAAGCGGACCCCGGCCCCGGATAGCTGGCCCGGGCTGGTGGGCGCCAAGTACCAGTGGCGCAGCTGCGCCAACGAAGCGTTCAGCGCCCGCTCCGGATTGTCGACGTCGGGGGCGTCGGGGAAGTCGAGCGGGATGACGAGAGGATCGGTCCGCCCCTCCAGCACGTCAACGATGCGGTATTCCTGGCCGCTCCCACGGAACCAGGGGGTCACCCGGTAGTCCGCCGCCAGCGCGTAGGCCCGCAGGTACTCCTCCTCGCTGTTCGTCTCGAAGAACATCGGCTGATTCCCCTGAACGACCTCTTCCAGTGCCGCCAAGGACGCACTGGTCTCCGGCGGGAGGAACGCACGCCCGCTCGCCTCATAGGCCTCCCATGCCCGCATGTACCAGTCCGTGTCCATGAAGGTCTGCTTCATCAGGGCCGCCACGCCCATCGGGGAGTTGGGGTACGCACCTCCCAACTGGAACGAGCGCTGGAACCCGATCGAATGGACCAGGTCGGGCCGGAGGATCCGGTCTCGGACCCCGTTGTCGGTGAGGTTCACGACCGAGGCGGTGCCCCGGAAGATGCCCTGCTTCGGAACGGCCAAGGCGGTCCCGAACCCCTGAGAGCGGAGGGCGGAGCGGCGATCTTCGTCGTCCTCGAAGTTCATGGTCGTGCTGAACCAGGCCCGCACCTGGGGATTCCAGTGCGTGGGCCCCACGTCTCCCCCTTCGGGCACGTTATCCATGCCCAGGTCGGCGTGGGCATCGATGAAGCCCGGATAGACCGTGAGGCCCGCCAGATCCCAGACCCGGGCGCCGGCAGGTGGCTGATCGTTACGTCCCACACTCTGGATGAGCCCGTCGCGGACCACGATGGTAGCGTTCTCCAGGACCTGCCCCGGAGAGGTCACTACCCGAGCGCCCACGAGGGCATGGAAACCGGTACCGTTGTCCCGGATGCCCGTCACGGGCTGGGTCCGGGTAGCCTGTTGTGCCTCGACTCCAGCGGTGAGGAGAAGGGTGAAGCCCAGCATGGAGAGAATTGCTCTCACGATGTCCCCAAAAAGAAAGAAGGTGTCAGCCTGCGCGTCTCGTCCCCCGGGTACGACCCTCCGGGGATCGGAGAGGAACCTTGATGACTATCCTCCCGGCGCGCCCCGGTCAAACGCGTTGAGGGAGGTGTTTCCTTTACCTCTCCCTAATCCACAGGAACCAGCCGAACGATTCGCCCGCCGGAGCCATGTTCGAGTAACAAATAGATATCTCCGTTAAAGCCCTGCTCGATGTCACGAATGCGGCCGATGCCTTCGAACAGTGTCTCTCGGCGAACGAATTGATTGTTCTCAATTTCGATGCGAAAAAGACTGCGTGCCTTCAGAGAGCCCACCAGAAAATCTCCCTCCCATTCGGGAAACTGTTCGCTGGTGGTAATGATGAAACTGGAAACTGCGGGTGAAGGTGTCAGATCCACCACAGGCTGCTCGATATCGGATAACTCGAAGGTGATGCCCAGGTCCCTACCGTACTCGACCGGCGTGCCGTCGTAATCCAGACCCAGGGAATACAACGGCCAGCCATAGTTGCGCCCTGGTAGCAGGAGGTTCACCTCGTCCCCGCCCCTAGGCCCGTGTTCGGTGCCCCATAACTCTCCGTTTTCGAAATCGAATTCCAAGCCCTGAGGACTGCGATGACCATAGGTGTAAATGCTGCGATAGACGTCATCTCGATCGGCGAAGGGATTGTCTTCCGGAATGCTGCCATCGTCGTTGACGCGATGGATCTTGCCCCAGGGCATGGACAGATCCTGAACGCCTTGGTTCCCGCCTTTTAATCCCACGGTGAAATAGACGTGGCCGGCGTCGTCGAAGGCCACGCGGCCGCCGGCGGCCACATCGCTTGCTGCGTTGTAGTGTTCCATCTCGGCTTGCCAGATGGTTTCCTGTCCAATCCATTCACCGTCTTCGATTTTGCCCCGTACCAGCTTGTTCATCGAAACCGGGCGTCCGCTCCGCCGGCTAAGGTCATTACAATCGTGGCAGCGGTCACCGAAGTGCAGATAGATCCAACCGTTCTCCTCGTAGTTCGGATGCAGCACGATATCGAAGAGCCACCCCATGCCCCGTTCTATATCCAGGCGTGTATCCAGGCGGTAGATGTCGTCGAAGGCCTGGGGTGTTCCCCGGATAAAATCCGACTGCTCCCCGTCCGGGACGACGATGCGCACACCTTTCGTCTTTTCGGTCAGCAGCAGGCGCCCATCGGGGAGGGGCTCGATGGAATAGGGGAGCGGATCAAGATTATCGACCAGAGTTTCCAAGCGGAAATCATGTAATTCACTCTCAATCTCGCCATCCGGGATCGAGAGCGGTACCTCAAAATTCGACGTCACGTAGTCGACGTTGGCGCGGGTTTCCAGGATGTACATGGCGATGTTGCGGATTTGCAGCGGGGTGAAGGTTGCCCGCCAAGTGGGCATGCCCGTCGCCTCATAACCATTGCTGATACTGGCGATAACGTCCGCCATGGAGCCGCCGTGACGTAGCTCTCCGCGCAGCGGCGTGCCCTGGGCAGCCCCCTCCAGGTTTTCGCCATGACACACTGCGCAGTTCTCCTGGAACAACACCATTGAATTGGTGACGCCGGAATAAGCGGCAGCCTGCGCGGCTGCTGCATGCGCATTGATCAGGGCGATCGGAACTACGATCAAACCGAGTTTCAAGTACCGGCGTGGTTTGTTCATCGTCATGCCCTGTTATTAAGGTGGGAACAGAAGGGTCGCCACCTAATTGGTCGCGCTCACAGTAGCCAGATGGGCGCAGATCGGCCACAATGGATCCGTCTTTCGACAAAGAGGTCAAAGGGGCGAGTGAACCATGAACATCGACCGCAAGACCATCGTTCGTAGAGTGTTGGCGGTAATCCGAGTCCTTATCCTCATCCCAGTGGTCGCATCGGGTGCACTGGTCTCGGCGTGTTTCTCCGACGGATCGTCCGATGCTACAGAAGCAGTGGGCAGCGGTTATGTGGACGATGCCAGAATTATCAATGCACCGAACGCCGAACCCGGTAGTTGGCTGACTTACGGACAAACCTACAAGGAGCAGCGATTCTCTCATTTGACCCAGCTCACGCGCGACAATGTAAACGAGTTGGCGCTGGCCTGGACCACAGAAATTGGTGACAACAACATGCGCATGCAGGGTACGCCCCTGGTGGTGGACGGTGTCATGTATGTCACCAATGGCTGGAGCGTGGTCTATGCGCTTGATGCCGTTGATGGTGAAGAGATCTGGCGCTACGACCCGGAAGTGGATCGCAGCAGTGTGCGTCTGGCTTGTTGTGGCCCGGCCCATAATCGGGGCGTGGCGGTTTACCAGGGCAAGGTCTACGTCGGCACGTTTGATGGCCGCTTAATAGCCATCGATGCAGCCACCGGCGAAGAAGTTTGGGATGTGGATACCTGGATTCCGGCAGGACTGGGACGCTTCAACGTAACAGGGGCTCCACGGGGTGCAGCCGGAAAGGTCTACATCGGCCAAGGCAGCTCTGAATCCGGTCATCGCCGTGGTTATGTCACCGCCTACGATGCCGAGACAGGTGAGGTAGAATGGCGCTTTTTCCTGATACCTGGGGATCCGAGCAAGCCCTTCGAACATCCTGAAATGGAGATGGCAGCCCAGACTTGGGGTGGTGAATGGTGGAAATACGGCGGTGGCGGTACAGCCTGGAATTCGCTCGTTTACGACGAAGAATTCAACAGTCTCTATATAGGTGTCGGGAACGGCGCCCCCTGGCCCCGAGAAATTCGCTCACCTGGCGGTGGTGACGATTTGTTTCTTTCCACCGTTATTTCGGTGGACGTGGAAACCGGCCGCATGAACTGGTACTACCAGACCACCCCTGGCGACAACTGGGATTACAGTTCAGCCATGGATATCACCCTCGGCGAAATCGTGCTGAACGGTGAAATGCGCAAGGTGTTGTTGCAGGCGCCCAAGAACGGCTTTTTCTATGTGCTCGATCGGGAAGACGGCGAGCTTCTGCGTGCTCATGCCTACACCGATGGCATCACCTGGGCCACCCATGTGGATATGGAAACCGGCCGTCCGGTTGAAAACCCGGATGTAGTCTATGAGTCAGACCCTCAGTGGATCCTCCCGGCCAATTCCGGTGCGCACAATTGGGAGCCTCAATCCTGGGACAATGAACAGGGCCTGATGTATTTCTATTACCACGACATACCCAACTTCTATTCTCTCGACGAAACGTTTGTAAACACTGGCGTATACGAGATTCGCGAGCGGGGCTTGAGCCTGGGCTGGGGTGAAGGTGAGTATCGCCGTCGATTGGAAGCCCAAGCTGACCCACGCCCGGAGTCCAAGGCGTTTGTTGGTGCGTTTGATCCAATTACCGGTCAATACAAGTGGCGCCATCAACTTGAATCACTCTACAACGGCGGCGTTCTTGCCACGACCACAGGGCTTTTGTTCCAGGGGGAAGGGACCGGCAATCTCGTTGTGCGTGATAGCGACACTGGCGAGCCGATCTGGAGTTACGACGCACAAGGCACCTTTGGCTCTTCGGTCATGACGTATCAGATCGGCGATACACAGTACGTAGCCGTCCTGATGAATGGCAACCGCACCATAGATCTTGGTGGTAGCGTAGTAGTGTTGAAATTGGATGGTGAGGCCGCGCTGCCGACAGCGACTGTCATCGAGCCGGCAGAGGTGCCCGAGCAGCCAGATGACGAATACAGCGAACAACTCGTCACCCAGGGCAACGAGCTCTACCATGCCCAGTGTGCCAGCTGTCATGGTGGCATCGGCATTCCCAACGAAGTAGCGATTACTGCCCCTGAGCTACGGCTGATGACACTGGATACCCATGCCGATTTCGAGAATATCGTAATCAACGGTGCGCGCGCCGAACGAGGCATGCCTGACTTTGAGGATGCACTAAGCAGCGTGCAGTTAGAAGCCATCCGGGCATTCATCGTGACCCAGGCTAGGCAGCTGAGAGAAAACCAATAAGAGGGAAGCATCCGATGAGACGGACGTACTCGCTCGCCGCAAGTGTCACGCTGCTGTTACTCGGCCAACATGCGGGTCTCACCGCGCAGAATCTGCTCGTGCACGGCGGGACCGTCGTGACGTCGGAGGGCAGCTTCGAGGCCGACGTCCTGGTGCGGGCGGGTGTTATTGCCGCGGTGGGGCGAGATCTCAGCGCCGAGTCCGGCGTCAGGCGTATCGACGCTTCGGGGTTGCTGGTCCTGCCCGGCGGCGTCGACCCGCACGTCCATCTGGGCGGGCGCTGGGTCGACGATTACCGCACCGGCTCGATGGCGGCCCTCGCCGGTGGGATCACCACGATCTCGAACTTCGCGTCGGCGGGGCGGGGCTCGGACCTCACTGAAGTCATCGACCGGCAGGCGGCCCTGATCGCGCAGCAAGCGATCGCCGACGTGATCCTGCACACGACGATCAACGATCCGGAAGCGCACGCCCCCCAGATGGGGGCGCTCGCGGCCACGGGCCAGACGAGCATCAAGATCTTCATGAACTTCGAGGGTTTCGACCCGAACGCGTCGGCCTTCCTCCAGATGATCGCGGCGGCGGGCGACGCCGGCGTCCTGACCATGATACACGCGGAGGACGCGAGCATCCTGGCGAATCAGGCGGCCGAGCTCGAGGCGCAGGGGCGCACGTCCGTCGCGTATCAGCCCGAGGCCCGACCCGCCTTGGCGGAGGAGGTCGCTATGATGAGGGCCGTGGCGATGGCCGAGCAGACAGGGTCGCCGGTGTACGCAGTCCACGTGTCCTCTGAGCGGGCTTTGAGGGTCGCGCAAGCCGCTCGTGCGCGGGGGCTGCCCTTCTTCATTGAGACGAGGCCGATCTATCTCCACCTCACGCGGGAGCGGTTCGACGGCCCGGACGCTGGCCTCTACGTGGGGCAGCCGCCCCTGAGGGAGCAGTCGGATCAAGATGCGCTCTGGGAGGCCCTCGCCAACGGAACGATCGATGTCGTGGGGACAGACCATGTGGCGTATTCGCGGGAAGACAAGCTCGACCCCAGCCAGACGATCACGAACCACCGTGCGGGTATGAACCACCTTCAGATGTTGCGGCCTCTCCTCTTCTCCGACGGGGTCCTCGCCGGCCGGATCAGCGTGGAGCGCTTCGTCGAGGTCACGGCGACGAATCCAGCCAAACTCTTCGGCATCTTCCCCGAGAAGGGCACGATCGCGGTCGGGTCGGACGCCGACCTCGTCCTGTGGGACCCCGAGGAGACGCGCACCGTCCGCGACCAGGACATGTTATCCGCCACCGGATTCTCGATCTACGCAGGATGGGAAGTCACCGGGTGGCCGGTCGTCACGCTCCGGCGGGGGGAGGTCGTGTTCGAGGGCGGCGAGATAACGGGTCAAGCAGGCACGGGACGTCTACTCGAGCGGAGTCGCTGGGAGGAACGCTGACCCCCCTTCGCCGGCTACTCGAGCAACGGTTCGATGAGTGCGGCCAGTTCCTCGTGGCTCAAGTCACCTGGGTTGTACCGCTGAACGATGCCATCGCGATCGACGAGCACGAGCGTCGGCGTCGTACTGACGCCGAAGTTGAGGAAATTATTGGTGCTGATCGGTACACCCATCCACGACGGGATCGGAAACTGCGCCGCGTAGTCGCCTTTGAGATACGCCAGCTCCTCTTCGGGCGTCGCGTTCTGGCCACGGGACGTGTAGCCCCAGTACTGGGTCGGGCCAACGATTACCAGACCCTGGTCATTGTACTCTTCGTACAGTCCCCTCAGCACCGGCTCCTGCCGCTTGCAGTCCGGGCACCAATGAGCCCAGAAGTAGAACAGCACGACTTTGCCTTTCAGCTCATCCGGCGTTGGTGGCGGTGAACCGAGGTAGTGATCGATCTCAAGAACAGGAAACGGCTTCCCCTCCAAACTGAGCAAGAGGAAGTTCTTCTGAATCCGAGTCTCGATCGACGTGCCCGCATAGTCTCGCCGCGCGGCACTCAGAAGATTCACGGCCCGGGCGCGGTCTCCTTGGGCGTCGTACGTGTGACCCAGCACCTCAAGCCCGGCCCCAAGGGCGGTGGGCAGGAAACGTTCCGAGTCGAGCGGCTGCTCTTTCAACAATGCGAGGCTGCCCTCGATCGCTTCGGTCGCGTACTGCTCCGCGAGGGCCCACCGCTCCGCGAAGCTTGCCCCACGCGCCATCCAAGAGACCGCGGCCAGCCATTCTGGGGTCGGTTGCTCGCTATCGACCCGTCTCGCCTCGAGGATGGCCCTGGCCCTATCGACTTCTCCCGCCCAAGCCAGATCGCTCATTTCCGAAACGAGGCTGCGCGACTGGCCGACCAAGGCCAACGGCGAAACCAGGCAGATCACCAGGAACGGTGTGGCCAAAATCTTGAACTGTCTCATGGAGCCCTCCGATCGCTGACTGTAGGTACGTCGGTTCGGGGAGTCAACGCGGCGGGACCCTCACCACCCGAAGTTGGTGCGTGGGCCACTAGCGGCGTTCGGCCGGTTCGACGTGCATATGCCATTCGACAGCTGCGGTCGCCGGCGCAAAACAGACGCGGTCATCGCATGCCTGGTATAGAAGGCTCCCGGGCACGACGATCTCGCCCGGTGATACATCTGCGTCCAGCGCCAGTCGCACCGCAATCGTGAACTCATGCTCGAAGACCGCCAGCGGCTCTTCTTGCCCCGCAAGGAAGAAATCCGTGGACTTCGGATAGGTGATCTCCTCCACCGTGACTCCTTTGGGCAGCGTAAAGGTGAGGAGAGTCGGAATGACGAACGGGTCCCGCGGCTTGTCCGACTGCACATGAATGTTCTCTGGGAGCTCGACCCCAAGTAAGAGTGTCACGGTCTGCCCAGGCTGGGTCGCCTGCTGCTCGACCGTGGGCGTCAGCTCCGCCGTCGGCTGGCGAAACTGTGCGCTGGTTGAGACTCCACTCAGACCGAGCCCGGCAACCAGAAAGCCAAGGTGAACGACGAAGGTGCGTGTCTTAGGCATGCTCATGAACGTGGCCAGAAACGTGTTGCGGTTCACTGCACGAATCTCATGACAAGCCAGGCGACAATGCACGCAACCACTCCATCGTGGCGGGCGCCGCCTCGCTGTAACGGCATACTCTTCTCGACTCTGAGGATGCGACTCATCCCGTTCCCGTGCAAGGGCCGAGGCATTCAGGCGAAGTGCCGGGGCGCGCCTGGGAGGTTTTGACGACGGCTGAGGCGCCCCCCGGCGCCCAGCCGGACGCCGGTGGACAGAGCTGGTAGAGCTCGCAACGCATAACTGTTGGCTCACCCATAAATACAATGTGGTCCGAAGGTGAGCTCGCATTTGCCGATGACGGAACCATGGTGTTTACCAAGGCTCTACTGCAGTGAAAACACCCAAATAGCCGCACCGCCCTTCGGCGAATCGTTCACCGGCATGCCTTCTTGCTCGGCGAATAAACCATACATCCTGGTCCAGTCATTTACATGGTATCCGGTCTGACCGACCGTGACCGCCAAATATTGAATGCCATCGACCGCATAAGTGACGATAGTGGAACTCGGTACATCATCCAGCATCGTCTCCCACAGTATCTCACCACTCTCCTCGTCGAAGGCTCTGAGTGATCGATTCAGATCGCCGGCGAACACTAATCCTCCAGCGGTCGCCATGATCGAGCTGATGATCGGGCTCGGTTGTCGATGTCTCCACGCGAATTCCTGTTCGCCCAAATCAACGGCCTGTATGCGACCCATGTTGCCATTACTATCTGGATTCAGCGCGGCTGCCAGGCGCACACCGCTAGTGAGCAACTCATAACCATCGGGGCCCGCTTCAATGCAACCTTCGTTGAGAGGTATGTAGAGTCGATTCGTTCGAGGGTTGAACGCGGAAGGCGGCCAACTCTTGGAGCCGTAGTGAGTGGAACAAATGAGTCGGGTCTCTCCCTGAATTGGAATGGTCTCGGGGTTGATGGTCTTGTAGCCGGTGACCGGGTCGATTGCGGAGACCACGTTCTGCAAGCCCATATCCATTGAGAACAAATACTCACCAGTCGCTGCATCGACTGCGTCCAGAATTCCAAGTTTACCCAGATTGAGGACCACCCTGCGGTTCACACCCTCATACGGAATGTCGACAATCTGTCTCTCGAAAGCCCAATCCAGGTCCCACTGATCGTTCGCCAGGTGCTGGTAATACCAAACCAACTCCCCCGTATCCGGGTTGAGGGCGATCGTGGCGTTGGTGTACAGGGCATCGTTGTTGAGTCCATCGGTGTTTACCGGATAGAGCAGCGGTCCGGTGTCGTAAGTAGGCGCCACACCAAAGTAGGCGAGATTGAGCTCGGCATCGTAGGCTCCCGCGTTCCAGACCGATCCGCCACTGCGCCCTTCGATCGGCAAACCGTTCCAAGTATTTCCGCCAGGCTCGCCGGGTCGTGGGATCGTGTTGAACCGCCACTCCTCTTCGCCGGTTTCGCTGTCGATCGCCACAATCCAGCCGCCCTTCGGGACACGCAAGGAAGTGATGCCTTGCATCACTTTATCACCGACAACAAAGGGTGCACTTCGTAAGTGGTAGCCAGTCAACCCTTCTTCTGTTTCGATCTCATGGTCCCAGATCAGCTCTCCGGTTTTGGCACTGAGCGCTAACACATGAAGATCTGAAGTGGGAACGAAAACCTTGTCGCCCGCCAGCGCGATCCCCTTTTTCTGGCTCGCGCGAACTTCCGACTCGTGCTCGTAACGCCAGAGCAGCGCACCGCTGCTGGCATCGATCGCCAACACATTGTCGGGGAATGTAAAGAAGAACATGACGCCATCATGAATGATGGGGCCGGGATTATTATCCCCGCCCTGGAGCGGCATGCGCCAGCGCAGTTGCAGGTCGGCAACGTTCTCACGGTTGATCTGATCTAATGCGCTGTACCCTTGGTTGTCATAACTGCGTTGCCATAACAACCAATCTTCGACTGGCGGGTTATTGAGCATCGCGTCGGTGATCGGGGTCAGCCGATCGAGCACCTCGGCAGCATCGGGCGAGATGCGGGTTGTTGTTGCGACCTGTCGACCGTCGGCCATGTCGGGTAGCAAGTCGGTCGATTCAAAATCTATTCCCGCCGCCAATGGGTCCGAGTCGGCTTCGACGCCATTGAAGGCAAGAATATATGCCGCGATTTCTTCGTAATCTTGTGGGTCCAATCCACCTGTATTGCCCGGCGGCATTTGCTGGAGTTCGACTGCCAATTCGTTGAGCGGAGCTTCGCTCCATTTCACGACGAAGCCGTCTCCCGACAAATCCGGAACAACGGCCGCGCCTTCCAAATTCACCCCGTGACAGCTCGCGCAATTGATGTCATAAGTAATTTTTCCGGCCACCGCCTGCGCTTGGGTGTAGCTCACGGTTTGGGGGTCGGTTGACTGGGCGAAGACCGATGGAGGGAAAACCAAAATCGATTGAGCAAGGGCTGCAGTCGAAATCACTAAGAGGCTCTTGTTAATCCAGCTTGGCATCGGCTCTCGGCTTACTGTAGGTCTTTAGGGTTTCCTCGGAGGCTCGATCTCGAGTGTTACGCTGGACAGGGCGACGGCCGCCGAGGTGGCGTGATTCCGGCCGGCATTCGCAGGCGCAAGCCAGCGGCGGCGAGCTCGTCGTGCGCGACCTGCTGTAGCGCCTCTACCTGACCCCGCGACATACCCAACTCGAGACCCGAGCACTCGCCGGGCCCGAGCGCATTGGGGTCCACGCCCGTCACGTTCCCGAAGACCACCAGAGCTTCCAGATAATAGCCGTAGGTGCTCGCGTGGTAGTGATCGTATGTCCAGAGGTCGATCTTGTCCGCGTCGATCCCGTCGTACGGATTCGGGTCCGCCACGCCGGTCCGCATCGCCCGGTTGAATGCCTCGCCCACGGGGTTCACCGCCTTGACCCCTTGGACCTCGGCCGCCAGCCGGTCGTAGCCTGCGTCCACGTCGCTTCCCATCTGGTCGATTGACTCTCCGTACCAAGGAGTCCCTTCCGGGTACGTCAGGTCCGGCCGCGACCACGTCGCCGTCACGTAGAACTCCACCGACGGACTCCGGCGGTGCAGTACGTCCGAGAGCTCCCGCCCCGTGGCGATCAGCGCCGTGGGGTCGTTCGGATTCTCACGGTCCAGCGTGCTGTACGAGTGGGCAACGACCACGTCCCAAGCCTCGCTCGTGATCTCGGCGAGCTTCTCCCGGAGATGGAAGTCGAACGCCGAGCCACCCCGGGTCTCGAGGTACACGTCGTACGGGAGTTCCGTCTGGTCCGCAAACGACTTGAAGAGCGCCGGAACGCCCCCGATCCCCTCCTCGTTCAGGTCCGTGACCGTGTTCGCCCGCCAAAAGCGGACGGCCGATCCCGAGCCGAAGGTGAAGCTGTTTCCGATGAAGAGGATGGAGCGCGTCTGCTGCGCATCGGCGCTCCCCACCGCCAGAGCCATCAGACCCAGGACAAACCACGACGATCTCATTCGGACCTCCAGTACGAGAATAGGTCAGTCAGCCTATCACGGGACAAGGGCATGTAAAAGGGCTTGAGGAAAGGGGAAAGCGGCAACGGAGCCGCACGGCAGTCATGCGTCTGACGCTTGGTAGTTGGCGGACGACTGGGGTGCGAAGTAAACTAACATTCCGCAGGGCGGACCGCGGGCGACCGCTTCATACTCTGATGCGGCAACCACAACGTTCCTAGAAAGGAACCCGACATGACAAAGCAGACCACACGTCGTGACATGATCAAAGGAAGCGTCGCTCTTGCGGGATTGGGCGTTCTCGGCCTACCGGAATGGGCATTTCCGGCCCTCACGGAGGACCAGACCGTGGTGCGCTTCACCGACTTGCCCGACACCATCGTGCTGGAGCGGACGCCGGATCGGCGGATCATCGATATCCGCGGTATCGACGGGGTGTTCACCCCGAGCGACCAGTTCTTCACGACGCAGCATTACGGGCACCCCGAGATCGATACGGCGACGTACCAACTGCGAGTGTCTGGACTAGTGGACCGGCCATTGGCTCTCTCGCTCGCTGACCT
>DPVW01000199.1 GCA_003529325.1 Candidatus Latescibacterota bacterium | reverse complement strand
CAAGCAGGGGGTCGCTGGTTCGAGCCCGGCATCGCCCACCACTACAGAGCCCTGGTGCTGTGCGCCAGGGCTCTTTGTGTCGGCCTCCTCCGCTCTCTCACCAGCGGCGCCCTGACGGGCGCATCGCTGGTGCCACGTCGGCCTGCGGCCGACGCGCTCCCTTCGGGGGCAAGATTCGGGTTAGATGCGACAATCCCTCAGGGAGGCAGATGGATGTAACTGCAGCCGCGATTGTAGGTTCTGAGATCACGGAATTTTTTTTACACTCCTTCAGTAACGTAGCATACGGATCCGGGGGCCTTGTAGTATGAGCACTGCATCTAACACACACAGACCCACCGGCGGCGATGGCCGATCCATGCCCGTCGCTGACATCGTCAGCCGTGCCCAGCAAGGAGACCCGGGTAGCCTTTCACCGAACTGGTCCGGCGCTTTCAGGACATGTCGGTGGGGTATGCGTGGTCCCTCCTGCGGGACTTCCACCTCGCCGAGGATGCCGCCCAGGATGCCTTCATCCAGGTATTTGGCGATCTGGCGAGTCTGCGCGAACCCAGCGCCTTCCCCGGATGGCTACGGCGCATCGTGTTCAAGTACTGTGACCGGCACACTAGACGGGGGGAAGACTGTCCACCGTGCCTTTGGAGAGAATCCAGGAAATTACGGCCGACATCAACCATCCGAGCCCGCTGGACACGCTTGAGCGCGCCGAGTCCGCAGCTGCCATTCGCCTCGCCGTTGCCTCTCTACCGGAACACCAACGCGAGACCATCACTCTCTACTACATCGGTGCACATTCCCAGTCGGAGATCGCCGACTTCCTCGACATCACCGAGGGCGCCGTGCGCAAGCGGCTGCACGACGCTCGCAAGGCCCTCAAGGAGAGACTGCTAGACATGGTCAAAGAGACACTGCACAACGACGCTCCCTCGCGCGATGATCGGTTCGAACGGCACGTCCTTCTCAGCGCAGCCGCCGAGAGGGGGGACGTCGAAGAGGTGCGCCGCATTTTGGCAGAGGCACCCGAACTCGCCCATCAGGACACGGCGAGCAACGACGAGCACCAGGTTCTGCACTATGCCGTCTACGGCAATCAGCTCGAGGTGGTCAAACTCCTTCTCGAAGCGGGGGCGGACCCACTCAAGGGGATCTATCCCCATCGCGAAGCTACATCGCCGCGGGCGATGGCATACGATCGCGACTTGAACCCCATCGTCGAGGCCATCGACGCGCACCTTGCCGAACGGCGTGGCACCAGTGATCCCGGCCGCGATCTCGGTGAGGCTGCCGCCCGGGGTGATGGCGCCCGCGTGACGGCCCTTCTCGACGCGGACCCGACCGCTCTCGAGGCACGCGATGATCGAGGGCGGACCGCGTTGCACCGAGCCGTGCAGGGAGCGGAGCTGGATCTGGTGTTGATGCTGTTGGACCGGGGCGCGGATATCGATGTTGAGGATGCCGCCGGTCGTCGCCCTCTGCAGTCCGCCCTGGACCACGGATGGAAGGTGCCAGACGACGAATACTCGAAGTACACGGCGGTGGCGGGACTGCTCGTCGATCGTGGCGCGCGGTGCGATCTGTGGGCCGCTGCCGGTCTGGGGGATGTTGCAGACGTGCGAGAGCGGCTGGCGGCAGGCACAGAGTCGGCCAATGGGAGTGGCGGCAAGGGTGCGCCACTCACAGTCGCTGCTTTCCGGGGCCATACCGAGGTCGTGACGGTGCTGCTCGAGGCAAGCGCCGATCCGGACGCCACGTTCTCCATCGAAGTCGCGGGCGAGCAGATCGAGCAGAGGGGTGAGCCCATGTGGCTGGCTGCCAATCGCGGGCACCTGTCCGTCGTGCAGGCGCTGTTGTCCGGAGGCGCGCGCGCAGAGGTCGAGATTTATGCCTCCGGTAGCGCCATCGAGCAGTCACTGCTGCACGGTCACGGCAAGGTCGCCGACCTGCTGTTTCTGCACGGTGCGGTGGGACATGCTCTGACCTACTGTGTGACCAACAACCTCGCCGCACTGGCCGAGCATATGAGATCAAATCCGGATGCCCGCGAGCGTCTGCTGTGGAGTGCCATTCTTGCCGGCAATGAGGCCGTCCTTGAGCATGAGCTGGCCCACGGCACGGCGGTGCCACCCGACGGTCAATTCAGCCTGCTGGAGCAGGCGATCCGCGGGTGGCGCATCGGCAACCTGAAGATCGGCAACGATGGTTGGGACCGGCGCAGCTACGTGCGCAATCTGCAGCGACTCGTCGATGCGGGTTTTAACCTAAAGGCACGCAACAGCCGCACGTCACGTGCCGACTTCACCATCCTCCACCATCTGGCGGCGCGTTCCTGTAACCCGGTCGAATACGGCCACACAGTGGAAGAAGTCGTCGACTTCGCCCGTATCCTTGTCGATGGGGGGGCCGAGGTGGACACCATCGAGTCGCAACTGCACAGCACGCCCCTGGGATGGGCCGCCCGTTATGGTCAGTTGGCGCTGTGTCGCTTCCTGCTGAGCCGCGGTGCGGACCCCAACCATGCCGGCGCTGACTGGGCCCGGCCTCTGGCCTGGGCCGAGCGCTACGGCCACGATGAGATCGTCACGCGGTTGCAGGAGGCAGGTGCGACGATGTGAGGGTTTGAGTGCGCGAGAGCTTCACTCGACTTCGATGCGCCGAGTTGGCGGATTCGCTCGAGTCGATCTGCCTCGTACCGATTGGGATCGGCATGCGCATGTCATTCTCCGGACTGGCGGAATGTGACAATCACAGCCGGGTGATCGGAGGGCCACTTCACCGGATGCCACCGATACAGTTTGTAGTAGACTCGGTCAATACGCCTTCCTTCCTCCGATCTCACACGCGGGTGGAGCTTGCGGTAGACGTCGACCAGACCCTGATCCTCCAATTCCTTACTGACGGGCCACTCCACGGCAAGTCCGCCATGCCGGCCCGCCGTCGCCTCGGTCCAGTCCAGATGGGAGTAGCTGTTCCAGTCGCCTGAGACTCGAACGCATGTAACAGCTGGCTTCCGTGACATTTCCCGGAGAAGTCTTCGGCAATGGCAATGCCCTGGAGGACGATGGTATCAGCAGAGACGTGTTCTGCGTCAGGTGGCCAGCCGTAACAGATGCCAATGGCATGGCCATCGACGCGAGCGGCAAGAAAAAGATCTGGATGCGTACTGCGCTGAATCTGCCAACTCTCAAAGGGCGAGTCATCGAGGTACTCCTGCTTCAAGCTGAAGGCCAGAGACAACTCGTCGTCGCGGAGTGGTCCGATTTCAGGCATTGCGGATTCTGGGAACTCATTCACCCGGCTTGTGCACCTACGACGGCAAGCCGGTGCAACCATGTGTTTCTGGCGCCGGCAGAACTATTGCTCTCGGAGATCTCGAAGCCGGCATCCGTCAAGGCCAGATCCAGTTCTTGTGGTGACCAGTATGTGAACCACCGTGGGTGTTGCTTACCATAAGTGAAGTCCCAGCCACTCCCGTGTCCCTCCTTCATGCTTAGCCACAGGACCCCGTGGGGAACCAGTCGCTGACGCACCGACCGCAGGGCGTGAGCAAGTTCGGCGGGTTCGAGGTGCAGAAGTGACGCGCTAGCCCAGACACCCGCAAGACTGCCGCGGATCGGCAGGGCCCGTATGTCAGCACACGCATATGGACCCGGGTAGTTTTCGGCGGCGAGGCGGAGCGCTTGTTTTGTGCGGTCGAGTCCAACGACCAGGTGGCCCCACTTGCGCAGTTGATCTCCATCGAAGCCAGGGCCGCAGCCCAGATCAAGTACCGAACCAGGGGGAAGTTTGCTGGCGAAGTTGCGTAATATCGGCGCCATTCGGCTGCGGTCACGATGCCGGTTCAAATAGTCGAAGGCGTTGGCGGCGTACGTGCGAAAGGTTGTGGCAGAGCGGTCGTTCATGTGATCATAACCTGGCCAGGAAAGCCGTCTTGTCCTCGGATCGCAGCATCGACTCCTCGCGTTTTACTGTCTGTCGTCACTGAGTAGAATCGACAGCATCCGCTCGTGGTCATTCAGGAACGACTTCGTTATGACGTAATGCTCGGTGTCGGTGTATTTGACCTCGGCGATGCCATCCTCATCGAGTTGGTAAATGAGTGCGTCAGGGAAGGCCATGAGAATCGGTGAGTGAGTGGCGATGATGAACTGTGAGCCCTGGAGGACGAGGTCATAGATCCGTGACATGGCCGCCATCTGTCGATTTGGCGACAGGGCGGCTTCGGGTTCGTCCAACAGATAGAGTCCATTCGGTCTGAAGCGATTGATGAGTAGAGACAGAAAGGACTCCCCATGGGACTGTTCGTGCAGAGCGCGGGGGCCATAGGCTGGGCCGATTCGTGCTGCAGGTGAGTCATCTTCGTCAAGCCGCTCGATTTCCGTAGCGACGTTGAAGTAGCTCTCCGCGCGCAGGAAGTACGCATCCCGCGCGCGCCTCACACCACGGGACAGACGTAGATACTCGTGCAGAATGGAATGGGATCGACGGGTGTCGAAGCGATGACTGCGACTACCGCCCTCGGCGTTGAGTCCCCAGGCGACGGCAATCGCCTCAAGGAGTGTGGACTTGCCGCTGCCATTCTCACCGATGAGGAAGGTGACACCGGGATGGAGTCGTATCTCGTGAAGGTGCTGGATCACCCCAAGAGCGAAAGGGTATTCGTCGAAGGACGACACTCGCTCGCGTTCGAGACGTACGTCGATGAGCAACTGGTCACTTGGCATGGCGGGCAGTGACTGAACCTCTATAGGCGGATTGTCGTTCGTTTCCCAGCCACGGCACGAATCTCGCGGCGGATGTGTTGGCGTTTGCCCTTGCGTTCCAGATGAAGTGTGTCCACGTCCAGGACTCCCTCCACCATGTCGATCGTCAAGGCGGATTCTGTGAGGGTGAGGGTGCCGAAACCGGTTGCTGTAGAAAAGAAGGTGGTAAAACGTTTTCCTTTTATCCTTGGACCGAACCACATGGTTTTTTTGGCCAGCGAATATCGAAAACCTGACAGCGAACCAAGCAAGGCGTAGCTGGCAAGGGCGCGGGCATAATAGTTCCCGCACTCGTACTCATTCCAAGGATTGCGCACGTGCCCATCATATCGATCGCGTGCCCCTTTGACGATCGTCAGCCCTTCATCGACAAGTCCTTCTTCGATCAGATGGGATGCGACCTGGTATTCGATGCCGGTCCAGACTTCATCGGAGTACACGAATGGCAGTGTCGGTTTGCCGCCTTTCGGCCACGAACATAATAACAGTCCCGCCTCCTGACCCCAGGCATAACCCGGTCGCTGGGTGCAGGCGTGAGCACTCAGGTCCGCCTTGAAGTTGTATTCGAAGATCGCCTTGAGGTTGCGCCGGACACGTGCCCGACTCAGCGGCGCACCGATACCGTAGATGCTTGCCATCCAACTGCCGATGACCCCGTCTGAGATACAGCCCGTGCCATACTGATACTTGGGTCCTTCTCGCTTCAGCAGTTTCTCCACCTCGCCACTGTCGGCGTTGACCTTGTCGACGAGTCGGGCGAAGGTCTTGTTTTTCAGACCCCGATAGGTAACCCGTTGTTCGTAGTAGGAACCATTCCACAGGTGTTTATCGAGGTAGGCGGCGCCCTTCTTGCGTAGTTCTTCATAACGCGTGGCATTTTCCGCTTTGCCAACATCGCGGGACAGTTCAGCCATCGCCGCCAGGGCCCCCAGATAGAAGCTGGTGCACATTCCATCCGGTCCCCAGAATTCGATGTCATAGGTGTTGTGGTGGGGTTCCTCCAGCACACCGCGACCGCGCGGGTCCCACGTCCGGATGCAATAGTCGATGCTGCGCCTGGCGAGAGGATACATGCGCTTCAGCCACTTCCTGTCGCCACAGATCTGCCATTCTCGGTAGACCTTCATGATGCCACCGAGTTGACCATCGGATGCGGCGTGGAACTGATGCTCCGTCTCGCCATCGGGCAGTGAAGAGCGAAAGGTGATGTGTCCACGCCGGTCCATGGAGCGTTCCAATTCGGTTTCGCGAAAGGTGCGCTCGAGTTCGGGATAGAGATGTGGCAGGGCCTGGGCGTAATTCCACACGTGGGTGCACGTGCCCGCACAGCAACCGCTGTCGACGAAACAACCCTCCCAGGCCCAGGCATTGCCGCTTTCCTGCAGCAGCAGTGTCGGCGATTTGAGGATCGCGAGGTTGGCGGAAATGGCGTCGAGTACAAAGGAGGGAAGTGTGGAGCTGAAAAGGGCGTCGTGGAATGCCTGGGTCCGCGATCGCAGCGAGTCGTAGTGCCGGCGCACGTACGAAGCGACGGCAGCTGCATTGTCCCACTGGGAGGCGTAAAATGGGCGCCACGTCGGCTGGCAACTGTCGTTCTCAGAGTCGCTGGACCGGCGAGCGTCGTAGTGACAGTTGGGGAAATGCCAGGCGATGACGATTGGATAGGTCTCACTCGCACCTGGTGCCAGCGATCCCTGCAACAGGACCGAGCCGCCATTTCTGCCGCTGTTGTGCGCCGCGTCCTCGCCCTTGTTCGGCCGGAAGGTACCCGTCGACACTTCACGCCAGAGGGCTGAGATGGAATCGAACCAGCCACCGCGAAACCACATGGCCTTGATCTTGGGACGGTGTCCGGCGACGGTGAGGGAGGCGGTTGCTGAATGCTCGGACCCTTCCGGCTCGGTGTTGGAGAGATAGACACCTCCCGGAATGACTTCATTGCGGGTGTTGCTTCCACCTCCTCGTCCCGAGTCACCTGCCAGGTGCGACAGGTGATAGGAGAATTCGTAGTCCACCCGCTTCTTGCCGCGATTTTCCAGCTTGTATTCGAGGATCGCGCAGGGAATGCCGGAATTGACGGTGTCCAGCGGAATGAAGGGATTGAACCCTGTTACGCTGACCCGCAGTGGGATCTCGGGGTCCTGCAGCCGCACGGCCCCGAAGGGGAACTGGCCGGTAAAACTCGCCTGGCTGAATCGGGGCAACCCCTCATACCCTCCCTGGCGAAAGCCCTGACCCTTCGTGCCCAGGTTATACATCTTCTCCGCCGGCATGGGGCCTTCCACAAGCTTCGTAACCGGTTGCTTGCCCTTGATGTGCAGCAATGCGAAGGCAGCGTCTGAGGTGCCATGCCCGTCGGGCGCACCCGAGGTAGCTGGTCTGTTGCGAATCGAAAAATCCTGCAGCCCCCCCTGGCCATTGAGGCAAATGCATCCCGTGCCAAGACCACCCAGTGGCAACGCCACCTGCAGCAGATTCTGGCCGGTAAGGGTGCGTGCGGAGGCGTCTTCGCCGGCCAGCTGGCTGCGACTGTATGGCTTTGCCTTTTTCATGTATCCTCGTGTACCCGTGGAAGTCGTTTCGACTGCTGCTCAGAGATGGAGAACTCACACTAACCTAAGAGAATGAGCCTGTCGATAGTTTGCTTGATATTACATCGTGGGCGGATCCTACTTCGAGAAAGGCCACCGGGAGACTCATTCCGAGTCTTATGCAGGTGTCCTTTTCGCAAGCCTGAATCAGATTGAAGCTCCCGCATGGGGGGTGTGCCTCGATGGTTATCAACCAACTTGAGGCCCGCCCG
>DPVW01000291.1:10918-11399 GCA_003529325.1 Candidatus Latescibacterota bacterium | reverse complement strand
GGCCCCTATTGGGATCCCGTGCGGCCCTTGCTGGAGGAGGAGGGGGCGTGGGACGATCCGTTGGAGTGCTCCCTGCGCTTCACGCTATCCCATCCGGTAATCACCTCAGCCATTGTCGGGACCAATAGCGCCGAGCACGCGCGCGACAACGCCAAACGCGCCCAGGCACAAGCGCTGTCGCCGCGACTGATGGAAGCACTCCACAAGCTGCGACCGGAGAACTCGTAGATATGCCCATTCCACGTACCTATCCAATCATCTACAACTGGGATGGCGCTCCCCACGGCTACTCACCGACGCCACAATCGCTGGACGATTTTCTCGAAAAGGCCTACGCACCGATCGAGGATACCCAGGTCGGGGCGCTGTTCTGGAGCTGTGGCGGCCGCGGCTCGCGTTGGCCCAGCGACGTGGTGGAGTTCATGGGCGAAGAGCGCGACCGCCCCTACCCAAGTGCCGGAGCGTACAACGGCTCCGAGAA
>DPVW01000291.1:0-10592 GCA_003529325.1 Candidatus Latescibacterota bacterium | reverse complement strand
CCTGCAGATGTACGACCGCGGCGAGGATCCGCAAAAGGCCCTCATCGAACGGGGTCACGAATTGGGCCTCGACGTCTTTGCCTCCGTGCGCATGAACGACAATCATTTTGGCGGCGCCCAGGTCGCTGACCTGGGGGCACTGCTCAGGGACCATCGCGTTGAGCAGCTGCGCCACGATCACCCCGAGTGGGTACTCGGTGACCGCACCTCAGAGTGGTTTGCGCTGTCGTGGAACATGGCGGTGCCTGAAATCAGAGAGCGCCGCTACAAACACGTCGAAGAGATCTGCCGGCGCTACGATTGGGACGGGATCGAAACCGACTGGCAGCGTCACGGCTTCCATTTTCCCGACCACGAGGGTTATCGGCTGCGCTACCTGCTCACTGACCTGCAGCGCGCCATACGCCGCATGACCGAGGCAGTGGGAAAGGAGCGCGGAAGACCGGTTTACGTCGCGGCACGAGTGTCAGGTTCGTTGGAAATGTGCCGGCAAGTCGGCTACGACATCCCGACGTGGGTCGAGGAGGGCCTCGTTGATATGTTGATTCCGGCCGGCAATGCGGTGACGGATGCCAGCGTCGATGTCGCCGGATTCGCCAAGCTGTGCGAGGGCACGGATGTCTCCGTCTACCCCGGTTTCGACAGCAATCTGCCCGATCCCTTCGTCGGCCCGGAAGAGCAGGACGAGAAGGACCGCCTGCGCACGAAAGCGATCGCCAGCCGCTACCACCGTGCTGGCGCCACCGGGATCTACATCTTCAACTGGCATGCCAATCGCGATTCAAAGAGGCCGCTATTAACGACTATCGGTTCGGCAGACACCCTGAGTGGGCAAGACAAGATCTACGCCGCCACCCATCGTTACATACAGCACACCGGCGCCTGGCGCGGAGCCTTTCGCATCGATCGGATCTACGGCCAGGTGCCCGTTGACCTTGTCGAGACGCTGACCGGTGAGGGGCCGACTATCGTGTTGGACATCGCCGATGACTTTGCCGCCCACAAACCATCTCTGGTACAACTGCGGCTACGCGTGAACGAATGGTCGAACGGCGACACCTTGGCGGTACAGTGGGATGGCGAAGACCTGGAGCCACCACAGATCGACTATTGCAAGCTTGATAGCTCCTCGCCTCCGGGTGGGGCCTTTCTACCGATACCACAGTGGCGGGAGATTGGCGAGGTCAGTACCGCGGTGTGGCTGAGTTGGAATTTCACCGATTCAGCCGTGTCACCGGGTGAACATTCCGTGCGCGTCGCGGTGCGTGATCGCAATCCGAAGGTCGGCGCCGCGTTGAACCTTACCGACGTCGAACTCGTCGTGCGCTACTAACACAAACCCATCTCAGGCGTCACCTCGGGTGTCATCTAAACGGCACCACAACCATGAGGTTAGGCAGATGAATCTAAATCAGACGAGGTCAATCAGGCTTTGAAAGTCACCGATATCGACATCCATCAGGTCACGCTGCAGTACGATGAGGCCAGAGCCGATGAGCTCTTGCGTTATCATGACATGACCCAGCGCACGATTTACGTCGTGCATACCGACAATGGCTTGATCGGCCTCGGCGAAAGCGAGTCTACCGAAAAACAGGAAGTACTCGACCAGTACATCGGCTCCAACCCCTTCGACTGGATCGGCGATGAGACTTCTCTCGGACTGGGAACAGCGATGTACGACCTGATGGGCAAAGCCGCCGGGGTTCCGGTGTACAAGCTCTTCGGTCAGAAATATCGATCATGGGTTCCGGTCGCGGCCTGGACCGTGAGCACTCACCCCGATCGCATGGCCCGAGCCGTCCAGGCCTTCGCCAAACAGGGTCACACATGGATGAAGTTTCACCTGTCGCCGTTCCAGAATGTGATCGATCAGACCGAGGCCATGCAGAAGGTGGCGCCCAAGGGCTTCAAGCTCCACTACGACTTTACCATGCACGGCACAGAGGATCACATGCCGGGCTTGCTGGACAAGCTGTCTGAGTACGAGATCGCCGGCTGCTTTGAAGATCCGCTGCCGGGCGAGAACATTGACGGGTACATCGAATTACGCCAGCGCTCGCGACTACCGATCGTTTTGCACCATTTCCCGACCAGCGCGACCTACGAAATTTATCGCCGGCCCGCAGACGCCTACATGCTCGGTCATTCGAGAATTGGCGTGGCAATGCAGAAGGCCGGACTGTTCGCCGCCAGTGAGAGCCCGTTCATGCTGCAGAACACGGGCAGCGACATCACTCGTGCTATGAACGTTCACATGATGGCGGCCTTCCCCTCGGCGAACTTCCACTTCGTCAGCGCCACCAGTGAAATCTCAAGTGAACGCTTCGTCACGGCGCCACTGGAACCGATTAACGGCTTCATTCGCGTCCCCGAACAACCGGGCTTGGGAGTCGAGTTGGATATGAAAGAGGTAAAGCGCCTCGAACAGCTCGAACCGATGAAAAAACCGAAGTTCATGATCGTCTGTAAGTATGACAGCGGGGCTACGCTCTACACGCGTTTTGACCCGAACAATCCGCACTTCATGGTACGCCCGGACTGGAGCCGCATGCTGATGCCGATGAGCTTTGTGGCGCCACTGAAAACCGAGTACTGGGATGACGACGGCACGGCGGAATTCAACTCCATGATGGAGCGCGTCGTGCGTGATGGAGCCGTGTTGGAAGGCAGCGATTGACGGTGACGGGAGGTGGTATGAGCCTACCCATAGTCCTCATCATTGATGATCCGGCCCCGCTCATCAATGTCTATTGGTGGCATGCCGCTGAGTCACAGGCAACCGAAAACCCCACCCTGGTCTCGGGCGAAGCGATTGTTCGCGATGTCCCCGTCGATTTCCTGCGCCATTTCGTCGATGTCATCGATCGCCATGGCATAAAGGGGAAATTCTCCGTCCTCCCCTACCCGGCCGGACTCGGCGCCATCACCGACGGCTGGCCCGGGTGTGATCAAGGCGACCTCAACACCTGGCTCGATCTGGTGCGCCAGCGTGTTACACCGTCGATGGATATCAGCCCCGAAATTCTCACGCACGCCAAGACCCTCGACCTCGACAACCTGACGCTGTTGTCGGAGAACGAGCGCGAGTGGTCGCGGCACCAAACGGCCGCCACCATGACCCCGTACATCGCCTATGCCCTCAAGATCCTCAATGCTGCAGACCTGGAGGCGAACGGTGTCACCTCGCCCTGGGATTTCGGCATCGATGTCGAAGACGAGTACCGGATGGCCATTCGCGACGCCATGCGAGAGGTGAACGGCCGCACCAAGACCTGGTACTTCCTCCATACACAGAACAAGGAGACAACGTTCCGCTCCCGCGTGGTCCACAACGCCGGCGACAGCTGGCAAGTGAGCCTGTGTTCGCAGGTCGGCGACCAACTATGGACCACCATGGACAGTCGAGAGACCGGGGTCGATTTCATCAACTCAGTAGCAGACGCGTACCTGAGCGAAGATGGCAGCAGCGGACGATTGGCAGAATTGTACCGTGCCGGCACGCCGATCATCTGGTGCACTCACTGGCAGAGCCTGTTTTCGAATGGCCGCATGACCGGCCTACGGGCGCTGGATGAAATTAGTCGCCGCATAGACGCCCTATGGGGCACAACAGTAACCTGGATGAAATGCAGCGAACTGGCGGCGATCATCGCCAGCAACGACACAGGAGAGCAGATATCATGAAGCTTGGTGAAATGACCTGGCCAGAGTTGAAAGCGCTAGACAAGAGCAACATTGTTCCGGTGTACCCGATCGCCTCTTTCGAGCAACACGGGCCGCACCTGCCCTTCTTGACGGATACACTGGAAACCCAGGAGATCGTCGAACGCCTCGAGCGACGGCTGCCGCAAGACGTGGTCATTCTGCCGACACAGTGGCTGGGGTACTCCTACCACCACACTCGCCTCGGCTGCATCACCGCCACCTCAGACACCCATATCAATCTGATGGCGGAGACCGTCGGCTGTCTGATTGAGGCTGGCTTTCCAAAAGTCATGATCGTCAACGGACACGGCGGTAACGAGGCCGACATGGCCGTGACCCTGCAGAAGCTGAAAGAGAAGTACGCGGATTCCCGCGTCTACGGCGTCTCGTATTGGAAGGTCGCGCAGGACCGCCTGGAGAAAATCAGGGAGGCTGGCCCCCACGGCTGGGGGCATGCCGGCGAGATGGAAACTTCCATGATGATGGTAATCCGCCCTGATCTCGTGAAAGCGGAGCGTCGCGGACTGGATGGTAGTCATCCAGAATCCGAGTACGGAGAGCAGGTGGCTCAGTTCCGGCGAATGGACGAGATCACCGAGCAAGGAGTCTATGGCGACCCGACCTTCGGGACACAAGAAAAAGGTGACCACATGCTCGACGCCGCCGCGGACGCGCTAGTCGAGGTGGTTGGCGACATTCAGGGAGGCCGGTTATGAGCGCTCCGGACCTGATGCGGGTCATCCACAGCTTCACCGACGACAGTGCCGTCATTCGGATTGAGGGCCTGGCCAAGCCGGTGCGGATGCTTCACCTGACGGACACGCACCTGCGATTTTTTGACGAACGGGACGGGGAGCGGTACGAGGGGTGCGTTACCTATACCAAACGCATTGAAAAGGTGCATCGAGAGCGGGGTACCGAGCCTGACCCCGTGAAGCCGTTCCGGGATTCAATGAGCAGGGCGGTAGATGAAACCCTCGACCTGTTGGCCTTGACCGGTGATATCATCCACTTCCCGTCACCGGTAAACGTCGAATTCGTCTGTGAGCAGATTGCCACACTCGGTGTGCCGGCCATGTACACATGTGGTAATCACGATGTCCACTACACGGACGAGCCCGTTAACAAAGAGATCCGGCTGACCAGATTGGCGGCGTTACAGCCGTTGCACAACGGTGATCCGGATTGTGCCGCTCGAGAGATCGGCGGGATTCGCTTCATCACCGTCGACAACTCGATTCCACAGCTGTCGCGCAAACAGGTCGACTTCGTTCATGCCCAATTGGCGATGGGGCAGCCTACGGTCGTGCTCTTCCATTGGCCGTTGAGCCTGCCGACGTTGCGCGATGCGATCATCGACATGCTCGGCTCCCCACCGATGATGGGTGATCCGGACTGGTCGAGCGAAAGCCGGGATCACTGGCAGACCACTGCGGATACACCAGAAACTCTCGAGTTCGTGCACGCGGTGACCACGGCACCGAATGTGGTGGCCGCGTTCTGTGGCCATGTGCATTTCGCCCATGCGGACTCGATCAACACGCGCGCGGTGCAGTACGTGACAGCACCAGGGCACGACAAAGGCCGGCGCCTGGTTGAGTTCAGACCGCTATGATCAGATCGTGCGGGGGCCGCGCCGGATTTCCCCAGTGGCCGGTGGGATCCTCGCCACTGATGAGGACGCCCTCCTCGGCCCAGCCAAATCCGGGGAACGCCCGAACATCGGTGGCGCAGTAGCGCAGGGTTAGTCCGCAACGCCGTCGTGCTGAGCGATTGGCTTCGGAGCTGTGCAGCATGAGATCGGAGTGCATGGAGATCTCACCCGCCTTCAACTCGACCTCGACACACTCACCGTAGCGCTCTACATCCAACGCCGTCTGCGTAAACAGATTGTTCTCAGCTTCCTCGCTCTGGCGATAGTTGATATGGCTGTGCAAGTGGGAGCCGTCTACGAAGCGCATGCAGGAGTTATCGGTATCGGCATCGTCAATGGCGATCCAGATCGTTACGGTCCTCGATGGCGTCAGCGGCCAGTAGCTGGCATCCTGGTGCCAGGCGATGGTCACAGGATCGTGAGGTTGTTTGCAGAAGAGCTGGGATGCCAAACCGACAATACCGGACCCTAGTATGTCCTGAGCGCGGGCGACGATGCGCTGGTCCTGCATCAGGTCGTGGACCCTGCCGCTCTTGAGATGGGCCGATGAGATGGAGTAGCTGCTGCCCCCCGCGGCCATGGTATCGGCCAACAGCCCATCAAGGTAATCTCGAATCTCGGCGATCTCCTCATCATCGAAGATCCGCAGACCTTTGAGGTACCCGTGCGAATTGAACGATACGATCTGTTCTGGTGTTAGCGCTTGCGGACTCTGGGTCGTACTGGGGTAGAACTGGATATCCCTGTCCATCTCCCGCAGCTGCTCCGGGGTGGGACCGGTCTTGAACGTCCGCATCGGTTAATCTCCCACCTTCACTTTACCTTCTCCCCCATCACGGCTGGGCGCACTCCTTTGAACATGCGATCGTCGGTATCGCTACCATTGTGCTGCGCCAGCCGCTTGTAGCCATTGGCGCCCGTCATCGGCTCGAGACCGAACAGCTGCCGGCGTATCGGCGTATTCAGTTTGCCCGAAGCCTCCAGAGCCACCGCAGCTTCGATCGTCACCCCGGGCTGCTTCTGGTAAAAGGGGCAGTACAGTGTCAGTACCGCCCAGCGATCGCGGTCGCCGGTGTTGGGTAGCGTCGTGTGCCAGAGCCGGGTATTGAAGAGGAAGGCGCTGCCGGCTTTCACTTCAGCGGCCACCATGCCCGGCATGTCCCGTTGGTCCCGGACCTTGGTTGGCTGAGACTCGCCTCCCCCCATGCCCTTGAACTCCAGGTGGTCGGGCTCGTGGTCCCACAGATGCGAGCCGGGGACGCAGGCGGTGCAGCCGTCATCGGGACCGACATCAGTCAGATAAACGAGAACCTTGGTATTGAGCGGCCGTCCCGTGTAGCGCCAGGCTTCGTCGTTTCGGTGGTCCCGGTGCCAGTTGACGTAGCCACCCTCCTCTTGTGCGTCTTCGGCCGTTTGCGGCTCCAGGACGCGTACCTGTATGGTCGCCGTCTGCACGTCCTCGCCGACCGTGGCACTGAGAAAGGGGAAGAGCCGCGGATGGGTAATCATCTCAACACAAGCGTCGTCCTGCTCGAGCAGATGGAGGGGGTAGATGTCGAAGTACTTTCTGCCGTGGAAGGTGTCGGAAGCGTAGTACTCGCCGTTTTCCGAAACACCCTTGCCCGCTGCTCTGCCAGCTTCCCAGTCAACTCGAGTCACCGCTTGCGCTCGGTCGAAGCCGGCCTGCACACGCGCCAGTTCATCTCCCTGCAGTACGTCATCGATGATGATGAAACCGTCACGCTTATAGGCCTCAACCTGTCCCTCAAGAGGGGTGGGCGCAGCTGAATCTTGCGAATTGGGTGCAGTCTCAATCAGTGTAGTCATGATCTTTCGTTCATCTCCTGATAGGATTACCGCACTCGCGCAGGAACCTGATGCGAAGAGGTGGTTCCGCGGGAGCGAATTTCATTCATAGATCTTCTGACGAATACCTTCTGACGAATGTAGTAAAGTGCCGTGGAGGATTCAGGTTGAACCACGGAAGTTGGAATCTTATTCCCTGGCCAGTCTCTCCGCTTTCATTTCGTGCCACCTGGGATCTTCCCACCTCAGCGTCGGCCGCTCGCTGGTCACATCAATGAAACTGACGTGCATTCGACGATCGCGCACATGAACGATGTTGTAGCCACCACCCGTGCGCTCGTGAATCATCTGCTGCTCGTGTGACCAGGTGATCGTCGTGCTCGTGCCCTTGGTGATAGCGACCGGAACACCGGCGAAGTTACTCAGATAAGACTTGTGAAAGTGGCCGTTGAGTATGCCGATGACGTTGTGCCCGGCAATGACCTCTGCGAGGCGAGGGGCGTTGATGACGTCCTCGTGATCGCGGCCAAAGACAACATTGCCAGGGGGATGATGAAAGGCGAGGATAAAATCCATCTCGGGTGAAGCCGACAGTTCGGCGCTCAACCAGGCGAGTTGCTCGTCATCGAAGTCGCCGAAATGTTCGCCATCAGCGTGCGAGTCGAGGACGATAATCTTCAGACCGTCAACGACGTGGCTGTGAAAGTAGCGGCTCGAGCTGACCGGTGCCGCCTCGCCCAGCACGATACGGCGGAAGGGCTCATTGGTATCCCCGTTGCCCAAAGCCAGCAGGACTGGCACCTCGAACTCGGCCGCCATCTGTTCGACCAGCTGCTTCACTCGGGGGTAGCCGACCTCGGCATTACGCAACCCCATGACCAGGTCACCGGTGATGACGAAGAGGCTCGGCCTGGGTGCGTAGCGGCGCAAGTGCTCGAGGGTGTTTAACGCTTCAGCGTGGCTGTCGAGGTGTTCGAGATGCCGAGTGCCCTCGGCGTGGTAGTGCAGCTCAGACAGGTGGATGATGGTCAGGTCGCTGGCCGGCATGCCGCTATCACCCTTCGCGCAGGCACAGCACACTCATGCCATAGACAATGAGGGCCGGAATGATGAATCGCACAGTTGTAGCGCCGCTTTGTCGCTCGTGAACGTCCTGTTCAAGCACAACGGGCTCGCGCATCTCCGGGTAGTGCCACTCGACTCGATCAACTGAAAAGCCGTCAGGGATTTCGCATTCAGCCTGCAGCGGGCCGACCGGCAGCGGGATTTCGATTACCGCCTCTTCATCCTGCCGATAGTTGATCCAGTGAATGACCACGGCGTCGACGTCGTGCGGGCGCCATGCCCGCACCCGCACGAACCAGGGTGCGTCGGTAACCAACCAGGGCTGGCCGATGAACTGTTCCAGCTCCACGAGAAATCGCTGACCGAAGTCATCCTCTTCCAGCATGGGAAAAATCGGCATCTCTTGCGGAATACCCTTGATCGGCATCGTCTCCGGAACCCAGGGACCGTCGGGGATGTGCATGCTGCCACCAGTGCCATTCGTTTCGACACTGCCGATCGATTCCCCGCTCGGCGATGTCCGCCACGCCTGCAGCAACGGCTCATCGTACGACACGCCATCCACGTCTCGGTGGCCGCTGTTGCCCGTGAACACCAGGTGACCACCGTCGCCGACGAACTGCTGCAGTGTTTCTCCCTCTGCAGCGCTGAGCCTTTCGACTTCCGGGACGATTAGCGTATCGTAGTCACCAGCGCGGTCGATCAGCTGCTCGTCGAGGATGATGTCAAAAAACCAGTGACCGTCCTCCAGATGCTGTCCCAGGCGTTTGAGCGCGTTGAGACACTCCATCTCCTTGTGCATCTCGGCTCGCTTGGGATAGACCAGGGCGATCTGTGACCACGCAGTTGCCGGGTGCAGCAGCTCTTCGTGGTGAAACATGAAACGCTGATAGCGAATGACCGGGCCATAGTAGTCCTCCGGCGCAATGTTGCTGCTCTCTTCCTGATCCAGGCGCGGTGGGCCGGCGTGAAAAGCCAGCGCGGTGCCATGATGGGCCATCGCCTCGCCGGCCCAGATACGCCAACGTTTGTAGTCGTACTTGTTAATGACGAAGGCTCGACCGCCGCCGGCCGCGTACATGAAGCGGGACGGCAAGCCCATATCGGCGAGGTACCCCTGGGAGAGCGAAGTGATCGCCTTGGATGGGCCTTGGCTGTACCAGATATAGTCCTCTCCCCTCGCCCACAACTCCTGCGGCAGCAGACAACGCTCGTCATGCGGCCTGAAGTCGTACTTGTGATTCCACTGGGCCAGGAGCAATTCCGGATTGAGTGAGCGACCATGCTCGATGAAGACTTCGTCGAAGGCCTCCTTGCGCTTCAGGTCAGAACCCTGGGCAATGACCAGGCTCAGGCGGGCAGCCAGCTCCTCCGTGCAAGCGGCAGCTGGGGTGAGCACATCAGCCACCTGCTGCAAATCGGCGGCACCGAACATCCCCTGAATTTCCGCTTCACTGAGCCTCGCGTTCAGGTGACCACGTGCATAGTCAACGCAATACTCGCAGTGGCAGAGGGATTCATAATGGTGGGTGGCGTTGAAACCGTCGAGACCAACTTCGATTCCCTTGCTCACCATCGCCTTGAGCACTGCCAGCCACTTTGGATTGCTCATACAGCCGCGATAGGTGCGGTGGGGACGGCCCTCTATGGAGCGCCATCGGAGAGCTCCGTCCTCGTTACGCTGACAACATTCTTCAACACTCGCACAGGGCGCCGGGCCGAGCAGATCGTCGGTCCATAATTGCGCCCAGTTATCGTCACCAAACAGGCCCATTCGCTGTTCGTGATTGCCGTAGAGCATGGTCGTCGACAGCTGACCGACGACCTTGGCGCCGGCTTCCTGTACCTGGGGAATCACCTCAGCAGCCAGATCCAGATTGGCCTTGGCACCGCGCAGCGGCATGCCCGAAGACGAGGTAAACTCCTCGTCGTCGGTAAGCGAATAGAATTCTACCCCGAAGTTGCCCATCTGTACCAGCTGTATTCTGGCGCGGCGGACGTGATCGACGACCTGAGCTGCGGTGGGCAGGGTCCAGTGTTCGATGATGCGGGCAATGCGGTGATGCTGTTCCATTTAAACCTCGATGGTGCCCGATAACGGGCTGGCGGGTACTGGGCTGTCGTCAAAAATCGGACGGCGACACGCCCTTGGAGATCATGAGCACGGCGGCGCAGACCATTCCAATCAGGAAAATGCCAACGCCGAAACCGACCGCCAGCACCATGGCGTACTGGCGCCATTGTTGGGAGCCATAGCGCGGCCAGAAGTAGTACTTCGGCAGCAGGGCTCCGATCACTTGTGTTCCACAACAAGAGTTCGACATCGACTACGCCGCCACGGCTGCCTGAGGCAGTGACG
>DPVW01000149.1:35030-35337 GCA_003529325.1 Candidatus Latescibacterota bacterium | reverse complement strand
CTTGCGCCGTGATGAGGCGTGGAGGAACAACCTTCCTACTGGCAATATTGCTCGAGCCCCTATGAAGTCATAGCAACTCATTCCGGAGGGACCAGTGACCGATTTCCTACGCCTTCGCAACATGCTCTTTTTTGCCCATCACGGCCTCCTGCCGGAAGAGGCCCGCCTCGGGCAACGCTTCGAGGTCGACGTGGAGTTACGACTCTCCCTGTCGGCGGCAGGGCTCGGTGATGATCCGGCGTCGACGGTGGACTATGCTCGCCTGTACAAGATTGTCGAGGACGCAGTCACGGCAGGTCCTCGCTTG
>DPVW01000149.1:19649-34740 GCA_003529325.1 Candidatus Latescibacterota bacterium | reverse complement strand
GAGGACGCGGTCACGGCAGGTCCTCGCTTCGATCTGGTCGAAGCCGTAGCCGAAGCTGTGGCCACCGCCATTGGCAAGGCTTTTGAGCGAGTCGACAGTGTGCGGGTCTGGGTGCGCAAACCGAATCCACCCGTCGCCGGCAATTTCGACGGACTGGAAATCGAAATCGAGCGTATTTTCGATCGTGGTTGAAGTCGCCTACATCGGACTTGGCTCCAACATCGGCGACCGTCTCGCCGTGCTGCATCTGGCACTCGCCGATCTGGCGGACCACGACGGCATCACGCTGGTGGCCGCCTCGGGGGCGTGGGAAACATCGCCTGTGGGCGGCGGCGCGCAGGAGGATTATCTCAATGCTGCCGCCAGCGTCTCAACCGAACTTACCCCACGCCAGTTGCTCGACACGCTGCTTGCGATAGAACGTGAACACGGGCGGCAACGACTGGTTCGTTGGGGACCCCGGACGCTGGATCTGGATCTGTTGTTGTATGCCGATCACCAGGTTGATGAGCCGGGTCTCACGGTCCCCCACCCCTGGCTGGAGCGACGACGCTTCGTGCTGGAACCATTGATCGAGATCGCACCCGATCTCACACACCCATCGAGTGGCCACCGGCTGGCCGATGTTCTACACGACCTGCAACAACAGCAACAGGAACAAGCCTGTCGAGTAGCGGCGCTTGACGTACCTGGGGACTGCTTCGGTCGATGATCGGTTAGCGAATCAGCGACAGCCTCTGCACATGCTCGTTGGCATTGAGGCGTAGTCGCGTCAGATACGTGCCTGACGCGGCGGCATGTCCGGCGGCGTCCAGTCCATCCCAGACAACCTCGTATCGTCCTGGCGCACGCGCCTCGCTGACCAGACGTCGCACCTGCTGACCGGCGAGATCGTAGATGGCCAGTTCGACATCTGCTTGCATGGCGACGTTGTAGGGAATACGGACACTGCTGTTGAAGGGATTGGGATAGGCCGGCGCCAACGCCGGAGCTGCCCGCAACACCGCCACTTCGTCGACCACTGTTGGCGTAGAGGCCCGCGCCGACAAACGAAAGTTCTGGCCCTGCTGCGATGTGCGGCCGACGATGACAAGGGCACTGTCGATGCCACTGAGTTGCGCCAAGCCACGATTGTTGGAGCCGATGACGACCTCCCTCAGCGTCGCCCCTGCGGGGCTCATGGCGTAGGTCCACACATTGTAACGTCCGACATCGTCACTGGCATCAAAATCGATCAGCAGGTCGCCCGGCGTGCGGAACAGGACGTTGGCGGTACCCCATCTGCCGCTGATACCTAGGGGGGCATTCTCTAGTGGCAGCATGTCGATCTCTACATCGAGGGTTTGCACTCGCCGCTGACCCAAAGCGCCGTAGCCGAATCCCGTCTCTGCCGCCGCATAGTTGCCTACCGTCCACTTCTGCCACACGTCGATAAAACGGTCCGTCTCCTGACGAGCCTCCATCGCCGCGTCGAGGCCCGCCGTACCATTCCGTGGTTGGGCGACGAATTCGCTGATCAGCCTGGCACCATAACGCTCTGCGAGGAATGACATGAATAGATAGGTGACGCCATAGGAACGTGTGGCGCTGGTAAAGTTCCAATCGGTGAGCGATGTGTGCGGACTCTGCAGGAATTGGGGTACGGCATTCGGATCCGCTTCAGGAAAACCGACGAGTTCTTCGGCGAAACCGGAAAGTCCCTCGTCGACCCAGATGTCCTCGTCCTCGTCCCAACCCCAGTGGATGAGATGCTGGAACTCGTGGGCGAGTGTGCCGAGAGCGAGGTAATTGCTGCGACGCAATTTTTTTTCGCCGATGAACAGGACATCACGGCGATATTCCGGAATCTCATACGCCGCCACGGCAGGGTCGAAATAACCGACGACATTGCCCTGAATGATGTCGAGCACGAGCAGGAAGATCCGGGGATCTCCATCCACATCCGCGGCGGCACCGAAGGTCTCGATCTCGAGTTCGTAGACTCCACGCGTGGAGTCGGCGGGGCTCGTCGTGTCGAACAGTTCGCTGAGAGCATCGACATGAGACTGCAGAATGGAGCCGCCGTTGGTGTCCCAGTGACGATTCTCGACAAAGACGTAGGCATGTGCCCCGACTCGCTGACAGGTGGCTGGAATCAGCGAACCAGAACCGCCGCCGACGGGAAACAACAACTCCGTACCCACCTGGATGGGGGCTGAATCCTGGGCTCTCTTGCTGGCGCTTGCTGGTACTGGTTGTGGCAACTGCATGCGCCCCGCCGCCCGTTCCCGTCGCAGCCAATTGGTACCACAACGCACAGCGGGGCCTTCGTCTGGTGGGACAGCAACGGCGGGCAGCAGCCACGCCAGCACCAGTACGCACGCGCAGAACAGAGGGCGGCCCATGGGTCAGAAAGGACGAGTGAGCACCAGGTCGAGGCGATCCGGCCGCCAGTGCCAGTCGATGGCGACAGCTGACACGCCGCCCGTGCTGAGACCAACATCTCGATCCATGCGGGCAGCATGCACGGCGGCAACCAGGTGATTGACCACGACAAAACCGGTCACATACAGCGCGTTGCGCTCCATGCTCTGGGCGGCGTTGCGCAGTTCGCGATAGCGTTCTCGTGAGCGGTCATCATCCCACTCCCAGGAGGATTGTGCCGTGTTGTCATACAGCATCGCCCGCGGCCCGTCATCGACACGGGCGAACAGATTGTGCTGATGATGAGTAGCGTAGAATCCGAGATCATCGAAGTACTCGCTGTTCTTGCCCGACGTCTCTGCCCCGGCGTGGGTTGAAGCGAAGGTGCGATAGGTGTCGCGACGGATGTCGAAGACTTCGGAGAGGCCGGCATATCCTGCCCACAATGCACCCTCCAGCGCCAGAAAGCGTGCGGCCGTCCGATCGCTACCACCGGCATGCTGGCCCCAACCCGGGATCAGCAGCGAGCGCCAGAAACGACCCGCCCCGCCTTCGGCCGCCGCCGGTGTCACCGTGGCAGCGCCTAGCAGTACCCACAACCCGATGCGAAGAAGGTTCATCACTCGATGGGTCGATAGGCCATGAGCAGAGGTGTTGTGCCGGAGCTGCCGCCGAGGGCGACACCGAAGCGGGTGCGACGATCGATGACGGCTTCATCCTGGCCCAGACCCCGCGCCCGTGCCACCCTTGCGGCGTCGATCGAACTCAAGACATGGTTGACCAATATCAACCCAAGCACGTTGGAGGCTCGTTTCAAGTATTTGTTGCTCTCATCTCGATCGATCTCATACGACAGCCGCGTCGCGGACTGGAAGTTCTCTGCAGAATCGACTTCCGTGAACTCGACTCGGTTCCCCTCGCCGTCGTCGCGATCGTCGCGATAGACATCTCCCCAACCGGAAACGAACTGGTCATATTTGCCGATGAGTTCGTAGAACTGCTGCTTTTCAGAGCCCGGACAGTTACGGATCGCGTTTGGAACCGCATCGCGATTGGACGAGTAGGGCGCCGCCTTGACGAAGGAGGAACATGGCAAAACGTGGGTGATCGACGAGAATCGACTGTTGCGGGAGTCGCGCCAGGCCAGATAGTTCCAGGGATTGTAGGTCGTATCGGCACGGGCCCGGAACTCGTCCTCCAGGTCATTGCCTTTTCCGTCCCAGCTCAGATACGTCCCCAAGCCAACCATCTCCAGACCAAAAAACAAGGCAGCGCGTTTCTTTGACCCCGCCCAGAACTCCCCTGTTCCGGGCACTAGCAACGACATCAGGAATGCACGCTTGGGAGATTTGACGGGACCTTGCGCTCGAACATCCGTCGCAACCGTAGTCGTCGCCACGGAGTCCACCGCATCTGTCGTCGACGACTGCGCCAGCAGGATCGTTGCCAGATCGGCAGGTCGATCCAGTTGCACCTGTGCCAACCATGGCAGGGACAATGGATTTGCCACCTCCGGCTCGGTTGCATCGACACTGGTCACGACCGCAGTCGCCACCAGGATCACAATAGCCGAGTATCGCACGCCGCTGCTCATGAAAGCCATTTCATTCCCCGGGATCGATCCAGTTGATGTAGTTGAACAGTACGGTAAGGTACAGCTTCCACGGTCCCTTGTTGTCGACTTCATCGAAGCCATAGGCCGCGTCCAACTCGATTCGCGTTGGCAAGCTGTAGAAAGAGATCAGGTCTAACCGCAATTGCAATCCCGCATCGCGCACAGGTCCCGTCCGTCCATAGACGGGGTCGGCTGTGGTTCTCTCGTCATCCCAGGCCTTGCCGATATCACCATATATGGCGGCGTATATCTTGTCGACATACAATGGTCCGAGGCGTCGGTGTATGGCCGGCAGTAGAGGAAAACGGAAGGTCGCATTCGCCATCGCCGCCTTGCGTCCCTCGATGCTGTAGAACGTGTAGCCGCGCATGTAGGGGATGCCGCCCAGGTGGTAGTCGAAAAAGTCTCCGACCGTTTCGTCGTCGACTCGATCGGAGTCGATGAGGCCACCGTAGGCGCGCAGACCGAGCGTCGTGTTTTTTGGTAGACCGATGAATTCGCGCCAGTCGACGGTGACCTGGTTATAGAGCAAGCGCAGATACTCCTCCTGGAGAAAGGAGGTGTTCTGCTCGTTGAAGCCCTCAATAAACCAGTTCGACATGCGGTCGTAGCGTGCGTAGATGCGCCGTCCACCACGAGGATTGATGTCCCGGTCCTGACGACGCGCCACGGAGTCGTGGCGATAAACGAACCCCAGATCGAATCCGTTCAGATAGGTGTAGCCGATGGGCTTGCCCTGGATACGCCTGAATCCAGGTCGACCATCACCGCGATGAAACAACTGGTCGTTTTCCAGGCTCGCATCGTAACGGTCATAGGCGAGACTTGCGTCCACCGAACTCGTCGCATTGAGGCGGCCGCCGACACCGAGGGTGAGCCGATTCAAGCTGAAGTTCATGCCTTCCACAAAGAAGTCGCGCGCCTCGGAACTGTCACCTCTGGCCGAATGCCGTTTCAGATGGATGAAGCTGAGTCGCCAGGTCGGGCGAAAGCCGCGAAATCTATAAACGGCGTATAGGTCTCGATCACCGTTGCTCGGTGCATAGTTGGCGGCACCGAAGATGCTCTGTTTATCGAGCGCTTCGGAGGTGCCGAAATAGGCCCCCAACTTGAGATGCCCTTCATCGAGCGAGAGCCTCGGCATCACCGTGGTCCGCAACATCTCCATGCCGTAGAGTTGCTGCTGTGCGTGCCCAACCGTTGTCACGGGAGCCGTCGACGCTGCCGCCGGGTCCGAGTCCTCATCCATGTCGAAGGTGACAGCCACGCCTTCGGTGCGGTCCCCTGGCAGACGATACAGATGAAAGCCATCGGCGCCATAACCGCTGTAGAGGATGTCCCCTGCGGCATTCACCGTCGGGAAGAAGGCGCCACCGGGCACATTGGTAAGCTGTTCGATCTCACCGCTTGCCATCTCGTGGGCGTAGACATTGAAGACACCGGAGATATCACTGACGAAGAGCAAGCGCTCACCATCGGTGGACCACGTTGGGTCGCGGTCTGTGCCTGACGAGGCGATAAGAGGCCGGATGACACCTCCGTCGATATCTACCAAAACGATATCCCGTCGCCCCTGGCGGGACACGGAAATAGCCAGTCGGGTCCCATCGGGAGACCAGCGCGGCGTATACAGTTGGGTCCAATCACCATAGTGCGCCAACTCGCGCACATTCTCGCCATCGCGGTCGGCGAGCACCAGAGCCGCGCCATCGGCGCTTCCACGGACGTAGGCGAGGCGCTCGCCGTCGGGAGATACGGCGGGGTACAGAGCGCGCTCGTTTTTTGTCAGTTGCTGAATTCGTGGGTCCTTTGGTGCGTGCACGCCCGTGAGCGCCGGCAACGCCCACAGAGCTGATCCCATCCAGCCTCGCTGCGGCAACCTCCTGTCCCACTCAAAGAGGTCGGCGCGGCGCGAGCCATACTTGTCAGCCACCTTCTTGCGGACGAAGAGCAGTCGCTCGCCATCGGGGTCCCATGCAGGCACGGAGGCGACCGCAGGGGCGATGATCTCGTCCTCACCATTGTGCAGATCGCGCACCACCAGTGCATGGGGACCGTAATGGCCCTTGCCGGTGGTCAGGTAGGCGACGTGCTCCCCGTCGGGTGCATAGACGGGCCGCGTATTGGAGAATCCCTCGTCGGTGAGTCGGTCACCCTCCTTGAGCGGGCCGAGGGCCTCGAGTTGCTTGGCGTATCTGTGCTCCATGCTGTCACGCCAGTCCTGCCACAACTGCTCGGCAGGACGTCCCGTAACCGCCTTCAGGGCACCATCGACATCGGTGGTGTGCCAGCGGCCGGCGTGGCGGCAGATCGCCGCCAGTGCCGAGTCCCCGTAGGTCTGGGCGATGTAGCTGACAAAACCATACCCATGGTCGTAAACGAACTCGTTGCCAAAGCCCCGCTTGCCGAATACGCCCATGTCCTGAAGAGGCAGCACCGTGCCAGCCAACACGGCGGTGCGCAGAATCATATCCCGGTGGCTGTCCCAGCGGTCGTGATGCACGCTCTGCGTCTGGTATTGTGCGACGCCCTCGGCAAACCACATGGGCACGACGGTGTTGGCCACAGGCAGCACCGTCAACCGATCGGGAGCACCGGTAAGAATGTCGTCCCGATTCGTCTCTTCTTTGTAGCCGAAATATTCGAGAAACCCAGCCGGTACTCGCTGCGAACCCTTGCGGGCGGCGCCGAGAGAGATGATATGCACGAACTCGTGGGTGATCACATTGCGCAGCCAATCCGTGGCACCGCGCATCTCAAAGTCATGGTCGAGGGGAGACGTCCAGATCTCGATGGCGTCGTGATAGAAATAGGCGGCGCCATTGGCGTAGTCGTCGTAGTCCTTCAGGATCAGACGAACCGGACCATCTGGTCGATAGTCATACAGCTCGGTCACCGGCGCCCAGGCAGCTTCGGCGATCCTGCCCGCATGCTGAGCGGTCGCCTCGAGCCCCCCATGATACAACACGCGAAAGTGTTCGGTCTCGAGGATGCGCCATTCGAGTTCGGGGTGGTTCTGCGCCGACACCGGAATCGCCAGACAGCAGCAGGCCACCACGAGCCAGGCGACGGTGGGTCGCCTCATCGGCTCACAGCCATACGCAGCGTCACTTCACCACGGCTGCCATCCACACCGGTCGCCGTAAGACGACAGAGGTAGAGACCGCTGCTGTAGCCGTCGGTGGACCACGAAACTTCATTCTCGGCAGCGCCCCGCAGATCGGCCGCAGCAAGACGATCCACTTGTGTACCGATCGCGTCGTACACGTGCAGCGTGACACTCGCGTCACGGGCCAGATAAAAGCGCACCGTCGCTTTGTCCGTGTCGCCATCCACCGGATTGGGATAACAGTAGGAACGTGCCGCCGGCAGCAACTGGCCTGTCTGTGTCGATGGTGGATCGCCGAGTGCGGCAAAGTAGGCACGCGTGCCCGCGGCAGTGCCACCAGCCTGGGCCCAGGCCGACGCCGTGCCGCTGGCGAAATCGCCATTCCAGCTCAGTGGCTGCCAGACATACACGGCGTCATCGGCGGCAGCAGCCACGTCGACGGCACCGTCGCCGTCGATGTCCGCCAGCAAAGGGGTATACACGGGTGACGCCGATGTCAGCAGCGGAAATCCAGGCAACAGATCGCCATCGGCGCCGATGCCGTAAATGCCGATGCTGGCAGCAGCGTAGATCTCCTGCGCGCCATTGCCGTCGAGATCCCCAGCCACGGGCTCGCCGAACAACTGACCCGCCTCATGGTGTGTGGGAATGGTCGCCGGGAAAGCGGCCGCGGCTAAGCCACCGGCGGTGATCACATGAAGTTGTTGTTGCGTCAGCACGACGATCTCCAACCGCCCATCACCGTCGATATCGGCCAGAGCCGGAGCGCCTGTCGGTACTGCACCGAGACGGACATCGATGTCGATGGCCTGCCCCACACTCGACAACCGTCCCAACCTATCGAGGAGGACGAGATCCGCGGCGCCATCGCCATCGAGATCACCCGACGCCGGTGGCAACCACGGCCCGGCTCCCGCGTCGATGACGGTCGCGACGGAACCATGGTACCGACGCACGCCTTGAGGACCAAGGGCGATCAGTTCGACCTCGCCGTCGCCATCGGAATCGCCGGCGGACAGTCCGGTCACCGGCAGATCATCTTCGAACAGCTTGGCGCCGCTCTGTGGCTCCCAAGCGATCAGACCGCCGTCGCCGGCAGTGACCAGAGCCGACCCCGTACCGGCGAGTGATTCACTCAATATTGTATGGGTATGTTTTGTTTTGTCTGCCGCCAGCACCGCCCAACGCGGCGCGCCATCCGTCTGATGGGCGCTGATGCCATCCGTCGTCGACAGAAATAGCCCCTCGGCGCCAGCCGCCAGCAGCGTACCCGTCAGGCGCACATCAGGTGTCGGCCGCGTCCAAAAAAGGACGGTCTCCCCCCCACCGGTGGCGATCAACTGGATGCCACCATTGGCCTGTGAGTCCAGCGCCTGTAGGCGGCTGACACCGGGCAGACTCCGCGGCCACGACGCCAGACTGCGGCCGAAGTGCAACCGCACCCGCATGGAGTCACCTGGTGGCGACAGAATTTCGACGCGGATCCCCGTGTCTAGTCCCGTATTCGTACGGGTGTCGGGAGAGGTCCCCGGTCCTATCTCACCCACACCTGCGGCACCAGCGGCATCAACCCCCGCATACAGGGCGTCGCTTCGGGTGCCTTCTGTCAGATCCTGACGATCGAAATAGAAGTTGCCGATGTCGCGGTAACCGTCCGCTTCCATCAGCACCAGGCCAGGACGCTCACGGTCGTTATTGAAACCTTCCGGGGCGCTTGAGATCACGGCGTCGTCCACGTGCCAGGCCAGAATCCCGGAGCTCGGGATGAAGGCGTCGTACTCATCCGTCCCGAGCCAGACGCCCGCCTCCCGGCCGGCGAGAGCCTCCGACTCTTCTGCCGTGATCGTATGACTGAACTCAGCCTCTGTTGGGTCGATCCAACCCAACTCGAGTCCCGCAAAGGGGACCACAACCCCTGCTGGCAAGTCGAATTCGGTACGTGCCCGCTGCTGTCGATTCTCCAACCAGATCGACTCCGTCGGCGACAGGGGTACACGGACCACCCGAGTGGCAGCGCTTCCCGCAGACGGCGCCCTGTCACCGGCGAGGATGGTCACAGTTGTATCACTCCGAATGGTGGTCGGTTCAATCCACCCGAGGCGAGCCTTTGTCCAACTCAGTGGATGGGGGGGGACTGTGCCCAACATGTAATCGAGTTCATCACCGTGCAGAATGAAGCCGATGCGATTGGCGCCGACATCCATGAGACTCCAGCCACCAACACCGGGCAAACCGTCGGCAAAATTGGACAACCCCGGTGCACCCAGCTGATGACCGAAGAACTTGGCCAGCAGGCCATTGAGACCGGCGCGGCCCCGATTGTCGACCGACTCCGGCAGGATCATCAGATTGTCGATCAGATGCGTGCCGTCATCGACAGCGAGGGGGCCACCATAATCGATGAGATCCGCAGGGCCGAGATAGACCGAACGCACGTCATTCAACGCACCGGTTTCGTGGCCGAGGCCGGCGTGGATGATGAGATAGCTGTCATAGTCGGCAAACCGCGGTCCCTCCGGGTCTGCCTCGGCGAGGGTTACGGCATCAACAGCCAACTCCCGCCACTTGCGACCAATCTCTTCTGGCGTGCGACCATTGCCGTATCGCAGAGCCGAGGTCGGCAATGTGTAGACCAACGTATCTAGCCGTGGAAAGACCTCGGCTTCGATAACGATCTGCCCTTCGGACACGGTCGTGTAGTAGCTGGCCAGCGCCTGCATGTGATGCTCGTAGTGGGCGCGATCATGCGGTGGGGTGTCGTATGGCAACTGATAATCGTCGAGGGCGACGACGAGGGGCCGCAGATCGAAACCTCCCAACCCGGAGGTCGTCGGTTCATCTGGCTCTTCCAATGGGAAGTCGACCCGCAGTAGCAGAATCCGCCACGACTGTTGTGCCGCCACCGGCGAGGGTTGGCCGACACAGAAGAAAACGATCGTGATTGCCGTCAGCAGCAGATGCACATAGAGACGGGCCGGTCGGGATCTCCCGGCCAGCCCGCCGGGCGGCAATAAAGACACGACGCGATGTGGGATGACGACGGTCAGAAGGACAGGTTGAGCGAGAACCGCGTGCTGTCCTGCAGCGGCGTATTGTCACCGGTGATATAAGCGACGTCGACCTGGAACAGATTGTACTTCAATCCAAGACCGAAGGTCGGTGTCTTCAGATCGCCGTCATGGTCAAAGGAATAACCGGCACGCAAGGCGAGAAAGGACTGACCCTTGATCGCGGAAAGGCCATATCGGTACTCGCCACCAGCATGCAGATCCATCTCCTTGAACTCATTGCTCATCGATTCGTCCGCCCAGGCGGTGACAAGATTCGTGGCAAAGTTGCCGTCATCGATGAGTGGTTTGTATACATCGAAGGACAGCAGCATGTCATGATACTCTGTTTCCAGAATGTCATAGGCGATACCGAGCACGAGATGTTGCGGCAAGGGGTCGGCCTGGCTGGCATCGATATAAGCGATCTTCGGGCCCAGATTGCGCAGCGCGGCGCCGAGACTCAATGCCGGTGTTGCCCGCCACAATAAGCCGAGGTCGGCGGCAAAGCTGTTGCCTATGCCTTTGCCTCGTTCGATACCGGCGCCCTGGTCGGCGAGGTTGCTGCGGATAAATTTCAGACCGATTCCTGCGGCTAGATTATTGGAGATGTCGGCGCCATAGGCTCCGGACAAGGCCATATCGTAACTGGAAAAGCTCCCCAATACCTCACCACGTTCTCCGGTCCGTGTCTGCTCGCCCAAGTTCAGCAAGGAACCGTTAACACCGATATTCCCCCAGCCCTCGACCGGTTGCGAGTAGGCCAGAAACTCGTAGGACAGATCGTCGGCCAATCCGGGCAACCACTTCTGGTGGGTGAAATTGAGTTTGCGATCCGTCTGCCCCGCCAGGGCGGCTGGATTGTAATAACTCGCTGTCGCATCGTCGGCGATGGCGACATACGACTCCCCCATGCCGCTGGCCCGAGCGCCCGGTTCGATCAGAAGAAACAACACCGCCGCCCGACTCTCTGGTGTTGCCGACGCTGGCTCGACGGAACCGATCACGCAAGCCGTGGCGACGGCAAGGGCCATGTATGTTTTTAACGATTTCACTTATCAGTCCTCCTGGGCGGTGCCTTGTGTATTAAACATAACAGTTTCATCGTAATTCAGCGCAGTACCTGTACCCAGCCGTCCTGCGTCACACGCTCCCCCGACTCCAGATGGGCTTCGAGTCGATAGAGATACGTGCCATTTGCCAGGTCGCTGGCGGGCCGCCACGGGACTTGATTGTACCCCAACTTGGCGAATCCCTCTACCTCATCGAGCCGCCGCCCGGACAGGGCAAAGACCTGGATATTCACACGCGAAGAAGCCGCCGCCAAGGTATAGACGAAGTGGCCGGTTCCGTCGATCGTGGGATTGGGGTGAAACAGGACATCCGTCAGTGCCGCATCGGCCGCCTCGGCGACGACGAACTGGGTCGTTTGCACCGATGAGTTGTTGAACGTATCCCACACCTTCAGACGAATCGTGTGCTCACCTGGTTCCAGCGTCCCCAGGGGATACTGCACCACTCCCTGGGAGTGATCGGCAATGGCGGTATAAAACTGCGTGATAGGGATCACCTGGGCATCATCGACCCACAACTCGACCTGGTGTCCCGTCTCCCCCGTGATGTTGATGCCACTCGGATCGGACAGCACCGCCGCCAATGTCGGTCGCGACGAGACGAAGTCGCCAGCGCGGAAGCCGGATTGCCCGGCAAAAGCGAAAGTGATATCGGGCCCGGTGGCGTCGAAACCGGCCCCTGCGGATGTACCTTCCAGGACCAGGGCTGCGCGCGAGCCGAAGGCGGGCTCAGCAGCAACTGCACCGGTCACGTAGGCGCTGATGCGGCCCTTATTGGCTCGGTAGGTGATATCCTTCGGCACCCGAAAGCGAGTCTGAAATCTGCCATCTTCGACCTCTACACGGACGCGGAAGATCGGCGCTCCGAGTTGTTCGTATGGCAGACCTTCGATCTGGCTCTGCGCGGAGGAGTCAAAGGCCCGTACCAGTGCCTCGCCCTGATAGTCAACACGAGGTCCCCCGTCCTCTCCCAGGATCTGGCCACTGACCTCGACCTCCATGAGGGCTTCGAGAGTGTCGGGTACATCCAGGACTACCTGTAGGCGCGGACGATTCAAGCGCTGCGCCGAGTCGCCGAACAACGAGTATCGCTGCACGTTTACACGGTCGTGGCCGTGAACACCCAGGAGCTGTTTCGCCTCCATGAGGGCCAGCCCCAGGGGTACATCGTCGCGACCACTGCGATACATCTGCTGATGGAATCTGCGCGCCAATAAGACATTGCTGTTGTGAAAGCCGACCCTTGTGGCGGCAATGAAGCCGATCGCCCCGCCATCCGATTTCTTCACCAGCGTCTCCGGCATCGATTCCAGGTTCGGATCGTCGAACACACCTACCTGGCTGGCGGCGGTGTAGATGAAGGGCAGGCGCCGACCATTGTCGACACTGCCGATATCGCGACTCAGAAGAAATATCTGTTCGTGTGCCAGAACTGATGGATTGCCGTGGCCCAGGTAGGTCAGGATCAGGGCACCCTTATTCAACAACCGGATGAACTCGTCGCGTGCCTTCGGCTTCGTCCGTCCCGACAACTCGTAGGAGCCGATGTACAGTTTGGTCATGTCCAGATCCGTCGGCATGTCCCTACGGGCGACGAACTCGGCATCGGTGATGAAATAGGATTCGAACTGTTCCGGGTGGGAGGGATTGGTGACATCATCGGCGACCAACAGAATCTGCGCTTGCCACGGGCCCGTTTCAGGATCCCGATCGTAGGCGATGATCTTGTCCACCATGGCTTCGGCTTCTTCGAGACTCTGTACCGACAGACGCCCGATGGCGGCATCCGGCACCCGGTCGAGTCCCTTGGTGCGCACATACCATTCGTCGTATGTGCTTTCGCCATCCTGGTATGGGGGAATCCAGTTCGTGTGGCTCACACCCGAATTGTTCTTGTAGTCGTAGGTGCCGTCGCCAAATAGGGTGACGAAAACGGGAGGTACCGCCCAGTTGTCGATGGCGTGACCGACGAAGGCACGAATCGCCATGGGGTCGACGAGACCGCCGGAGAACTCGTCATAGATGTCCTGCACGTCCACAGTCATGGTCAGAAATGGTGGGCCAAAGCGGTCGTCCAGTGCACGCCACTCTGCCAACCTCTGCGCGGCGGGCAGAAATTCCGCATGACTGATGATGAGGTAGTCGGCGCGGTTGGCGGTTGAGCGCAGTCGCTGCTGCGTGTCTCGCACGATGGCGGCAGGCCGTTTCCAGCGGCTCGGTTGGGAAGCGACATAACGAGGTGCCCGGCCCTGGCCGGAGAACCGGTCCTGAAAAGTGACCGAGCCAGTGGCCGGGTCGTAGTCGAAATCGACGATCTCCTGCAGGTCATCGGTGATGTCGAAAATACGCGGCGCACCCTCATCGGCGGCGAAACCGGACAACTGGAACTGTCCTATCCCGCCATCACCGTCGGCATCGATGTCGAAGCCACCATCGTCGACACTCGCCCAATCGAAAGTCAGGGTGCCACTATGGGCGACGAGGCGCCGCACAAAGTCCACCTCATACCAGTCGAGACGTGTCGCATTCAGGTCCCGGTGAAAGAGACCCAGCTGGTTAAGACCCTCCGTGGCTCCCGCTGTGGCCTGTGCCACGATCGTGTCGGGTGCTGATCGGGTAAACACATAGCGGCCGATCGCTTCGTCATTCCAGCGCAGGTCGAACAGATGCAGCTCGTTCGTCCAGCCAAAGAAGGCAACTCGTATCGACGTGGGGATATCGGCGACAGCATCGTTGATGACGAAGGTGAAGTTGCGCGCCTTGCCATTGAACACATCCCAATACCAGTCGTAGCCGGAGTTGATGCCTTGGAGCTGGCGCAGGATGAGACGTTCGTCCTCCTCGTGGATACGCTCCCGATACTGCTCGATGATGCCATCGGGTACGTTGTCCAGCGCACCCGAACGTTCCGGCGCCCGGGCCGCAGTGGGTGCACCCACCAGATCGACCCAGTAGACATTGTCCTGGGTGTACAGATTCCGGCGCCAGAAGTAACCACTCAGGTTGCGGTAGTCCCAACGTTCAGGCGCTTCTCCGTAGAACAGGATGAAATCCTGCGCGTCAAACCGGCCATCCCCACCATCCTCGACGACGGCGCCGATCTCCCGCAAGGTCGTGCCCGAAGCAACCCGCATCGCCAGGCCGAGGGAATAACCGCCGCCATACAACAGGCGGATCTGTGCGGGATCGACAGCACCCAGATCGATGCCCACCTGTTCGAGATCCTCGCCCCACACCCGGTAGAGACCGTTGCTGCGGACCGTCAGTCGAACCATGCCCGTCTCAGGTAGTAGACCGACTTGCGCCATACGGGCGGCACCGCGGTTCTCGGTACTGCGCCATCGGCGCGCCTGATCATAGTTGGTTACCGTCGCCCGGTAAGAGGACTCGAAACGATCAAATACCGGGGTGCTGCCTCGAGCGGGTGGGAACCGAAGCTCTATAAGAATGCGGTCATAGATCGTGGCGCCGTCACTATTCTCAACCGCCGGCCCGAAGCCAACCGGCACGACCCGTTGGTGGCGCAGCAGCGCCGGTTCATCCACCCACGCCGGGCCTTCCCAACGCAGATCGGCGGGCAATTCACCTTGCACATGACCGAGCACATGGGCATCGATCACCGTCATCACAGGGGTACCCTCAGGGGGCACGCCTACTAGCGCGCTATGGGTGAAGTGACGGAGGTGCTCGGTAGAAAGCTCGGAGGGGCCGTCGATTCCGAGGTCGGACAGTTCCGGTCCCTGAAACAGCAGGCGCACGTATCCAGGACCGCTATCGACGAGATGCACCCCCGGCTGCGAGGGTGCCGCCGCGAGGGGCGGTGCCTGCAGGCCGATGACGGCAC
>DPVW01000149.1:17118-19317 GCA_003529325.1 Candidatus Latescibacterota bacterium | reverse complement strand
GGCACTCAGTACGGCTGCCAGGGCAAAACCCGGACAGCCGGGCTTTCTCGACTGGGAGCGGCGTGCGTCAATCAACTGGAAGGTCGCTGGGGCGATGGGGCGGGACGGGATATTGGGACGTTCCGGCGAACGTGAAGTTCCTGTCGCTCTGCGGGGATGTCAAGCTTACATCTTGACCCATGCCTGTGTGGCTTCTACTTTCTAGTGTTCTCGTAATGGAGGCGTTTAAGATGGCAAGAGTCTGCCAGGTATCGGGCAAGCGGCGTATGGTTGGCAACAATGTCAGTCACTCGCAGCGTAGAACCAAGCGTGTGCAATACCCGAACCTGATAAAAAAGAAAATCTATATCCCTGAAGAGGACCGCACGGTGACCTTGCGGCTCTCTGCTCGCGCTCTGCGCACCATGAACAAGAAGGGCGTATCTGCATATCTCAAGGAACAGGGCATCAAAGTCTGACTGACACTGCTGCCCTCGCCCTGCGCGGCGGCACCCCCGTCCGAACCACCGCTTTTCCCTCTTGGCCTATCTTCGGTCCCGAAGATGAGGCCGCCCTGCTCGACGTACTGCACTCCGGCCAGTGGTTCCTCGCCGATCGCGTCGCCGAGGTCGAGCGCGTATTTCCCGACTTTCACCAGGCCCGCCACGGCTGCGCTGTCAGCAGCGGCACCGCCGCTCTGCAGGTCGCACTCGAAGCGGCAGGTGTCGGTCTGGGTGACGAGGTCATCATCCCTTCGTACACCTTCGTCGCCACCGCTGCCGCCGTCGCCCTCGTCGGGGCAATTCCCGTATTCGTCGATGTTGACGCCGATACATATTGCATTGATATCGCTGCCGTCGAGGCGGCTCTCACCGAACGAACCCGTGTTGTCATCGCGGTTCATCTGGGTGGACAGCCCGCAGATCTCGATGCCCTCACGACACTGTGCCAGGGCCACGGTCTGCGCCTCATCGAGGATGCCGCCCAGGCGCACTGCGCCGAGTGGCAGGGACGCCGCGTCGGTGCGATCGGCGATCTGGGCACATTCAGCTTTCAGGCCAGCAAGAATCTGAATGCAGGCGAGGGAGGCTTCGTCCTGTCTGACGACGACGCCCTCGCCGATGCCGCGTGGTCCATCCACAACTGCGGTCGCAGCCGTTCGGGAGAGTGGTACGAACATCCCCTCATCGGTGGCAATTACCGTATGACGGAGTTTCAGGCCGCCCTCCTGCTGAGCCAGATGCGCAACCTCGAACCGCAGGCTGAGATGCGCTCCAAAAATGCAGCTTTGTTGAGGCAGCATCTGGCCGACATCGAGGGCATCACCCCTCTGCACGTCGACAAACGCGTCACACGACACGCCTACCATCTCTATATCCTGCGTTACGACGCCGACGCTTTCGCCGGTGCCAGCCGCGATCGTTTTCTCGAGGCCCTCACCGCCGAGGGAATTCCAGGGGCTGCCGGTTATCGTCCGTTGTATCGGGAGCCGGCCTTTCAGGCCCGCTTCCGCGATTACCCCCTGCACAGCCCCGCATTTGGGGGCCGACCAGATTACGATCAGGTCCACTGCCCTGTGACAGAACGAATATGTGCCGACGAAGCGGTCTGGCTCACCCAGAACCTGCTCCTCGGCACCGAAGAGGATATCGCTCAGATCGCGCAGGCGATTCTTAAAGTACAACAGTCAGCAGATCAGCTGACGGACTGACCAAGTCCTAGGTTAGCAGCTGACCGACTTCCCGCTGCACCTGCTCATCCCGCACCTGATCGATCACATCCTTGAAATAACCTGCTGTACCACTGACGATCAAGCGTTCGATGGCATTGATCTCTTCGTCGGAGTAGAGTCCGGACTCTTTGACCAATTCGATATACTCGAAACGATCTTCCATGTCGAGACGGGAGACAGCGCCGAGCATGTCGAACAGCTTGTAGGCGGCCTCACTCTCCAGGCATCGATCCACGATCACGGCGAGTCGCTCGTTGCGCTCCGACGCCGGAGGGCTGTTGAGGTGTTCCACGGTCGGTCCTTTTCGTCTTCGGGCGAGGACTCAAGCGGACCACGATCCGCGGTGACATCGCCTCATTGGCTCTTGGGTGGCAGTCTCCCCCCGGGAGCTGCCTCAAGGCCATATTGCAAGACTCGGGCCGACCGAACATGAATGACAGGATAGTTAGGTAATTTTCTGATTTACAATAGGTTATGACCCTTCGCGT
>DPVW01000149.1:10177-16724 GCA_003529325.1 Candidatus Latescibacterota bacterium | reverse complement strand
GTCCTCCGGCATTGGCTGTCGGGATTCGAGGAGGGGCCGTATCTTAACTGCAGCGAAGTGAACTTCAAGAAACAACGAGACCGAAAATGATCGACAAGGAACTACTCGACATCCTCGCTTGCCCCGAGACCAAAGAACCGGTGGGGATGGCGGAACAAGCCCTCGTAGATGAACTCAACGCCCGAATCGAGCGTGGAGAGGTGATCAATCGTGGCGGGGCGAAGGTGGAAAAGTCGATGGACGGAGGCTTGGTACGGGAAGACGGGAAATACCTCTATCCCATCGAGGACGAAATTCCCATCATGCTCATCGACGAAGCCATCCCGCTCGAGGGTGTCTCCGTTTCGTCCTAGTTGTTCAAACTGGGGCGGCCTTTGGCTCCGGCCCCTCTACGCGCATGAGCATGGTCTTACCGCCATCCTTGCTGCGCAGAAGCTTGATCCCCACGCCCTGGCGCTGCGCCTGCGTCTGGAAGTCCTCGATGAGTTCGACCGTGTGTTGCCGCTTGAGGAGTTTGTGCGCCAATAACGTGTCGATTCCCTCCTTTGGAATCAGCGCGTATGGTCTGCCCTGGTAGTATATCTGGTAGGCTCGCACACTCTTGCCCGCCGACTTCTCCTTGCCCGATCCGCCTTTCCGTCGCCAATCATACGTCATCGCGTAGCCGAAAAATTGGCCACCACCACGGCCAGATCCGTCGCCATGACCGGTCCCGACAGCAGTTCGAACAAGCGCAACGGGATCATGCAGACCAACATCAGACAACCAAGAAAGAAGAACACGAGTCGCGCCCGGTCGATGTCGGCCCCGGCGTGCTTGCGTTCCATCGTGGCGACGATCTTCAGAATCGTGCCGACGAAGAAGGCGACGAGAGCAGAATCAGGATGATCTCGAGCAGACTCATCCGCTGGTCCATAGCCTCGCGATATGCTGTCTCATTTCACCCATCCAACCTGGTCCTGCCGTAGATGATGTGCCTGTGCCGTGAAAGATAATCGAAACCGCCGCGGGTGGATGTACGTCGATTCTGTCATGGGCCTGGCGTTCACCCTCCTAGCCCTCCCAGTTGCCTGGCTTCGGCAGATCGCGAATGCAGCCATCCACTATCAGGCCCTGTGCCCCTTTCGCCTGGATCGCCGTCCATAGGGCGGAGCGCGATTCCTGTCCTCCTCCTGGTGCCCGACGACGATGTCCTCACGCTTGGGTAGAAAACTCAGTGTCACGGCAGTCCCCACCATCTTCTTGCCCGGCGTGAAGGCTACAGGGCCGACCAGGTAGTGCCGCAGGATGCCACAGACCTCGCGCAGGCCAGAGCTGATCGTTGCGGTACCGAAGTCGCGGAAGGGCTCCACCAACTCGGCGCTGGCCGGTCGATCGGTTTCAACTTGCTCATGCGAAAAATCCCTCGGGATATGGGTCCGGATTCAACAGGGGCGCCTGCCAGTCACCGATCTGATCGATCGGGACCGGCGCCCCACCGCATTCGACATGGGACTTGAATCCCGCCAGAAACAGCTGCGTCTTCTCATACAGCTGCTCGTACGTCTGGGGCATGCGGCGCGTCTGAAACAGCTTCTGCATGGCCTGCACAATGGCGACCCAGAAGGCGGTGTTCGTCTCAACCGCCGTGTCGAAACCTTGCTGCCCGCAGAGACTGAACCGTCCACAATCGTTGGCTGTCTCCTTGACGCTTCCGGTAAAGGGCAGGCCGCCATCGCGGCCTTCGTGCTCGATCCTCAGGGTGCCTCCCGAAGACCGCCAGTCCCGGGTCTGATAGGCGACACTGCGGATACCGCCACCGACACAGGCGTAGGCAAAGAACAGGCCGTGCACGCCATGGGAGGCGTAGTCGGTGCTTGAGTTGGCAACGCAGTAACCGCTGATCGGCGTCGCTGCGGCAACTTGCCGCCGGATCTCCTTCAGTTCTGGTGCGTACTCGAAGGAGGAACCAGACAGGATGGGCGTGTCATGCTTCTGACCGAGCGCGATGATCTGGCCTGCGTCGGCCAGGCTCAGCGCAAAAGGCCGGTTGATGAACATCGGAACGCCCGCCTCCAGATAGGGTCGCGCGAGGTCCTTGAAATGCAGGCAGGAGTCGAAGTCATCGAGGATGATCCCGTCTACTTTGCCGACCATGTCGCCGTATTCATCGACCACTGTGGCGCCGTACTTGTGGCCGAAGGCATCGGCCAGTCGGCGATCGATGTCCCACACATGGGTGAGCCGCAGATCGGTCATGCGCGTCTGTGCCGCCGCCAACCCGCCCTTATCGACCGATGGCTCGATGATCGGTCCCCAGACACCCGCTATATGAGCCATGCGCCCGCAAGCGAGCACGCCGACACGCGTCATCTAGTACACGAGCCCTAGAACGCGGGTCACGGTGGCGGCGTCCCCGTCCGTCTGTGCCGATACGCGCACGACGTACAGCCCCGGGGGCAGCAGTCGACCATCCTCTCCTCGTCCGACCCACGTTGATGAGCTTCATAACCCAGCAGGTTCCACCGATGGAGTTGGGTGGCATGTTGTCGGACGGCAAGGAGGTTGATATCGAAGCCCTTCTTATCGGGACTCAGTGGTTGCTCACCATCGAACACAACGACTCGGGAGGTAAGACGTATGCCAACATTTCGGCTGCGATGAAAGCTCCCCCCGAACAGCACCTCAAAGCCTGGGACGAAGGATTCTAGGTAACCTGGCCGGGGACGCCTGTCCCCGGCCTACAACAAGGATGATATGATGATTGAACCCACTCCGACCGTACTGAACCTGCCCTGCGGTATGAAGTCCACAGAACTCGAACGCAGTGGCCGTATGGACCCCGAAGTATTCAGGACCCACGTATTGGGTTGTGTGCCCTGTGCCGGCCTTGTAGACGCTATACGGGCCTCTCTGGGACCGGCAACGAAAGAGTTCTATTCACCCCGCGAACTGTCGAATTACCTCGGCATGTCTTCACGATCCATCTACCGACTGCTTCACCAAGGCACGCTCCCTCACTATTCCTTCCCCAGCGGAAAACTGGGCGTACGATGGCGTGATCTGGAGGACTGGATGAGCGAGTACCGCACTGCGGGCTGAAAGATGGCAACAGATGACCACCAATAGACAAGTGCGCCCAGACTCCCGCTCTCTCTCTCAACAGAAGAGGGCAGGAACGATGGATGAGTCTGCCCTGCCTGGACCTGAGATGTCAGATCCAGCAAAAAGGATGAGCCGGGAGGAAGCTGCGAAATTGGCTGGCGTAAGCCCCGACACCGTCCGCCACTACCAGCGGCGAGGGCTGCTGCATCCAGAGAAGCAACCGAATCAGACTGGCTTCAAGTACGTCTATTCAGAGTTGGACGTGCAGCGCATCCGCCAGATCGCGCTGGAAAATCTGGACTACTTGGCAGGATATCGTCCCGGCCTCGTCCGCTACTTCATTGAGAAGGCTCAGGCTCAGGGGCGGGTACTTCCCGTATCAGATACGGGTCAGTTGTACCCGAGAGGCACTGAGGTTAGGTAGCGTCAGACGATGGCTGCGTCCACACCCAAGACTGAAGGCAGGACTGGCCGTCGGTTACTTACCTACGATGAAGCGGGTGAATATCTGGCAGTGGGGCGGACAACGATGTACGACCTGGTCGCCAAGGGTGACCTGCCAACAGTCAAGATTCGGCGCTGTACGAGATTCAAGCGCGAAGACCTGGAGGACTACATCGAATCACAGACGTTTCGTCGTCCCCGAATCTGAGTGGACGAGAAATGGACGAAACGCCAAAAAAAAGAGGTTACGAGAACTTATGATATTCTCGTAACCCCTTGTTTTTACTGGAGCCACCCGCCGGAATCGAACCGGCGACCTACTCATTACGAGTGAGTTGCTCTACCAACTGAGCTAGGGTGGCCGCTGAGCCCGAAAAATATACCGGCACATCAACACATCGTCAACGAGCCGCCCACCCGGTTCTCTTCTATAGAAAACTGAAAATCCGTGCCACTTTGTCGAAGAATCGTGGCCGTCCGGCGCCACCTGATTCCATGATCGGCGCCAATTCGGTAGCACTGTCGGCAGCAAAGCGCAGCAGTCCGACGCCGGTGGCAGAGGCCGGACTTCGTACGGCCTCGGGGGCGATCATTTCGCAGAGCTCACCGATGCGGACGGGGAGTCCGAGCACATCTTCTCCGAGGCGATCGACGTTGCGTAGCAGCGCCCCACCACCGGTGAATACGAGTCCCGCCGACAGCAGATGACCCTGGCCACTGCGTTCGATCTCGGCACCGACGAATTCGAGGATTTCCTGCTGGCGCGCCTCGATGATGGCGTTGAGTTGCTCGCGCAGGATCGTATGTGAACGACCGGCAGTGGTGCGGAAGGTGAGGGCTTCGTCCGCTTCGGTCTCTTCCGTGCAGACACCGCCATGTTCGCACTTCAGCTGCTCCGCCTCGCGGGGGGAAATGTTGAGCACCATCGACAGGTCCCGGGTGATGTCCTGACCGCCAAAGGGAATTTCCGCCAGGTGGCGCAATGATCCATGATAGAGAGCCAGGTCACTGGTACCGGCGCCCATGTCGAGAAGGCCTACGCCCATTTCCCGTTCGTCGGTGTTCAGCATGGCCGAGGCCGTGGCGACGGACTCCACGAGGAAACCAACAATGCTGACGCCAGCTTCCTCGGCGGCTCGGCGCAGGGTGGTGCAGGCGTGCTCGGAGGCGGTGGCACTCAAGGTCTCAACTTCGAGTTTGTGACCGTGCAACCAGAGGGGGTTCTGTACCGGTTCGCCGTCGACGGCGTAGGACTGGACGAAGCGATGCAGGGCAATGGCCTGTGCCGGCGGTGCAGCTTGCTCGGCTGCCGCCAGGGCTCGCTCCACGTCCCGTTCATCGATCGGTTCGGAGGAACCCGAGATCGCTACGGCGCTGCGGCTGCAATGGGCCTGAATGTCCTGCCCTGCAATTCCGGCGTAGGCTCCCGTGATGCGGAGACCGGCAGAGCGTTCGGCCTCGGCCACGGCGTTACGGATGGACTCGACGACGCGGGGCATATCGATGACGGAACTTCGACGGATCCCACGACAGGGGGAAATGCCCATGCCGAGGATCTTGCAATCGCCACTGGGGTCGGTTTCACCGACGAGGCAGTGCACCTTGGAGGTGCCGATATCGAGAACGACGATAGGAGATGAAGATGACATGAGTTGTATACCTGTCCTTTACGGTTTTCGGGCGAGCCAACTTCGAATGCTGGCAAAACGTAGAGGACGAGTCCGACATGGACCCACGAGTCTGATATGGACTTATGGGGTCCGAAATGGACTTGAGGGGGCACGAAACGGAACGGGGAGGAACCGCGTGCTCAAGGATACCGAGGGGCCCTCGGACGTGTCAAGTAAATTCGTGCAAATTGTGAAAAACAAACAAGTTACGTCATTTTACTGCCTGTACCACAAGGGGTTGTGGTCTAGGCCGCGATTGACGCGGTTTCGATCACAAGTCTTGCAGGGTACGAAGGGTTCAACGGCCTCTTGCAGACGCATCAGGTCGACCGGTTTCTGAAAAAAAATCAAAAGCCCCTGCTTCAGTAGGTCTCTGGCGAGTTCCTCGGAGGCGTATCCCGAGACCACGATGACCTGGATATCGGCGTTGATCTCCTGAATGAGGCGGAGGGTTTCCGTACCGTCCATCTGCATGAAAATGTCGAGAAACACAACATTTGGGATATGCTCCTTGACCTCAGCAACGTCTCCTGGCCATTGCTTGCCGTATAGACTGTGTATCCGAGGCCGGCAAAGAATTCGTCGATCGTGGCGAGGAAGTCGCCTTCATCGTCGACTAAGAGCAAGCGGACTCTTCGATGCCGTTCATCTCGGATTCCCGTAGGTAGAGAAAACAATGGGGGGGCGGAGGCGCCAGACAGCGGCATCAATACATATTGGGAGTGGCGGATGTGGTAAAGATCAGATCGTTGTGGAATTCCACCGAACTGACCGTTCATAAAGCAGTGTTGGTTCCGTCAGTTGCTCCTCTCGCCCAGTGAGATCTCAGAGACGTGAACGAGAAGCAGTACCGTCTCGTCAAGGTGATTCAGAAAATCGAAGTCTTCCGTGACTTCGGCGCCACCGATGTACAGCGACTGTTGCGGGTCTGTAAGTTTCGCAACTTTTCTCGCGGGGAACATGTCTACACCTGCGGAGAAGCCAGTGACGAGATGCTGATCCTGCTGAAGGGGCGTCTGCGAGTCGTGGGTGCTTCGGGCGAGGAACTGGCCAGAATTTCTGCCAGGTATGCCCATCGGCGAGATGGGGCTATTCACGGGACATCTGCGGTCAGCAGACATTTTTGCCCACGACGACTCCACTTCCATCGTACTGGAGCGCGACGACCTACGGGGGTTGTTCTCGCAGAGCCCGGAATTGCACCTCAAGGTTCTTTACGACGTCATCGGTATCCTCAGCCTGCGTGTCGCCGACGCCAATGGATTGGCGGAGACGCAGGCGCGTCTGGTCCGTCAACTCGAGGTCAAGCTGCAGAACTACGAGGCGCCTGGAGATGAGGAAGAGGACGA
>DPVW01000149.1:8153-9854 GCA_003529325.1 Candidatus Latescibacterota bacterium | reverse complement strand
AAGAGGACGAGGACGTTGCCGTCGTCGAGGGCAAGCGAGTAGTCACCAAGGGCGCTTGGCTCACGGGTAAAGGCGGTAGAGGAGGCTGATGTTGGCCAACAGTCCGCCACCTCGGGAACTGCCACCCAAGAAGTGCGGCCCGTCACGCAGGAAGTCTTTCTCCAGCATCCCGTCTAGCACAAAATCTCCGAACTCGATGCCCAGGCCCACATCGGTGACGAATCCGGTATCAAAATACAGATCGACTTCGCCTGGCCCATCGATCTCTTCCAGCACGCTCTCGTGGCGTGCCCCGAGTCGTAGCAGCAGAGAGCCCACTTGTACCTCGCCCCCGGCGACGACGGCAGGCAACAGCCAGCGCCGTAGTTTTGTGCCACTCAGCCCATCACCCGATATGTCGGTTGATTGCCAATTTCCGGCTACGACGATACCCAGCACACCAAGCACCGTCGGCGCAGGGCGCACGTTGGCAGAGAGGGCGAGGGTTAGCTCTTCCACTTGCCGTTCTTCGGGACTCAGGCCGATATCGGCTTGTCGCCAACGGATGGAGGGTAGCAGAATCGCAGTCTCGCCGATCGGCCAGCGGCCACGCAGGTCGATGCCGTAGCCCTTCCCGTCTGCTTCTATGTTCGTGCCTAACTCACGATCATGAAGCGCCAGATTTTCCACGTATAGTGTCGCATCCAATCGACGATGTCCGGAGGCCAGGCAGAGGCCGAGTCGGCTGTCCCAGCGTGACACGCTGGCCTCCTCCAGGCCGCGGTCACGGACATCGTACGCATAGCGCGCGCCGATCCCCAACGACAGTCCCTGGCGCAGTTGCAGGCCGTATATCGCGTCAAACCATGGTTTTGGCTCGAGAGAACGGAACAGGCGACTTCCCGTATCGCTGAGATACGCCGACAACTCGTCAAGTCCTGCGTCCTTTCGGTTCAGGAACAACGCAACGCCATGCTTTTTGCCGACGGGTAGGGCGATCCCGGCCCAGTCGTCAAACAGTTCGATATCGGCGTGGGCGAGTTGTCGTACGAGTGCGGGGTAATCGAAGAGGTTGGTGGAGTCGAGAAGCAGGCGGCTCTCTCCGCCGAGGGTGGCAACTCGTACAGGAGAGGCGGATAGGGAAGAGGCCAATAGCAGGACGGCGAGAGCCGTGCGACGGAGCCAGACTCCCCTGTTAACGAACGGCATCGGTATCGAAAGGCAGATCCTCGAGGTCACCTTCCTCCTCGAGCACGACGGGTTCATCCTCCTCGATGCCTTCTTCGACTACGGGGTGAATCTTCCAATCTGCCGCCAATGACTGAAAGTCCCGATCTTCGAGTCGATCAGCGAATTCTAGCGGGCTTGAGGAGCGCCGGCGGCCGTTGCTGCCATTGTTAGAGGGTCCTCGGCGCCGCTGCATGATGGCCTGTGCGATCACCATGAGCACGATGATGCCGACGAAGGCACCCAGGAACACGAGGATCCCTGGCCTTCGAAACCGACGTACGATCCCTGGGACTGTTGTGCGAGGACGGCGATCATGTAAAGTGGGCGCGCTCTTCAGGACGGATGTTTACCAGATGTTCACTACCCAATAGTAAATATAACCAAACTTTTTAAAGGTGGGAAGGTGAGATGGCAAGTCAATGCTGGGTCTGCGCCTTGCCTTGACCCGCTTTCAAGGCTCGTGTAACATCAAACTTCAACAGCTACGCAGGC
>DPVW01000149.1:7045-7814 GCA_003529325.1 Candidatus Latescibacterota bacterium | reverse complement strand
CGCAAAGCGCAAAAATCACAACAATCTCGTGGGGCGATGTTTCGCCTCCTCCACTCAAGATTCAGGAGCAGTCCCATGGCCCGGGGCGTCAACAAGGTTATCCTCATCGGCAATCTGGGGGGTGATCCCGAAGTTCGCTACACACCGGGTGGCGCCGCGGTGGCCAACGTCACCCTGGCGACCAACGAGAGTTGGAACGATCGTGAAGGCCAGCGTCAGGAGCGTACCGAGTGGCATCGCCTCGTGTTCTGGAGCAAGTTGGCTGAGATCGTCGGTCAATATCTGAAGAAGGGCAGCAAGATCTTTGTCGAAGGTCGCCTGCAGACGCGGCAGTGGGATGATCAGAGTGGGCAGAAGCGGTATACGACGGAGATCGTCGTGAGCGACATGCAAATGCTGGATGGCCGCGGCGATGGTGGTGGCTTTGGTGGACCACAAGGTGGTGGCGCACCTCAAGGTGGCGGGGACCCTCAAGGTGGTGGCGGGGACCCACAAGGTGGCGGTGGACCACAAGGTGGTGGACAGGGCGGTGGCGATTTTGGTCAAGGAGGTGGGGGAGGGGCCGAGTATGGACCGCCGCCTCCTGCTGGTGGTGGCGGTGGGGCAGCCACCGAGGACGACGACCTGCCTTTTTAGGGCGTTTTCCGGGAGTGGCCGGCAGCCTGCTGTGCTGAATGCTTCGTGCACGCTCCGAATCGCAATCTCGATACGGGCGAAATCTGTTTCACATGAATGATCTCACACGCTTGTTGCCCGTCGTCGCCGTCGT
>DPVW01000149.1:0-6650 GCA_003529325.1 Candidatus Latescibacterota bacterium | reverse complement strand
AGTACTCGACAGAGCGGCGGTAGCGGCGCTCTCCGGCGGTCTGCTTGCGTGGGCGGCGCCGGACTGGGTGGCTGTTCCGCTGCGTGAACTCTTGCATCCCACACTGCTGTTTCTGGCTGGATGGGTGGGACTGGAAATAGGCTGCGGGTTGGACCTGCGGGTGCTGCGTCGCGCCGCTTTCATACCATTCCTGAATCAGGCGATCGCGGCGCTGGTGGCGATAGCCGCTGTGTTTGCGGCTGCCTACGCGGCAGCCCGCCTTGTTCCCGGCGTGCCCTCACCGATGCCCGCGGCGTTGCTCGTGTTGGCGGGTGTGTGCATCGCGGGGCCGGCGTTGCCGGGTGGGGGCGCGTCGCTGACTCGCGGTGCCAGTCGCAGTGGCTTCTGGAATCCCTCGGCCTCGGCTGCATTGGCGGCGCTGCTGGCGGCGGCAGGCAGCGCCTTGGCTCCCTGGCCCGTGTTGGAGACGCTGATTCCGGTATGGGACGTTGAGCTGGTACTCGAAGTCGAGAGTCTGCTCGGGCGGCTCCTTTGGGCGGTGGGCGTCGGCTGTGTTGCTGGCCTTATCGCCGATCTGGTGACGAAGGACGACTTTTCCCCAATCGGCCTGCTGCCACCGCTGGCTGCCGTTGTCCTCATCGCGACGGGTATTGCCGGTGCTGTGGGTCTCGAAACGCTGCTGGTGGCGGCGGTGGCCGGTTTCTGGCTCATCAACGCCACATTGAGACGATTGGATATTCTCCATGTACTGGAGCGTGGGGCTGCCATGCCACGGTTGCTGGTGCCCTTCCTGGCGGGTTGGATCGTGGGCGGCAGCGCCACCGTCGTGGGAGTCGATAGCGGCGTTTTCGGTCTGACCCTTGCCTTGGTGCTGTTGCTGCGTCCCGCCGCCCGGATCCTCGTGCGCCGTCTGGTGCAGCTCGGCCTGGGGGCGGCACGACGCAGGTCCGACCCTGTGACTGCCGCATTGTTCCAGATCGACGAACTGGGAATCCTGTTGGCCGCCTTGCTAACGCGACTGCTCGAACCAGCCGCCGGAATCGGCGCCCTGGCGGCAGTGCTGGTGGCCATGTGGTGCCTTGGTGTAGCGGCTCGGGCGTGGGAGCAGCGAGAGGCGGGGCGTGGGCGGGAGGCCCCGGCCTCCGCCTGACGACTGTCAGGCCTGCAAGGCGCCGAAGACGGTCCGGCCAGGGTAACCGGCCTGGGTGCCGAGTTGTTCTTCGATCCGCAACAACTGATTGTACTTGGCGATACGATCGGTGCGCGATGCAGAGCCGGTCTTTATCTGGCCGGCATTGGTGGCGACGGCGATATCAGCGATCGTCGTGTCTTCCGTTTCCCCTGAGCGATGGGAGATCACCGAGGTATACCCCGCGCGGTGGGCCATGTCGATCGCCGCCAGGGTTTCGGTAAGCGTGCCGATCTGGTTGACCTTCACCAGGATCGAGTTGCCGACGCCATCGGCGATACCACGTGCGAGTCGGTCCACATTGGTGACAAAGAGATCGTCACCCACCAATTGAATCCGATCACCGAATCGATCGGTGAGTTCTTTCCAGCCGTCCCAGTCGTCCTCGTTCATGCCATCTTCGATGGAGATGATGGGGAAGCGCTCGACGAGGCCCCCATAGTAGTCGGCCATCTGCGAGGCGGTGCGACTCTTCTTGTCCGACCAGTGGAAGGTGTACGACCCGTCGGCGTAGAGTTCGCTCGAGGCCACGTCGAGGGCAAGCAGGATGTCCTCGCCGAGTCGGTATCCGGCGCGGGTTACGGCCTCTGCGATGACCTCGAGGGCAGCATCGTTTGACGCCAGGTCGGGGGCGAAGCCGCCCTCGTCACCTACGGCGGTGTTCAAACCGCGATCCTGGAGCACCGCTTTCAGGTTGTGGAAGATCTCGGCCCCCATACGCAGGCCCTCGGCGAAAGTACCGGCGCCGACAGGCATGACCATGAATTCCTGCATATCGACATTGTTGTCCGAATGGGCACCACCGTTGAGGATATTCATCATCGGCACCGGCAGTGTGCGTGCCGATGGGCCCCCGAGGTAGCGATACAGTGGCAGACCGGCGGCGGCCGCCGCGGCGTGGGCGGTCGCCAGGGACACACCGAGGATGGCGTTGGCTCCCAGTCGGCCCTTGTTAGCTGTGCCGTCGAGGTCGATCATCTTGCCATCCACAAGTACTTGATCGAACGCGCTGAGGCCCTTCAATGCCGGTGCGATCTCGTTGTGGACATTGGCGACAGCTTGCCCGGTGCCTTTGCCGAGGTAGCGGTTTTTGTCGCCGTCACGTAGTTCCACTGCCTCGTGTTCGCCCGTAGAGGCACCGGAGGGAACGGCAGCGCGCCCGAGGTGGCCGCTGTCGAGAATGACATCGACCTCGACTGTGGGATTGCCACGGGAATCGAGGATCTCGCGGGCGCGAATGTCGGAGATGGAGTTCATGTCGGGTACCGGTCGGGTTGTTAAGTGGGGGAATGGTCGCCCACAGCGGGCAAAAGAGGCGCTAACGTATCGGCGCTCACCCACATCGTCAAGATGTCGATCGTCATGGCAACACTGGCTGCTGACGGCTGTCGGGGTACTGTTGCCGTGTAGTGCCAGAGTTCTGGCGCAGGATGCGACGACGCTGGTACCGGTGGAGCACAGTTCATACGAGTTGATCGAACGCCTCGAAGCGGCCGGTTACCTGAGTGCCACGGCGGATGGCATCAAACCCTTCAGCCGTGCCCACATGGCGCGTCTGGCACTGGCTGCCGACAGCGTCGCCGAGTTGACCCGGATCGACCGTCAACGCATCGCGCTGTTGCTCGAAGAACTCGAACCGGAGGTGCGGGCACTCCGTGGCGAAAGCCGACAGACTGCTGGGGGTCTGCGCCATCGCTCAGTAGCCGCTGCGCAGCCACCAGTACAATACAACGCTGAAGAGGGTGAACTTTCCGTCGACCTGCTCGCCCGTCAGCAGACAGACCTGTTCGCCGGCAGGAGACGGGACGACGGGGAGCGTGTGTATCGCAATCGTTTGGGTGCTGTGTTACGTGGCAATCTGCTCGATCAGGTCGGCTTCAGGATCGCCTTCGAACAGAGCCGGGAGCAGGGAACACGAGGGTATTTTCTGCGCGAGGATCTCTTCGAGCGACAACTGGAAGCGGTCCAGTTGAAGGGAACTCTCGCCGATTTTCATCGTGGCGCCGCGTATGTCACTTTCGGCGTCGGTGCTTTTTTCGATGTGCAGATCGGCAAGGATCAGGTCGCCTGGGGCCCAGCACCGAATGACAACCTCGGTCTCAGTGCCAATGCACCCGCCTTTGACATGATTCGTCTGCGTACGCGCCTGGGTGCCCTCGAACTGGTCAGTCTGCATGGGTCGCTGCAGAGTTGCCCGCAGCGGCCGGATACACCCTTGTGTGGAGCGGCGGCTGATGCGGATGCCAGCTACATCGTCAATGGCATGTCACGTACCCTCGATCACGACAAATGGATCGCCGCACACCGTGTCGAGGTCGCCGTCACGAAAACGCTGGACCTTGGTTTTCAGGAGGTCGTCATCTACGGGGATCGCGGTCCCGAACCGGCGTATCTGAATCCGTTGATGTTCTATTGGGCGGCGCAGAGTTACCTGGGGGACAAGGACAATGTGATGATGGCCATCGACGCGGACTGGCGGATTCGTCCGGGGCTGCGATGGTGGGTGGCTTACGCCATCGACGATCTGAAGAAGCTGAAGATCTTCAGCAACGATTTTGCCAACAAATTCTCGCTGCAGAGTGGTGTGCTGTGGACGGACCCATTTGGCATGGAAGATGTCGATCTCCGTGTCGACTACGTACGCATCGAGCCATGGATTTATACGCACAAGTTTCCCATCAATACCTTCAGACACTTCGACGCGCCCCTGGGTCACACGCTGGGCCCCAACAGCGATCGCCTGCGTCTTGATCTGAGGCATCGCTGGACGCGCGATCTGTCGACGTCCTTGTCCTTTGCCCGCAGCCGCCATGGCGACAACGTGTTGCTGGATGATGGCACGATCGTCAACGTCGGTGGTGATCTGCATCGTGGCTGGCGCCCGGGGGATCGACGTGACGACAAGGAGTTTCTCGACGGCAACCGCAGCCGACGTAGTCTACTCACGACAGCTGTCGATCTACGTCTATGGCCACGTCTTCGCCTGCATGTCGAAGGCGCCGTCGAATGGGGAGACAATGTGCCACTGCCACCACGAGATGGCCCCGCGACGCCACTGGTGAACCGTTCCGGATATGGCGATGGTCGGCAGACGCAGCTGTCGCTGGACGTGCGCTACGGAGTGATGTAGAGACTGATGATGGAGTGGTTGGTGGCCGCTCTCGGGACCGGGACCCTGTGCTATACAATCGTCGTGTTGTGGCTCTGTGTTGGCATTCTGCGAAGCCGTCGTGGGATCCAGTGCGACTCGGCGACACCGTCGGTGTCTGTCATCGTCGCCGCGCGCAATGAGGTGGAACGGATCCCGTCCTGTCTGCTCGCCCTGAAACGACAGCAATACCCGGGTCGATTGCAGATCGTCATCATCGATGACCGTTCCACCGATGGCACGGGGGCTCTTGTTGCGAGCATGGTGCGGGATTGGGAGGATGCTGACGTCGTGCTCGTGCGCGCTCCCGACAAGCTCCGCTACGCCTGTCCGAAGAAGAGTGCTCTGGCGGCGGGGATCGAGGTCAGCGATGGGGACCTGCTCCTGTTTACCGATGCTGATTGCGAACCGCCGCCGGAATGGGTGGCACGGATGGTGGCCCGATTTGCCGATGACGTGGGTCTGGTTGCCGGATTCGCTTGTGCCGAACCCCTTCGTCAAATTCGCCATCGCCTGCTCGCTGTGGACAACCTGGGTGTGTCGGCGCTGGCGGAGGGCAGCATCGGCATGGGGGCGCCCTTGTCGTGTACGGGGCGTAGCCTCGCTTATCGACGCAGTCTGTGGAATCAGGTCGGTGGTTTCGAGGAAATCGGCCACCTGATCAGTGGTGATGACGTCTATTTTCTACGGCTGGTAGCAGGCACGGACTGGCGCGTCGTCTACTGCGCCGAGGCGGAGGCTGTTGTGACCGGTCCACCCGGACCCTCGGCACTGACTGCGATCCTGAATCAGAAGGTGCGCCACGCATCGAAAGCGGCTCGTTATGGTGGGGGGGCAAGATGGCTGAGCGTCGCCATCTATGGTTATCATGCTCTGCTGCTGGCGGGCCTGATGCAGATCGTTTCCGACGGGCCCTGGCAGGTGGCCTGGATGGCCTGGCTGTGTCGCTGGGGGGTGGATGCGGCGCTGCTTTCCAGTTTCGCCCCACGGCAGCGCCGCGATCGGGTTCTGCTTACGTTCCTACCCGTCGTCGAGGCGTTGTATATTCCCTACGTGCTGATCCTCGTGCCTCTCGGCCGACTTGGCCGCTTCCGTTGGAAGGAGGATGAAACTCCTTCCGAGACGGTCGCCATACGCTCACATCCTGACGAAATCTGCTAATGGCTTTTCTCGCCTCCACGAGCGCAATCCCACGCTACATCGATCGTTATGGCTACGTCTTCAGCTGGCGACGCTTGTGGAATGCCGGCAAGGTTCTGGCGTCGATGGGAATTTCATGGGCGACGGGACGCCCCGTCGTCTGGGGCCGGCCCTTCATGATGATGGTGGAGCCCACCAACTTCTGTAATCTGAAGTGCCCTCTGTGTCCGTCAGGCAATGGGGAGATGACCAGGGAGCGTGGGTCGATGGGGCTCGACGACTTCAAGGAGCTCATCGATGATGCCGGCGATGAACTCATGCTGTTGATGTTGTGGAATCAGGGTGAACCCTTCATCAACAAGAGCCTGTTGGACATGATCGGCTACGCACGCAGCAAAAAAATCGCGACGATTACGAGCACGAACGGCCACTACATACGCACCCGGGAGCAGGCCGAGGATATTGTGCGCAGTGGCTTGAGCGAGATGATCGTGTCCCTCGATGGCGTCGATCAGAAAACCTATGAGGCGTATCGGGTGGGTGGTAAGCTGCAAAAGGTCATCGATGGTACGCGCCTGGTGGCTGAAGCCAAACGTGAGTTGCAGTCAAAAACACCACTGATCAACATGCAGTTCATCGTTTTTCGTCACAACGAAGAGGATATCGCCGAGGCGGAACGTCTCGCCGTGCAACTCGAAGCCGACCAGTTTCTGATCAAGACGGCACAGGTCTACTCCGATGACGAAGCGGCGAGTTTTCTGCCTGATGAGGAGTTATTCCGTCGTTATGAGCAAGGGGAGGGCGGGGAACTGCAGGTCAAGGGACAACCAGCCAAGGGCTGCAAGGTTCTCTGGTATAGCTCCATGGTCAACTGGAATGGCGATGTGGCGCCCTGTTGCTTCGACAAGAATGTCGACTTTGGCATGGGGGATGCTTTCAACGGCCACGACAGCCAGCAGTCGAGTTTCGGGGAGATCTGGAAAGGGCGTGCCTACATGGACTTCCGGGAGAAGATTCTCCACGACCGAAAGAGTGTCGACATGTGCCGCAATTGCTCTGAGGGATATCGCGGTATGTTCACCCTGGTGAAAGAACTACGCGGGTGAGCGATGCGGTGCCGCCTGTGGTGCAGATCGCCATGGTGGCATCACTCTCGGTTTATGCCGCCGGTCT
>DPVW01000208.1:13696-21609 GCA_003529325.1 Candidatus Latescibacterota bacterium | reverse complement strand
TTCTCTTTCAGACTTCGCAGGAGCCCATCTTCAAGGGCCAGTGTCGTCGTTTCATACATCAAAGTGTATTCAAAAGCACAAAGATGCAAAGTTTCGCCGCGGCGTCTCAGAAGGTGGTTTCCTTGTTCGTGATCGGACACCAGCGAGAGGTCTCGAGAAAATCGAACAACGCCGAGGTCGCCTCTGGTGTACCGATGATCTTGAGGGCCTCCATGCTGTGATTGCGCACGTAGCGATTTTCATCGCCGAGGGCGCCTACGAGGGCATCTGTCGCCGGCGCCGCAGCCGCCCCGTGATGGGCCAGGCCATAGGCGGCGTCAAATCGAACCTGGCCACTCTCATCCCCTATCAGCGTCGTCAACGCCGGCACGGCGTGATCCGCGTGGGACGTCATCGTCGCCAGCGCATCGGCGACATTGCGACGCACAAACTCTGACGAATCCATCGCCAGACCCGCCACGACAGCCGCCGCCTCGGAACCGACATGCGCACCCATCTCGCCCAGGGCGAAGGCGGCATAACCACGGCGCGATTCGGCGCCATCACCACAGGCGGTGACGAGGGCGGATTCGGCGTCGAGGCCAAGAGCAGACAGACCGTAGGCGGCATCTTTGCGAGCTGCTTCCAGATCGTCGTCGAGACATTCCACCAGCGCTTCCACCGCCGGCGCGCCGCTGGCTGCCAGCGCGTAGGCAGCGTTGAGACGTACCGGTTCCGCCTCGTCCCTTAGCGCGTTGCGCAACGCCGCCAACGCCTTGTCACTCGCCGCAGTACCACCAAGAGCCTCGGCGGCAGCCATACGACCTTTGAGATCCTCGCCCTGTAATTGCGCCAGCGCGTCCGCCTCCGAGCCGGCGGGATTTTCGATGGCGGCAAAGGGTTCGCCACGATGCCAGTTCCACAAGTTCGTCCACATGCGCTTGTGGCGATCCCCTGCTCCGTTGCCACCCGGCCAGACCGCTGACCGGTTGTTCCACGTCGGCGCCGTGGGTTCCGACATACGGGTGAATTGAAACTTCATCATGAAGCGCGTCTTTTCCAGCGTGTTCGGACACGCACGGTGCCAGATGTCGAAGTGCACGAGTACCGCCGTACCCGCCTCACCGACGCAGGGCAGGATTGACTCGAGAGGCTCCCACGATTCCTTTTCGGCAAAGGTCTGCGACCCTGGAACAACCCCTGTGGGACCGATCTCCTCGGGACAATCCTGCGGGTAGTAGAACAACATCGCCCAGCGTGTGCGGTGATTGCGTACGCGCTGAAAACCCCAGTAACTGTCCCGGTGTACACCACCCCCTTCGCCGGGTCCACGATTCACGTGACAATGGCGATGGGAGTGCATGATGTGGCCCGGCCCGAGAACACTCGTCAAGGGGCCACGAAAGTTGGGATCATCGAAGACCTGCCTCAGCTCGGGCACCCGCGGCAGAATGTTGTTGCCTGGATTGCCCTCCTTCTCCATCACCTCGGAAGTACGCTGGTAGATCTGCTCGTGCACACTCTTGGGCAGACCTGACTTGAGCACCAGGTATCCGCGGGTGATATAGTCGCGCATCTGCTCGTCGGTGAGCAGGTATTTGGGATCGATCATGGGGGTCTCCGGCGATCTTGTGTTCTGAAGTCTCGGAAGGGGCGGCGCTACCTTAAGTCCACCTGCAATCACCGGCAAGGTCTAAGTGATGCCGTATTCGCCGGTATTGGACGAGTTGTTCCTGGGCATCTTCCTCGGATCGATGGATCAGCCGCGGCGGTTGATCACGTTCTGCAAAAATCGGGAATGATATCCTTGATAGAGACGGGCCCTCCTATCTCGGCGAGGACGCCGATCATGGATCGATCCAGGACGGCATGCTCCCCGAGGGTGGTGTTTACAACCCTCGTTCTGTGTGAGTCGATAGACCTTGCGCTAACCGTTTGATTAACTGTCCCTTACACGATATGATAAAAAGATGGCCAGTGATGTGTCCACCTGGTGGACATATTCACCGGCCATACTGCAACAGGCTTTTCGTTTTGTCGTGAGTGCGGGGAGTTTACTCGAACTGTTGGCGGAACGTCGCCAGTTCCTCACGCAAAGATGTCACCTCGGCGTGTAGCTCTTCCACGGACGCCTCGAGCGTGGCGATCCGTTCGTTTTCGGCGCGCACCTCCAGCGTTGCCGCTTCGGGAGGTGCCTCGTGTGCGTCTTGTTCGCCAGCGTCTGCAGGTTGACCGGCGAACAGGTGCGCATAACGCGATTCCTTGCGACCCGGTTGCCGTAGCAGTTGGACGACCCCAGCTGGATCCCGTGCCGCCAATTCCTGCAGCACGGCCTCCACCTGCGACAACTCGTCGAAGGGGTGCATGCGATTGGCGCGTCCTCGCAGTTCTCCCACCGTCTGTGGACCCCGCACCATGAGCTCGCTCAGCACCGCCGTCTGTGCCGCACTCAAGCCCATGGCCTCGTCGAACACGTGGCGATGTTTGGGAACCCGCTGATCGGCACCGGTTATGACCCGTACCAGACCCTTGTCCCGCATCGACTCCAGAGCGCGGGCGACCATCTTGTCATCAAACTCGACGACGGGATTGCGATTCGTCTTCTGATTGCAGGCATTGGTCAGGGCATTGAGCGACATCGGGTAATATTCCGGTGTCGTCGCCCCTTTCTCGATCAGGGAGCCGAGGACTCGTTCCTCGATGGCGTCGAGTAGCGCTACTGGGGTCTCGTCGGTCGGTGATTCCGTCATCAATCGATCCGTCAGTGGGGTGTGGTTGAAATCTCTGAAGCACTACCCAGAGTGGGTAACAATCTCTGCAGCACCAACACGACGTCGTGCACACTCTGCCCCTCCATGTCGATGACGTGGTCCGCTACAACTGCCACGGGGCGGAGACTTTCGAGCAGGGGCTGCAGATCCTGTGGCGCTTCCAGGCGGTCTGGCAACCAGGGCTGCATGAGCACGCCATTCCGTTCCACGAGCCGGCGGCGCAGCGCCCAGTAACACGCCGTGGGTGGCAGGTGGAAGAAGACGACAGCCGCCTGCGCCAGTACACGCTGCAACTGCTCCTGGTTACGCAAGGCGCCCTCACCGAGGAGGATGATTCCCGATGGTGACTGCGAGAGCAGTCCTGGCAACAGCACCCTTTCCAGCCGCTGCAATTCATCCTCCCCATGTTCCCGTACATAGGACCACAGATTTTGCCCGACTTCGTGTTCGATGCGATGATCCAAGTCGTGCAACGTCAGACCGGTGAGTGCCGCCAGGTCGTAGACGACTTCACGATACGCACATCCCGGGTGACCGATGCAGGCAATGGGGCGCGCCAGACTCACCGTGGGCGCATAATCGTAGTAACCAGCCTGCGTCATTCTGCGTGCGGCCCGTCGCGCCAGAAGCGCCGCACCAGTTCAACATGCATGGTGACCCCGAGAGCGATGCTGTCATCGTGGAAGTCAAAGTCGGGCTGGTGCAGCACCGGATAGCTGTCCCGTCCTGGGGGGCGGATACCCAGAGCGAAGAACGACGCCGGCACTCGCTGCGCGTAGAAGGCGAAATCCTCCGCCCCCATGACAGGTGGAATGTCGAGTGGCACCGTGCCATCGATGATCGTAGCGACGCGGCGCACGTAGTCGGTAGCAGCCGGGTCGTTTTCGAGGACAGGATAACCGTCGTCGATCGCCACGATCGCGGAGCCACCAAAAGCGCGTGCCGTTTCGGTTGCGACCCGTTCGATGCGCTCGAAGGTCAGCCGCCGTATCGCGGAGTTCAACGTCCGCACCGTGCCGGAAAGTTCAACCTCGGTGGGAATGATATTGTCCGCCGTGCCACCGTTGATCTGGCTGACGGTGACGACGACACTGTCGAGGGGATCGGTGTTACGCGACGCAATCGATTGTAGTGCGACGATGATATGAGCGGCGACGAGCACGGTGTCGACGCCCTGGTGCGGGTAGGCGGCGTGAGCGCCAACTCCGCTCACCGTGATTCGCAGCCGGTCAGCGCTGGCGAGGGAGCCCCCCGTTCGCACGCCGATTTCGCCCTGCGTCAGATCAGGCCAACCATGCAGGCCAAAAATGGCTTGTACGGGTGGGTCGTCGAGAACGCCTTCATCACACATCTTCTTGCCACCGGCACCCCCTTCTTCGGCAGGCTGAAAAAGAAGCTTCACCGGTCCCGCCAACTCGTCACCCAGTTGTGCCAACACGCGGGCCGCCCCCACCAGACAGGTGACGTGGCCATCGTGACCGCAGGCGTGCATCTTCCCTGGCATGGTGGAACGATGTGCGTGCTCGCCCTGCTCCTGAATCGGTAGTGCATCCATGTCGGCGCGCAACGCGACACAAGGACCCCGGCGCTGACGACCGAGTGTGGCGACCACGCCAGTGCCGGCGACACCGGTGCGCAGTTCCATGTCCGGAAGGCCCTGCAACTGGGCGACGATACGTGCCGCCGTCTCGATCTCTTCGTAGGCCAATTCAGGGTGACGGTGCAGTTCGTGACGCAGTTCGACGAGCTCCGGTAGTATGGGATCGATCAGTGGTTGCAGCTGGCGCATGCACTCTCTCTATCAGTGAGGCGAATTGATTCGTACAATCTCTGAACGTACCACTGCAATGTATCCGTCGATCGACCCACTTCAAAGTGATACGACTGCATGACGAATAGCTCTTCGACGTCGGACACTGGTCCCTGGTCCTGGCTCCGCGGCGATCTGCACACGCACTGTGAGGACGCCGCTCAGATCGGCGACTACGTCGACCGCATCGATCCACGCCTCGACTTCCTCGCCCTCACCAACCACGGGCAGAAACCAGTCTTCTTCGAGCAACATCACATGGTCGCAGAGCTGCGGCAGCGTTGGACAGCAGGCCTCGTGCTTTCTGGCGTCGAGTGGAACGCACCCGGTGGTGGTCACGCCTGCGTCGTGTTTTCCCCCCACGCGGACGAAGCCGACCACGCCTACGCCCTGGCGCGGGGGTTTGACCGACATCTCGATGGGGCTCATCCCGACATCACCGCCGGCATGAGGCAACTGGCCCAGATCGTACCCGAACACCGCCCCGTGCTGTGCTTCAACCATCCGGCACCCGGACAGTGGTCGGCGGACACGATTGCCGAGTATCGCCAGCATGACCCGGGCGACATCGTCATCGGCATGGAAACCGTGCACGGTCACCAGGGCTACGATGCCGGCGCCTGCTGGGACCTTGCCACCTACCCGGGATGCATGCCCGGTGGACTTGCTGATGCCGCCTATGCCGGTGCGGGGCCCTTCAGCCTGCTCGCCCACTCCGATTTCCACATTCACAAACAGGACCGCCTGTTCGATTATGGGCCGGGCATCTTCAACCACACGCTTGTGGGTGTGAGGCCAGGGGAACACTCCGCCGAGGCCATCTTCGCTGGCTTGCGTGCCGGTCGCACCTGCGCCGCCCAGGGTCACTGGCTCGAGCTCATCGATTTTGCCATCGCGGCAGGCGCTGATGTGGCACGTGTGGGCGATACTTGGAAATCGGGGGCCGCAAGGGCCGCCTTCGAGTTCGACAACAGCGAGCCCCTGGCTCAGGTCGATTGGATCGGCAGTCTCGACGGCGGCGCACCAGGTGTATTGTCAGCGGTAGGTCCGCAGCCGGTGGGACATCAGCGTCTGGAACTCGACATACCCGCGGGAGCCCACGGGTTTCTGCGCCTGCGGGTGCTGTCGGCCAGCGCCACAAGACCCACACCAGGGCCCACCGCGCCGAAGGGCTTTTTCACTTCGGCGATCTTGTTAGCTGCCTTTAGGTAGGTGGCTGCCGCGGGTGCAGTACCACCAAGGTCGCACCCCAGCCACCACCTCCCATGCCACCGGGGGAGTATGAAGCGACATAGGCGAGACGATCCAGCACGGCGTGCACGGTTTTGCGTAACACCCCCGTGCCCTTGCCATGCACAACCCGCACCTGCAGGATGCCACGGGCACGACACTCTTCCAGATAGTCGGGCACCAACTGCTTGACGTCGCGTGGGTGAAAGGTGTGCAGATCGAGGGTGCCATCGATGGGCATCTCGATGGGATCTTCCGCCTCGTCAGCGTCGTTCGCCATGGCCACTGATCCGTTGCGACTCGGCGTTATCGGCGCCGGCTGGTTTGCCTCGCGACGTCATTGTCCCGACATCATCGACCATGCCGATACGACTCTGACCGCCTTGTGTCGCCGCAGTCGACCCGAGCTGGAACGCATGGGCCAGGCCTTTGGTGTCAACGCTCTGTTCACCGATTACCGCGAATTGCTTGCCAGTGGCATTGTGGATGGGGTCCTCATCTGTTCCCCCCATGACTTGCACTACGAACACACCAAGGCGGCCCTGGAAGGCGGTTTGCCCGTGTTGCTGGAAAAACCCCTTACCATCGATCCCGGGCACGGACGCGAACTCGTGACGCTGGCGACGGCTCGCGATCTCGTGCTGCTTGTGGCACAGAATCCGCCGTATTGGAACCACTGCCAGCGGCTACAGCAGATCATCGCCGGCGACGGCATCGGTGCGCTGGAAGCGGTGTCGATCTCGTGGGTCGGCAATGCCATGGGGGTGCTCGGCCGTGAACCGTTGCCCGAGGACCTGCCCGGGGTTGTGCCGCCGACACTGTTTCGCGGCGACAGCGACGCCAATGGCGGCGGCTTTCTCACCGACGGTGGCTCCCATCTGCTGACCGAGCTGGTGTGGTGCACGGCACGACGGGTGACTGAGGTGACCTGTCTGATGGATGACGCCAACGCCGATGTGCGCGCCGTATTGTCCATGCGCCTCGACAACGGCGCTACGGCGACGCTGTCGAATACGGCGGACTCGGAGGTCCGAGCCAAGCGCCATCACAGCCTGTATTTTGGCGCCACCGGTACGGCCGAGATCCATGGTGTTCCCTTCTCGATCAGCCTCGATGCCAAGGGTGTGCAGGAGACGATTGGTGAAGCAGATTTGCCGCCGGCACCGACGCCGGTGCAGGACTTTGTCCAGGCCGTGCGTGGTCATGGGCCGCTGCAGATCGACGGGGAGACGGCGTTGCACATCGTTGAGATCCTCGATGCCGCGTATCGCTCGGCGCGCGACGGACAAGCCGTGAATGTGGCCACAGCGTAGTAACCAATGTTAGCTGCTCTTCAGCTAACAGGACAGGCGGTCTTGGCCCGGATGTCGGTGTGTGATGCCAGCAGGCGGCAGTCATCGCGATCGCCGAGTACGACATCGACCTCACACAATTGAGCATTGATGGCGGGGACCAGGTCGTCGGATTTTCCTTCAACGCCAGCAGGCGTGGCAGCAACTCGACGAACACAGCATTGAGCCGCGAGTCGATGGAGACACCCTCGTCGTCGACGACCTCGGCAACCTCGTCGATCAGAGGGTTGATGGCGGTACGATATGCACGTACGTCGTCGGCGTCACCGAACCTGGTGTCGTCATCGTCGCCACAACCGACCAGCAGCAGACACAACGCAGTGGCCCCGAACTTCGATCCGGTTCATGCCCAGACCCCTGACACAGCGCCACCACGCTCGACCATTCGTTCCAGACCGAGCAGACAGCGCATGACACAACGCGGATGATGGTAGTGTTCCTTGCGTGTCACGTGCGGTTGATAGGTCATCGTACGATCCCCTGCGCTCTGATATAACGGGTACCCATGTGGTTTGAGAGAGCAATACGTCTCGATCCAGTCGAAGATCCGCGCAAACCAGGACCACGCCCACTCGTCGCCGATGGCAAACTTGAATGTCAGACCCTCAGCCCTCCCCGCCACGGCGAGTTCCTCCATCTTGCGCTCTGCCCCATCCCGTTCCGAGTCAAAAAGAATGACGATCTCGTCGCCGGAGTACCACCTGGCGACGATGTCGCTGTGGCGAAATAGCACCGAAAATGTTGACTGCACGCGGCGATCCACTTCGGTGT
>DPVW01000208.1:6180-13350 GCA_003529325.1 Candidatus Latescibacterota bacterium | reverse complement strand
CGTCCCAACTCAATTCGCGGACCTTCTCGCGAAGACCAAGGATCTCGGCGTCAAAGCCGAAGAGGCGTCCCACATAGTCACGCAGCACGTCGATCAGACCCCTGCCGATTCGGTGGATAGATTCAAAATAAAGGCCGCTGGTCCTGCAGGGCTGGTGAAAAAACGGCTCTTGCTGACATGGTTGGGGAATCTGGCGTGATACCCATTGGACCATCTCTGCAAAAAGTCAGCCGCCTCCCCCGCGCATACGAGGGCCCAGACACAGCCGCCAAAGCCGGCGCCGAAAGCGGAGGCGGCGGCAGCGCCAAAGTCGCGGGCCGTGTCCGCCAGCATGACTGTCTCCGGTACCTGATTGCCGAGGACCTTCTCCGTCCACTGCTGCGAGCGAGCCACCCACGTGCTGAAGGTATCGAGGTCGGCGGCGGCAAGTGCCGTGGTCGCTGGTTCGATGAGGGCATCCTCCGTCTCGAAATGACTGAGTCGTAACTCAAGTTCGTCGGCTGTAAACTCTCCGTGGCCATCGGTGATCGCCTGCCGCAGCCGCTGGGGGGCATCCCCTGCGGATGCGAGGATCGGCGCCAGATAGACCTGATCCCCTTCGCCGGCCGCATTCCAGGCGTCAACGAGCGTGCGGGCCCGTAAGGAGGCACGGTTGTAAAGCACCTGCGCTGCGCCGGTCTTTTCGGCGACGACACCGCTGACGCCGAGAGCGAAGAGCCAGCCCTGTGGCATGGCGGCGTTGGCTTCGAACTTCGTCGGACAGTAGCGGAACTGGCCAAGGGTGTCAGGCTGGGAACAGAGAATGGCGGTGTGATCCTCGCTGCCGCCAAAAGTGCCGACACCTCGATCCCCTGCGAGGCCGCCGTAGGACTGGCCATTCTCATGCGTGCCGAGATACTCGGCCAGGGCCAGCGGGTCACCGATCTCAGCGGTGAATTCAGGCGTCTGCTCGACTTCTTCGATATCTGCCAAGGCGCGATAGGAAGCGATCACGAGGGCACTGGAACTGCTCATACCCGACGCCTGTGGCAGATCGCCACCGAAGGCGATGTCCGCACCCCGTCGGCAGGCCTGCGGAAAATTGCGGGCCAGGCGCCTGGCTACCGTCATCGGATAATTGGACCAACCCTGTGACGGCACCTGCAGCTCCGGATCCCAGCCAAAGTCGACTTTGTCCTCCAGATCGAGGGACCGGATACGCACGCGCCCATCGGTGCGGGGTGCCGCCACCATGCAGATCCCACGCTCCACGGTGGCTACCAGGCTACGGCCGCCGCAGTAGTCGGTATGCTTGCCGAGGACCTCGATCCGACCGGGCACGAAGTAGGCACGTCCTTCACCCACGGTGCCCTCGGCAGCAAGTTGACTTGCCGCACGGGTGATAAGGTCCGCCTTTGCGTCGATACCATCGCGCAGCCCGCCCGCACGCAGCGCCCTTTTGACTGTGTCTGTGTTGGCGAACTGTTGCAGCTCGGTCATAGGTGAACCGGCAGGCCTCGCAACCGCTCGACGATACTCTCGATGTCATCGCGACTCGAAAGATCGAGAACGGGCGCCTCGATCGGTACCACTTCGAAGCGGGCGTCGAGATGTTCGATAGCGTATTGCACCGCCGTGGGGATTTCCAGCTCGCCCCGCTCAGAGGGTTCGATGGCGCCACAAGCAGCAAAGATGCGCTCGTCGAAACGCCAGCAGTTCATGCTCACGCCGACATTGTCGCCAAGACTTTCGATCACTTCCGCTGACGGTTTTTCAACCACCCGCTGCAGACAGCCATCGGCATCGACCTGGACGACGGCGAATCTTTCGATGCGCTCTGCCGGGATGTTGCTCTGCGCCACGAGCGCGGCACGATCGAAACCGGGCAGGCCTGGACCGGACAACTCACACAAAGCCTGCAACGCGACAAGGGGATAGTGATTGTCGGAGTTGATCGTCATGAAGGGCTCACCGTAAGCGAACTCGCGCGCCGCAGCCAGAGCATCGGCGGTGCCAAGGGGCTCTTCCTGCACGGCGAACTCAAACTGCAAGCGCTCCGTCTCGAGCTCTCCGTAGTAACGGCGAAGTTCTTCGTGATCCGGGCCGATGACGAGACAGACACGACGAAAACCGGCGTCAGCCACCGTGGTCAACACATAATCGAGAAAAGGGCGATCGATCGGCACCAGCGCCTTGACCCCTCGATCCGCCATCTGCGCCTGCGCCGCCGTGAGACCTGCAGCCTCACCGACACGCATCCGCTTGCCCAGCCCTGCGGCGAGCACCACCACCTTGTCCATAGTTCCTCCACATGTGAACAGGCCACCCCTGGAATGACCTGCCTTACGGCGGAATATTTTTCGCTTTTTTGTCGTTCCCGACCACACGGGCGTTGCTGCTGTAACGTAAGGCTATACAGGCTCTTGTGGCACGGATGGCAAGGCCACGGTACCCATTTTGCAGGGATCAGATCGGTTGTTGGACTTGTGCGGGCTCATCGTGTGGATATCATCAGAGGCTGGACGTGGCACCGCCCGGTACCCTGGATGTTGTGATTCGGGGTACCACCCTCCCCCATGTATTGTGCAACGTCCGTCTCCCTCGTTCACCACGCGGCCCCTCTCCCGGGGCCAGAACGCAGTCGTGTCAGCCTTGCAGGTGCACGACATGAGAGATGGAACCATGTTGAGTCAATCTCGCAGGACCCCTTCCCGCTTTCCCGCCATTATGCCCTGGTTGCTGTTCACTGGCGGTCTCATCCTTTGCGGCCGCATCCTGCCGGCCTTGTTCTGAAAACAGCGACACGCCGCTTGACGTGTCAGGCAGAAGCACCGGAGTAATGACGAAGGCCGACCTTCCAGAACCAGCGTGAGAGGGCCAGCAGGAGCGCGGCGAGAACGATCGTGCCCACCAGCCAGTGCAGTGGTAGACGACCCACCAAGGCACCGGCAGGCACGGTGACGGCAAATGCCACCGGCACGAGGAAGGTCAGCATCGCCTGCATCCACCCGGGGTAGATCGAGATCGGCCAACGCGCCGCATCGTACATGCTGTGGAATATCATCAGGATATTGTCGATGCGGATGAACCAGAACGACACGGTCGACAGCATCAGCCAGAAGCTGTAGAGGATTATCGACCCCGACAACAGGGTGACGGCGAAGGCGATCGACTCCTGCCACCCCGTCGCCTTGCCCATGTGGGCGAGGGCGAGGGCGATGACGATGGGTCCGACGAGCACGTCTAGCAACCGCCATACCTTGACCTGACTCAGACTCACCAGGATCTGTGCGTCTTCCGGCTTGGTGAGACAGAAGTCGAGAGTGCCCTCCCTCACATCCTCGATCAGCTTCTCCATACTCGGCTGCACGACCACCCCGACGAGCCCACCCATCAACGTCCACACACCCATGAGTACCACCAACTCCGGCATCGTCCAGCCATTGAGATGGGTGGTCTGCTCGTAGACAATGAAGACAGCAAACAGGGCGAAACCCAGATTCATCGCCGTGCGCACCAGTTGAATCCAGAAGTTGGCCCGATACTGGACCTCGTTCATCGCGCCGAGACGAAAGAACAACAGCAGTAGACGCAGGGCATTCATGCGCCCACCGCCGAATATCGCGACGACGCCCGGACCCACGTCAACTGCATGACGGCAAAACCGATGGCGATCCACAGAACCTGCATGGCGAGACCGTGCATGGTCTGCTCCGGCGTCAGTCGACCCAGCAGAAGTTCCACGGGGAAGGCGACCATCCACTCAAAGGGGGACCAGGCGGCGATGGTCTGCAATATCGGTGGCAACAGATCCAGCGGCGCCAGACGACCGGAAAAGATGAGAATGAAGGCCATATAGAGATTGTTCAACCCCGACGTGTCCGTGATCCAGAAGGCGAGCAAGCCCAAAGCCCACTCGAAAAGGAAGCGGGTGAAAAAGGCGAGTATGACGGCGGGTACAAAGGCGGCAACCGCCCACAACGGTGGTTGCAGGGTGGGCTCGAAGTACCAGGCCAGCAGTGCCGCAACAGGCAGGATCACACCGAGGGCGAGCACCTTGTAGGCGACATTCGCCAATACGTCTCGATGCCATGGATGCAGCGGTTGGACGAGGATCGCGTTGTAAAATCCTGAGCGCACACGCCAACCCATCTCGAACATATGCCAGGTGAAGGTGGCGTGATTGACGAGCATCATGACCAGGAAGTAGGCGACGATCGAACCGGCGTCGAAGTCACCGACCTTGCCGCCCTTCGCTTCGGCAACCCGCAACCAGACAACCATATAGACGACGGGTTGCAGCACGAGGCCGAGAAGCCAGATGACGACGGCGGCGCGGTATTGGAACATCACCGACAACTCCAAACCGAAGAGTGTCAGGTAGATATCGCCGAAGCCGCGGCTCACGTCGATGTGTGTTGCTGGCTGAAGACCTGCTCGATGACCTCTTCGATGGGTGGTTCCTCTACCGTCAGATCGACGACGGGCAATTCCGCCAGCAGACGGCCCGTCGTCTGCGCCGCTGCCGACTTGGGCACCAGCAAGGTCACGCGGCTGCCGTCGACGCTGACCGAGTCGGCATAACCGCTCAGGTCGAGACCTTCCCGTTCGAGATCGACGACGATCGTCTTGTGCGGTGCAAACCGTTGCACCAGATCAACGAGGGCGCCATCGAATAGCAGTTGCCCCTGATGGATGACGATGACGCGTTTACATAATGCTTCGACGTCCGCCATGTAGTGGCTGGTGAGCAGAACCGTGGCGCCCACACGCTGGTTGTAATCGGCGATGAATGTGCGAATGCGCCGTTGCATGGTGACATCGAGACCGAGGGTTGGTTCATCGAGAAACAGGATCTGCGGCCGGTGCAACAAAGCGACTGCGACTTCACACTTCATGCGCTCACCGAGCGACAGGTTGCGCACCGGTTTGGCCATCAACTCGCCGAGGTCGAGCAACTCCGTCAACTCTGCGACTGTCTCGTTAAAATCCGTGCGCTGAAGTCGATAGATGGCACGATTGCGGGCGAAGGAATCGGCCACCGGCAGGTCCCATACCATCTGGTTGCGATTGCCCATGACAAGCGTGATCTGTTGCAGAAAACCACGCTCGCGGCGGAATGGCTCGTGGTCGAGGACTCGCACCTGGCCGCTGGAAGGGTTGAGCAAACCGGAGAGCATCTTCAGTGTCGTCGTCTTGCCGGCGCCATTGGGTCCGAGAAAACCGACGACTTCGCCGGGCGCCACTTCAAAGGACACAGACTGCACCGCCTCGACGTCCCGAGTGCGCCGGTGTATGAGACTCTTGGCGGCATTCCACAGGCCGGGCTCGCGCTCAGGAACACAATACGTCTTCGACAGGGCATCACAGCGGATTGCAGGCATAGACATCGATCTACGGTGAGGACTGCGGCATTGTCAACGGGTTCAGCCCGAGATCAGCGAGTACGACCTGCGCCGCGTTATACCCGGGTAGACCGGTGATATTCCCCGAGGGATGGCAGCAGGAGCCGCACAGGTAGAGTCCGTGCAGGTGGCCGCGGTAGTGTCCGGCCCCCGGAAAGGGTCGATCGGCGCCGACCTGTCCGTCACCGAGACTGCCCACCAGCAGGTCGGCGTCGCGCATGTTGGGCAGCAACTTCGGGATGTCGTGAGCCGGGCGCAGCAGGGACTGGCGCACGGCGCCCTCCAGATTGGGGGCGTATGACCGCCATTGCGTCAGCATGCGTCGGCCATGGGCCTCGGCTTCGCCGTCCCAGTTGTCTGCTGACCCATGCAGCCGGTATGGTACCTTCTCCCACATGAAGGCGGTGTGCGCCCCGCCTGGCGCCTGTGTGGGGTCAAACTTTGTCGGACAGCTCCCCCACATCACCGTTGGTGGAATTCGCCCTTGTTCGTGGGCGCGCACCATTTCATCGAAGTCCTGCACCGAATCCAGCCCGAGGATCACCATGAAGGCGTTGTCGATTTCGGGATACGCTTCGGCGGCACTGTACCTCGGCGGCTCGTCGAGATTGAGATACAACCCAAACAGAGGTGCAAGCAGGTTGTAACGGAAAGCGGCGGCGGCGGCGCGCCAGGCCACCGGCAGGTGCTCGGCGGCGATGAGTTCGAGAAAGGTCTGCTGCGGATTCAGTCCCGAGACGACGAACTGTCGCGCCTCGAGCCGCTCCCCGTCGGTGGTCTCCACACCCACGGCTCGCTCCCGGCCATCGGCGCCCCGTTCGACGACGATTCGGGCAAGATCGACGCTGGTACGCACTTGTCCACCCGCCTCTTCGATCGCGGCGACAAGGGCGTCGGCAAGACGAGCGGAGCCACCAAGGCACATCTGCGCCTTGCCATCCGAGGCCAGCAATGCCGGGATGTGATGGCCAAATCCGGGGGCCCGCAGATCGACCTCACGTAAGCCGTTGAAGAACAGGAGACCCGCCTGCACGGCGGGATTGGTGAACTCCCGCAGCACGAATTCACGTGGCGACAAGGCGCTGGTCTGCAACAACAGACGACCAGCGGCTGTCTCTTGTAGCTTGCGGCGGCGTTGTTCAGACGGCAGCGGGGGTGCCTGCGCCTCGGGCACCAGGATGTCGCGTACCACCGGCACGAAGGCCTGTCGCCAACGCCGCAGGGCCTCGGCGTCACGCTGACTCACCCGCGCGAAACTGGCGACGGTGCGTTCAAACTCCGTCCACCACTCCAGCACGCCGCCATTGGGTAGCAGCATGGCGACATTGAGCTCGGGTTCCACGTAGCTGGCGCCGTGTCGCTGCAACTCGAGGTCTGCATACCAGGGCTGGCTGGTCAGGGCCCGATGGTAGAAGGAGTGCGTATTGTGCCGAAAGCCGGAGCCGATCGGCCACTGCTCGGTACGCAGCCCACCACCGACGGCGTCATTTCGCTCCAGGCATATTACCTTCATGCCCGCACGGCAGAGATAGGCCTGCAACACCAAGCTGTTGTGCCCTGACCCCAACACGATACCGTCGTACATGGCTGCTGACATTGTCGGACAAGATAGTGCAGTCTCGCCGCCCGAGTTATTCGTCTCTGGCGCCAACATTTATGGGGTTGGCCAACACCCTTGAGCCGACCTTATTCAGCGGTGGACGATTCTCACCGGCTTACTTTCATCGCCAGGATGAACATGTCCCGTAGAAATTATCTGACAGTGGCAATCCTAAGTCTGACTTGG
>DPVW01000208.1:0-5857 GCA_003529325.1 Candidatus Latescibacterota bacterium | reverse complement strand
GCGGGTGCTTGCGGAGGCGATCGTGTTGTGGCAACAACGGCGCGGTCCTCAGATCGGCGTTTTGTCCATGTCCTCGTAGAATAGCATCGGCTCCTGCCCAAGGACTCGTTGGCGTAACTCGTCGAGTGGGAACGCCGGTCCCGGGTCGTGTTTGCGATCGGGGGCAATCTCCTCGTGGCCGAGAATCCAACGCATCTTGTATCTGTCGACGAGCAGGGCGCACAACAACTCGACCCGATCCAGTTGCGGCTGCGGATACCGGTGCCACCAGGAAGGAGCCCTCTCGTTGCGATGCGTCGCCTGCACAACGTCGCTTTCGTCGTACCCCGTCCCCCGCCAACTGACGAAGTGATCTGCCTCTGGTTGCAGGCGGCCTGCATTATCGATTTCAATACCGATGCTGCACTGGTTGAAGTCGGTACGTCCCCCCCAGGCGGAATGCCCGGCGTGCCAGGCGATGGTGTCGAAGGGTACCAGTTGCGTGACGGCGCCATCGCGATGGACGACGAGGTGGGCGGACACGCGTCCCCCTGGGGTCGGATCCCGCAGCGCGTCGATCGCCCAGGCGGCATCGTCACCATTGGTGAAGTGCAGGATCAACGTGTCCGGCGCGGCCGCTGCAAAGGGTCCGCCCTGATTTGGGGAGGTCAGTTGGCTGATGTCGTCACCGATGAGTCGGTGGCTTTTGATGCGCATGAGGCTAATATAGGATGGTGATGGAGACGGGACAGATAGCGCCGGAGGCGCATGAGCTACAGTTCGAGGCCGTTGTGCGCGGCCAGAACTTCGCGTTTACGACGACATGGGGTCTGTTTCATCCAAAGGGTATCGACGCCGGGACCAGCCTGCTGCTGGAGCGTCTCGAAGTGCCTGAGGACGCCGCCTGTCTGGATCTTGGCTGCGGCTGGGGCCCCATCGGCGTCACCCTCGCGCACATGGCCCCTTCTGGTGTGGTACACATGGTCGACAAAGATTTCGTCGCCGTCGACTACGCCCAACAGAATGCCGTCGCCAACGGCTGCAGCAACGCCCGGGCCTATCTCTCCAATGGCTTCAGCCACGTCGCCGAGGACGAACGCTTTGATCTGGTGGTGTCCAATCTCCCCGCCAAGGTCGGGGGAGAATTGCTGCAATACTGGATGACGGAGAGCCACCGAAGACTGCACCCCGGTGGCGCCTTGTGGGTGGTAACGGTGGCGGGACTGAAGGATTATGTTAAACGTGTATTCCGCGAAACCTTCGGCAATCACCGCAAGGTGAAGCAGAGCGGCACGCATGTGGTGGCTATGGCGACTCGGAGCTAGTCTTCAAGCAGAAGAATGTCGATTTCGGTCAGCATCGCCGACACCTCTTCGTATAGCACCGCGAACAGACGCCCACCAAATACCATCAGCTCCCCCGCAGCCGGCCCGGCTTCCACGTCGCAACGCGCCGCCAAGGCGATACCGAGTTGCCTGGCGAGACCACCGTGGCCGCGTTCGACGTCACCGACGATGGCGGCATAATCGAGCAGCCGCTGTTCGAGAATTTCCAGTGTGCCCTCCGCTTCGGCGTCGATCCGTTCCCAGTGTTCGTAGTAGCGGGACAGAATCTGGTCCTTCGCCGGCGAGTCGCCGAGACTCATCAGAACAGCAAAGTCCACGGCGAAGGCACGCAGGTAGAGTAGTTCTTCGGCCAACACATCCGCATTGACCTGTAACGCCGCCGCCAATTCACCGACCGCCTCCTGCTCCCCCTCCCCGGGAACACAGACACTTTCGGCCAACAGCGCCGCCAATTCCACCGGCGAAGCCTGTTTTCTACTCGTGTCGTTGCGGTTCACGACTGCTCCTTACCGGCAGATCGGGCGCTGCTAAAACACAAGACATCGGCAGGTTGACACCGGTCGCCGTTTTCTCCTGCGAGAAGTCGAGAATAAAGCCTTCCCGCACCCGGACGCCTGGAAACAACGACAGCAATGTGGCTGCCTCCTGGGTGGTCGATTGTCCAGCTTCGCGCTCGCGAAAGTTGAAGACCTTGATGAGCAGGTCGTTGGCGGCATCGCTTGATATCAACTCGAACATAGGAGTGGTCGAAGATAGGGAGGGAGCACGATGACAACAAGCACGATCCTGGATAGGCTTGGCCGTTCCTACACAACCAGTTACACCGGAATCGAGATGATCATAGTCGGGTCCACCGCCGAGGCCTGCAAGTCGACTCTGGACCTACCTGTCGCCGACAGTCTTCGACGTGCAACGCACCCACACGCCCACGTAGGCGCTGCCCGGGCTACAACAGAGTCAGGAGCCGGCCGGGAGTGGTTGGAGGCGTGACTCAACATGACCGTCGATGTGATGGTGAGAATCTCGTGGCGCGCCAGGTCACTGGCGGATTGAGCTATATCCGTGTCGCGGATCGTCGATTCGGAGGCCATCATGTTCTCGATTTTATTCTGTGAAAACGCGATGGAGTGCGTCATCCGGTTGATGAGAGCACCCACCTTGCCGCGCTCCGCCGACACCGCATTGATGGCCAGATCGATCTTGGCGATGGCGCTGCGCGCGCTGGCTTGGCTGGACAACGACACCCTGTCGAGATCGAGACCAATCTGATCCGAGGTCTGGCCACTGCCATCGTCGCTGAATGTATACGTGCCTTCATCAGCCCCGGACAACGAAATCTGGACCATGCCCGTGTCGGCGTTGCCTGCCACCGCCGTCGAAGCGGCTGTGTCGATTTCCGTGAACCCTTGGAGATGGACCGGCACACGTTAAAGGTACTTGGTAAGACGCGGTGCCATGTAAAAGCGCACAACCTGCTGAAACTTAACGACTTACGCCCATTGTGCAGAGGCGGTCTGTTTCCTGTATCGGGAGACTGGCAGAATGCTTGAGCTTTTTTCAGCCTTCCTCTTTCTCTTCATGCATAGTGAGCATTCCCAGATCTTTGTCCGCCGCAACTGGTCTGACGCCGGTGATCTTTCCGACCCGCTCCGACCACGTCTCTTCCAGGCGCTGCAGGTAACGAGTCACCGCCGTCATCTCCTGACCTTTTTGCGTGATCATGCGTTCGTACAATACCTCGCCGATGACGCCCTCCTCGCGGGACTGACGCAGTTGGTCGGCATCGGCCTTCAGCGTGTAGAGCCGGCGTACCTGCTCCATCACGTCCTGCTCCATCCGATTCAGCGCGCCATCGACCTGAATGCCTGCAGCCATGCGGCGGGCCCCGTCGAGGTCGTAATCATGTTCAAAACGCAGATGCCCATTGAGCCCACGTAGCGACACCCGTTTGCCACATTCGGGACAGATGACCTTGATCTCCGCCATGATGTTTTTCGTTGTCACTCCCGGATCGAGTCGCACCTGTAGATACTCCAATATACCATGGTCCGTAATGCCCATTGTCTTGACGCTTCTGATGGCCACCGGTACTGTTGCTGCCGCTAATGCAGATCAAACACCCCTACCTGCTATTTCTAGGAGAGGCCGCCGATCAGCTGGCGGCCAAAACCGCTGACGGTGTGGCCCGATGGCGCTCCGAGTGGTGCGTCGGACAACTGCGCCTGGCAGGATGTTGTGCCGACGTGGGACTCGCCGATCTCGATCTGGCCACCGCCTACGGCGCCGGTGCTCGCACCCTCGTGCTCGGCGTCGCCAACCGCGGGGGTATCATCTCGCCGCAGTGGATGTCGACACTGCTGGAGGCTCTCGACAGGGGCTACGACATCGCCAGTGGTTTGCACACCCGATTGCGTCAGATCCCAGAGCTGGCGCAGCGGGCGGAGGAGCTTGGACGCGAGCTCTTTGACGTGCGTTACCCCGATCTCGACCTCGCAGTCGGCAATGGTGAGCGCCGCGGCGGCAAACGCCTGCTCACTGTCGGCACCGACTGCTCCTGTGGCAAGATGTTCACCGCCCTCGCCATCGAACGCGAGATGAAGGCGCGTTCCATGCTCGCCGATTTCCGTGCAACAGGTCAGACCGGCATCCTCATCGCCGGCGGGGGTATCTCCGTTGACGCCGTCATCGCCGACTTCATCGCCGGCGCTGCAGAGCGGTTGACACCGACGGCTGACGCCGACCATTGGGATCTCATCGAGGGTCAGGGATCGCTGTTCCACGCCTCCTACGCCGGTGTCTCTCTTGGGCTCTTACATGGGGCCCAGGCGGATGCCCTCGTCATGTGTCACGAGCCGACACGGACGCACATGCGTGGCCTGCCCGATGCCACACTGCCATCGCTGACCGAGTGCATCGCTCTCAACCAACAGTGTGGTCGGCTCACCAACCCGTCCTGCCGTGTCATCGGTATCAGTGTCAACACCGCCGCGCTCGTCGAATCTGAGGCCGGGCGTGTCCTCCAAGAGATCGAGGACGACACCGGTCTTGTCGCAGTCGATGCCTACCGCAATGGCGCCGGCCGGCTCGTCGACGCCCTGGGCTAGTCCCAACCTGGACCCGGTGCTTGAAGTCAGCATCCACGATCAGTCCTTCCCCATCGCGGGGGGGTTTACCATCTCCCGCGGTACCAAACTGGCAGCCCATGTCCTCGTCGTCGAGTTGCGTGACGGAGACTCTCTGGGACGTGGTGAGTGCGTTCCGTATTCGCGCTACGGTGAAACGATGGTCACCGTGCGCCAGCAACTGGATGGTGTCACAGCGCATCTGCGAGAGGGTGTGACACGTGCCGAACTCGCTGAGATTCTACCTGCTGGTGCCGCGCGCAACGCCGTCGACTGTGCTCTTTGGGATCTGCAGGCAAAGCGGGATGGCACGACCGTACACGAGCTGGCCGGATGCTCGTTACCAGCACCGGTTACCACCGCCTTCACCCTCAGCCTCGACGGGCCCGTGGCCATGGGGGAAGCGGCGCGACGGCAGGCCACGCGACCACTGCTGAAGCTCAAACTCGCGGGGGACGACGACGACGTCGCCCGCGTCGCCGCGGTTCGCGCCGGGGCGCCGGGGGCCCGCTTGATCGTCGATGCCAACGAGGGCGGCACCCCAGCGACCGTGCAGACACTGACACTACGCCTTGCCGAGTTGGACGTGGCCCTCATCGAGCAGCCGCTGCCGGCAGGAGAAGATGAGCTGCTGGCTGACATCGATCATATCGTGCCATTCTGCGCCGATGAGTCTTGCCATACGGCCGCCGATGTCGAGCATCTGCGCCAGCGCTACGATGCAGTGAATATCAAATTGGACAAGACAGGGGGGCTTACCGAAGCGCTGCGTCTGCACAGAAGCGCCCGCGAGGCGGACCTGCAGATTATGGTGGGCTGTATGGTGGGTACGTCTCTGGCCATGGCGCCGGCACTGCTCATTGCGCAGGACGCCGAGTTCGTCGACCTGGACGGACCCTTGTTATTGGCTCGGGACCGGGAGCCCGGACTGCGCTTTGTGGGTAGCCTCATGTACCCGGCGCCAGCTCAGTTGTGGGGGTAACTATTGGGGGTCGCGCCAGCAGCGCGGCGATGGAGGCGACGGCGGCCAATGCCGCCAGGGTCACGAAGGCCCCGCGATACGAACCGGTCAGGTCGTAGACGATCCCGGAGAACAGCGGCCCGGACGTCATACCTATCATGATGACCAGAGAACTGAAACCGCTGATCGTCGCAAACGAACTGCTGCCGAAATAGTCGGCGCGAATCGAATTGATGAGCGTGCCGCGCACCCCCCAGGCGGCACCGTGCAGGATGGCAAACAGGACGGCGCCGTAGTAACTGTCGGTATAGGCGAAAATGATCATCGCCACCGCATGCATCCACATGGCGTCGAAGATGATGAGTCGTTTGTTGACGCGATCGCCGATCCAACCTCCCAGCAGCTGACCACACATGACGACGACGACGAGCACGGCGCCAACGATGAGC
>DPVW01000303.1 GCA_003529325.1 Candidatus Latescibacterota bacterium | reverse complement strand
CGTCTGGGTAGGCGACAGCCTCTTTTCGAAACCACGCTATGAAGCCATCAGCTTGCTGTCAGCCATATCGCAGAGAACCGAGCAGGTCAAGCTTGGTACCGCCTGCCTTGTCACGTCTACACGAAACCCCCTCTACCTTGCACTCGAGTGGGCCACGCTTGACCAGATCTCAAATGGTCGGGCGATTCTCGGCGCTTGTATGGGCAACCCCGAACAGGGCGTTCGTAGGGAGTTCGCAGCGCTCGGCCTCGAGTACAAGAACCGAGCCAGCATCTTTGAAGAGGGGCTCCAGGTGCTCAGGGCCCTCTGGACTGATGGCAAGGTCAATTTCGACGGAGAACACTTCCAGTACGAGGATGTTGAGTTCTTCTCAGGAACCGAAATGGGGCCGCTGATGCCGGTCCAGTCTCCACCCCCGATCTGGGTTGTCTCAAATATCCGCCTGACCGGTGAGTTGGAGAGCGATGTCGCCCGCCGTCGACTTGAAAGGTCCTGTCGGCGTATAGCCGAACTGGGCGATGGATGGATGACCTGTTGTCGAGCAGAGCACCCAGAAGAAGTGGTAGAGCAACTGGGATACCTCTCGCGGGCTGCCGAAGAGGCCGAGATCGACATCAGCAAGCACGCCATCTCGTATCAGGTCACAATGAACATCGGCGACTCACGAGAAGAGGCCGCCGACGCTTTTGGTAATTACATCTCGCAGTACTACCCCGAACTCAGTCAGAAGATGAATCTCTCCAACTGGGGTCCGGTAGGCACACCAGATTACATAATCGCCTGGTTCAAGAAGTTCCAGGAGGTAGGCGTGACCCACTTCATCTGTCGATTTGGAGACCTGGATCAGTTCGGCCAGGTCGAACGATTCGCGAAAGAAGTAATGCCAGCGTTCAGGTGATAACCGACACTCCAGAGGAGGTTGTTGTGCCAGAAGATAACCAGGGAGCCGAGAGGTCTGAAGCCGACCTGAGAGCTGCTGCAGAACTTGTCGTCGATACATGCTTTTCGGTTGAAGAAGACGATGTAGTGACGATCATTACCGATAACCGGCGCAGTCAAGAGGCCGAGATGGTTGCCACCGTCGTATCTGAGCGTGGCGGTTGGCCGATCGTGATGAACAACGACACGCAGGTGCGTCGGGCTCTGGCGGACACGCTCTTCTCGATGGTGCCACCTCGAAATCTACACCAGGCCATGATCACGTCCGACGAGATCATCATCATGACCAACCTGGAATGGGCCAATCGCTTCGCCCACGTGAGTGCTGTGAAGCTCTCATGCCTCGCCAATGCAAGGGTCGGCTCAGTAGAGGAGGGGTTCGGTACCTGGCCGATCTCAGTTTCCGACATCGAACTGACGATTGGCAATGCAAGGACCGCAATCGCCAAGCTTGAGGGCGCCCAGCGGGTGCGGGTTACCGCCCCCGGTGGAACTGATGTAACCGTGAGCATTGCTGACCGACCAGCCTTGGAGGTGATACCCCGCAAGGAGCGCGGCGCGATGATGGGTCCCGTGCCGCTCTGGGGCGAGGTCGCCTACGCTGCAGTCGAAGATCAGACTGAAGGTCGGATCGTGATCGACGGCAACATGTTGGGAATCGGTGTCCCCACGAATGTGGAGAACCCCATCACCTGGCACGTCGAACACGGTCGCTATCAGGCGATCGAGGGCAAAGAAGAGGCACGAAAGCTCCGCGACACGGTTGCTGGAGTCGAAGGAGCCGACATCGTCGGCGAGTTCGCGTTCGGGACCAGCGACTTCGCTCCCTACGGATCACCGTCTGAAAAGGGTCGAAAGGGCACGGTTCACTTCGCACTGGGAGATAACGAGAACTGCTACCCGGGTGGTCAGAACGTCAGCAAACTGCACCTCGATGGCGTAGTGCACGGCGCCACGCTGGAGATCATTGAGTCCGGCGAATTCATCCTGAAAGATGGCGAATGGCAACTGTAAGAGGTGTAACCGTTGTAGGGCTTGGCGACGTCGACCCGGTACCGCTTCCTCTGGACAGTTGGAGTCGCGTCCTGATCTCATCGGCGACGGTAGGAGACAACCAGTCATGCCTCGGGTACTCGGTATTCACACCTGGAATGGCAACTGACGACCTGTCCCATGAGGTTGAGGAACTGGCCTACGTGGTCTCGGGAAGTGGCGAGTTGCGCCTCGAGGATGGTGTGGTAGCCATCACCGAAGGATCAGCGGCGTTCATTGCCGCCGAGGTGTGGCATACGGTTGCAAATACCGGCGACGACGACCTCATAATGGTCTTCGCGTTTACCAGTTCCGACTATCCTCCAACCGACCACAAGCCCTCTCGCCTGATAGACGACAATGGGTAGCGTCCGTGCCGTTTCCGGTAAACGTGCAGTTACCTCAGAGGAAGCTGCGGAACAGGTTGTTCTTGCATCGCATGTGATGGGATCGCTCGGCGACGACCTCACGCTCGGCCACGTAAGCGTTCGCCACAGCAACGACATCTGCATGTCCATCAAGCGCAAGGGCATTTCTGGCAGTGAGGTGACGGTTGAGGATGTCATCGAGGTCCGACTCGATGAAGTGGACTGCCTGGACCAACCCAGGATGCATCTCGAGGCGATCATCCACACTGAGATCTACAGGGAACGGCCTGATGTCGGGGCAGTCATCCACGGCCACCCCCTTTATGCAACCGCCCTCAGCGCCACCGAGGCCAAGGTCGAGTTCCTGACCCACGACTCGGTGCTCTTCAAGGATGGAATCGGCATGTATAAGGACTCAGCCGACATGGTGACAACAGAGAAACAGGGCAAGGCAGTTGCAAGGTCGCTCGGCACCTGTCGGGCCACCCTCTTGAAGAACCACGGTGTCGTACTGGTGGGCGAAGACATCCGCTACGCCGTGCTTGCAGCAGTGACCCTGGAGCGAGCGCTCCAAATCCAGACAGTTGCCAACAGTCTGGGTGTCCTTTCGCCGCTCTCTGATGATCAGGTTCGCGACATCTACCCGAGGAAATATAAGGACTCGTTTCTGGATGAATACTGGGCCTGGTGGGCACGTCAGTTCGACCAGGTCAAATGAACAAGCGGAAGATATGACGGTGGAGCTTAGGTCCACCATCAACGGCACGGCGATTGCAGTTGAAATCAGTGCCAATGACCTGCTCGTCGATTTGCTCCGTGACGAACTCGGCCTTACCGGTACGAAGCGATCATGTGAAGTTGAAGTGTGTGGAGTATGCACAGTCCTTGTGGACGGGAATCCGGTCAGTTCGTGCATGCTGCTGGCCAGCGAAGTCGATGGTTCAAATGTCGTGACGATTGAGGGACTCCGAGGCACAGAGTTCTTCCGGACAGCCGAAGAGGTCTTCACCCGACATGCCGCCGTGCAGTGCGGGTTTTGCACGCCCGGAATCCTGCTCACGCTCAAAGCAGTTGCCGATCGGGAGGTCTCCGACAA
>DPVW01000298.1 GCA_003529325.1 Candidatus Latescibacterota bacterium | reverse complement strand
GGCGCCAGGCCAACCGATGAATAGATCCCGATCTCGCGGAAACGTTCGTACACGGCGCCCATCATGGCATTGAGAACGATGAGAGACGCGATCAGCATCGGCACGATCAGTGCCGCCAGACCCTCCACAGAGGTCACACCGAGTGAAGTAAAGGAGGAGACGACGATCTCGCCGTTCCCCGGGTCTCGAAGGCCTGCAAACAAGGTGCCGGAAATGCGTAGGAGAAAGTCTTCGATGAGCGCCTCGGCGTCGGCGTCTTCGTCAAAGCGCACCGCCACGGAACGCAGTCCGCCGAAGAGCTCCTGCAACGTCCCATAGGGCAGGATGAGGACATTCTCTGCCGACAGATGTACGAAGGGGCGTACCTCGTAGGCCTGCGCCTCCTCCACAACGACCATCTGCGCCGAGGCGACGGGTCCAAGGGCGGCGTTGCTCGACATCTGAAAATCAGCCGGTGTCAGTGGCTCGTCATCAAGATCATGAACGTCACTGAATCTCTCCGCATCGAACACACCCGCTACGGTGAATCGTTTACCAAAAATCTGCACGGTCGCCGAACCGACGTCATCAGGGCGGATACCGAGGGTGGCGGCCATCTCACCTGAGAGCAGACACGCCACCTCGTCGTCGTCGACAAACCACCGGCCCCACAACAAGCTGTTGGCGGCACCGGTGACATCCTTCTCCCCCACGGTCAACCCCAACAGACCGGTGGCGCGGACACTGATGCTGTCGTGCCGAACATCGGTAAACTTCTTCTCCTCATCGTCGTAGGCGATATACCAATTGCGCGGTGCCACGACGCCCTCATCGCCGAAGTGTGACCTGGCGTATTCCAGCGTTGACGGTGACAACTCCCCCCAGCCTCGGTCACGAATGAGGACCCCTTCATAGGGGCCCTCGTGATCGAGGGAGAACACGAGGAAACGCACATCCGGGCGAAAGGAGGTGAAGGACAGAACCGTGAAGGTCAACAATGTCAACGTCAGCAGCGTCAGAGCCGTACGCAACCGTCGTCTGCGCATATTCGAGATGCCGAGGATGAACGCAGTGTAGGCGGCGCTGACGCGACTGATGTCGGTCTGGTGAATCTTGGCCTGCTCCGCCTGGTATTCGCGCAGAAACCGGTTGAAGCGAGTCGTCACCATCACCAGAACGAAGACGGCCATGGCCATGATCGCGAAGGCGAGCAGGATGATGAGGGGATGGGCGATATCGAAGGCGGGATGCACCTGAGAGATCAACGCCCAGATCAGCAACAGCAAGCCCATGAAGCCGGCGATCTGCCAGCGCACATCCGAGGATGCGAACAACAGCCGTTCACCGAAGAATGCCGTTGGAATCACCAGGGCGAGGAAGAAGACGATGCCACGGATCACGTCGTTCAGGGTGCCCACGACTTCCGGATAGGCCAGCATGGTGACGCCGAGACCGGCCCGTACTTCAGCGATGTATTCTTCCCAGTGCAGCGAGTCGTAGGCGGTCTGCGCCGCCTGCAGGTGATCTCGGCCAGCTTCGTGCAGGCGGCTGAGACGTTGGTTTTCGATGGCATGACGACGCATCGTCGCCAGGCGTGCGTCGTTCAATCTCCACATGTCTCGCAGGGCGTGGATGTCGGCTGGCATCACGTCGTCGTTCAACAGATCGTAGCCGCTGCCCTTGGCCTCGTCCTCATTCTCTCCGCCAGGACTGTTGATCAACAGCAACGAGCCGAAGAGCATCTTCAGGGCCCCGCCCTGTCGGCCGCCCTCGCGAGAAGAGAAAACGACGCAGAGATTGCTGCTCATGCTGCCGCCGAAGCTGTAACCAAACTGGCGTGGCGCGATGCCACCGGGATCGATCAGCGTGAGTTTTCTCAGTCCCACAAGAAGATTGGGGTTTGTCAGGCCATAAAGCGTGCGCCCCACCGCCGGAAACATTACGAGGGTCCGGGTCTCCTGGTTCCACCGTATGCTCCAGTTCAGACGTCCGGATGGCGTCGGGGAGCCATGGAACTTCTGCGCTCTCACACTCAGATCCGGAGCGTAGGTAATCTCCCCCGTCTCCCGTTCCATGGCGTACGCTGTCAGTCCCTCCCCGCCGACCGTCAATCCAGGGACCAGTGCCTCCCCCTTGTCATCGGTGAGGTGGTATTTCGCCAGGTGCACACCCTTGTGGCTGCCGGCGCCGATAATCACTAAGGCGTCATCGATCTGGCGATCGGGGGTCTGACTCCGACGTGGAAAGGCACGTAGCCTGACTTTGTGGGTCCGCAATTCATCCTTGAGCACCGGAGAAAAATCCTCCAGTCCCTGGAATAGCGCCGTGTCCGCAAAGGATCGACTCAGGATGCCGTTGAGGAAGCTCGACTGCCGGTGCAGATTGTCCATATCGACGCGCGCCGGCGTGTCGAGTGGTGTATTGACCGGAAAGCGTGCATCATGGATGGTGACAAAGGCGAGAGCCACTTGCCCCGCCGCCATCGCCATCTCGGAGTCAACGCTGACCCCGTCGGGGACGAAGGTCGACCAATCCATGCCTCGAATCGGACTGATGCCGTTGACCATGGCCTGCTCCGGATCACGTCCCTGGTCGGTGGCGACCTGTTGGGCGTATGCGGTAAAGCGTCGACCGAAGGGGACGAAGAAACGCTTCAGGTCGAAGCTGAAGGTGTTGTTCCAGATGCCGACCTGGTCCGTCTTTGTCGACAGATCGAGGCTGATGAAGAGATTGGGATGCAGCGGCTCTTCCATACGTTTGGCATAAAAGTCCGAGGCACGGGCATGCCGATCGAGAAAGTCGACGACGCCACTCAGTGCCTGGAAATGAGCCCCGGCGAAGAGCAGTGTGATGTTACGCTCCGGGGGATGCTGGCGCAGATGGTGGGCCAATTCCAGTAGCGCCGCCGCACTGGAGGCTACCTCCGCGGATGGCGCCAGGGAGGGTGCGATCGAAATTCCATCGTAATAGGCTTCGACGATGATTCGCTGTGACGACAGGACCGAATCGGCGGCGGCAGCGGGCACATCAATCCAGATATTCCACGCCGGTCTCTCGACCCAGTCCATGCGCGAGTGCAGCTGTACGGCCAATTCCTCCCCATCGGCCAATCGTCGGCGCAGACGGTCGCCGTCCTTGCTGCCAACCCAGAAGCGCGGCACGTCTACGGGAGCAGAGAGATACTTGTCGATGGACTGTCGATAGGAGGTGTCCTCCGGTTCGATGAAGAGGATCGCCCGCGCCCCCAAGCCGGCGAGGCGGACCCAGTGATCCCAGGAGTTGAATTCCATGAGCACGATGCGGCCATCGATGGCGCGACCGTCGAAGTCGGCATATTCACCGCCACCCGCCCAGGTTAACGGCGCCTCTAATCCTTCAGGAGGTACCGTCGTCGTCCGTGGACCATTCGGCCACAACCCGAAGAGCTCGACACTCTCACCCCATTCCTCGATGTGGAGACGACTGGCGCCGATTTCGACCGGGACCGTTACCGGAAAACTTTCTCGGCGAACGGGGCCGCCCAGGTCCAGAGCCTGCAGTTGCGCTTCGAGCCAGTCTGCAACAAGGGCAGTCCCTGGCTGCCCCGTCATGCGGGAATCGTGGGAGGCCAGATACTCAATGCTGCTGCGCAGCCGCTGCTTGCTGTCGGCCATGGTGAGCAGATCGGGACCACCAGCGCCGGCAGGCAGACACCTCAGGGCGACACTTATGCAGACCAGAAAACCGGTCTGACGCAACATATATAGGCTCTTCTGCTTCATCGATGCCATGTCATATCCAGAAGATCGGATTGCCCACTTTGCCAGTAAAGTAATCGACGATGAGCCAGAGACCATTGCATATCGTCTGACCGGCGATCAAGCCGAGGAAAAATCGCTGGCTGTGGCGATACGCGGTGGCGCCACCGTAACGCAGAACAAAACGCTTGATGAGCCACGCGAGAAAAACATTGAACCAGACAAAGTTCATCATCTGGTTGGCGCCAATGGGAAAGCCGAGAGGATGCAGTGGCCACCAAGGTAGTCGTTGGCGCAGCCACATCATGGTACTCATCACGACAGCCCCACCAGCGAAGAAGCCCATTCCCGGCCAATACGTGTCCTCGATTTCGAGATTGCGCAGCGCCTGATTGTAGGTGTCGGCGGGCAGGCCCTTAAAAAACCAGCCATTCAGATTGATCCCCCCATGCCGGTAGGACATGTGGAAAATCATCCACAGTGATCCCGCAATGCCGATGAAGAGTGCCAGGATCATGGCCCAGAAAACGATGCGCCGATTTCTCGGTTCCATCTCCTCGATCATCTTCAGCGCATTCGTCGCCGTCGCCATGACAAATACGCGAATATCTGCAGCCCAGACATGGGCGAGGGACAGATTGACAACTCCAGTAGGTCCCACCAGGCCTGCCCCCATGCTGTGCACGACGAGATCACTGGCAATCATCGGCGAGCGCACCGCCGCCAGCCCCGCCTCGGCGACGATACGGGTGACGCCAAGAAAGATGAGTATCGCCAGCAGAATGAAGAGGGTGGCAACCCACAGGGGGGTCCCCATGAGCCACAACCACAACGACATGACGATGATTCCACCAAGCAAACCGGTGACGGCGCCCCGATACGGCAGGATCTCATCGGCATCAGAAATCTCGGGGGCCAGTCCCAGGGCTTTGGCGAATACAGCTCGATAATGTTCGCGACCCACCCATAGACCGATGAGGACCATCGCCAACAGCGCGCCAACTCCCTGGTACCCAAGGAAGGGATAATCCATCACTCCGAAGCTGAGCTTTTGTGTCGACTTCAGACCGGTGAGGATGAACACTTCCTTCTCCACCCGGGAGAAGAGGTGGAAGAACCAGATTCCAGCGCCGATGTTGGCATTGATAAAGTATGAAAAGCCAAGCATCGAAAAACTGATACTGATCTGTAGTGGCTGTTGCCCAAAGAATGGCAGCGCCCACTTGAGTGGCGGTACGGGCACCCCGGGAGAGTAGCGATGTAGCGCCACCAGACTACCAGCGATCAACGGCAGCGCCGCACCCATCCACATGCCCGGTTGGCGAAAGAAACCGTTGACGATGTTGTCAGAACTCTCCGATCGGATCATAGACAAGCCGACCTGGGCGATCGGATAGGCGAGTCGTTCCCGCTCCATCCACTGGCGGCGCACAATGATGGCGACGCAGACCATCGTCACGTACAGGGCAAGCAGAAATACCCCCCACCAGATGAGTGGCTCCACCCAGCTTGCATACGGAATGCGATCCCCTGTCAGAGACAACCCTTCGTAGAACAACCGGCTGCCCGTGCCATCGTCCACCATCGCCTGTTCGGGCAAGTGTGGGATCAGTTTCTCCTGCCACTTGTTCTCCGGTGAGGCAAAGTAGAAAATGGCGGTGATGATCGGCAGAATCTGCTCGCTCAATCCCATCGTACATACGGCGGAGACGATGAGTAGCATGGCGTAAACGAGAACGAGCTCGGACCGATTCAGCGCCAGGCTGCCGCCGCGAACCACAAGTGGCAGATTGATCCACGAAGTGATGACGAGAAAGCTTGTCAACAGCAGACCCGGTGAGTAAGGATCCAGGGGTGTACCCAGATACCAAGAGAGCCACAGACCGGTGGCTGAGAGGGCGACTGCGGCGCCAGCGAGGGGGCCACCACGGGCGACCAGCTTGAACAGGCTGTTGAGGATACCGATGAGGAACAGAAACAGGAAGATGGCGCCCGGCGTTGAGAAATCGAGGGCCATATACGAGCCCCTGATAATCATATTGCCATAGGGTGCGCCAATGGCTAGAAAGAAGGAGAGGAATCCACCGATCCAGAACGCTCGCAGGGACAGTCCGTCGGCGCCGGAGCCGAGCACAGAGTCTCTGCGGGTCGCCAGGTAGCTGGAGTATGCTCGGGGGATCCCGCGTTGCAATTGGCCTCTTTCTTTGGGTGTCAGACAAGATACATACGCCCTTCCTGACGTGGCAATCACCTTGACCGGGAAGTCGGCCTGAATTGTATTGGAAAGATGTCCGAAACCTATCTTGATATCCTCCACCGCCTGCTGCCACTGCCCACCGCACCCTTTTACGAACAGCATGTTATGGCCGAGATCCTGCGTTTTGCCGCGGAGAGATCATTGCCATGCGCGGCAGACGACTTCGGCAATCTCATGCTGACAGCCGGCGGCAGTGAGGCGAAGCCAGAGCTCTGCCTGACGGCGCACATGGACCATCCTGCGTTGGGTTTTGCGGTGCACGAATCCTCTCGCGACCTGCTCTTCGAGAGACTCGGTGGGGTTCCCTCGGCTCTTACACGAGATGCCAGAGTCCTGTTGTACGATCGCACACCGGCTGCAGGCGCCAGAGCCGTACCCGTCGGCGCCGGTTCGGTGACAAGTTTTCTTGAAGAAGGCGTGCCTGGTTCGCCAAATCCCTCCGCCCCCGCTTTCCGGGTCCGCATCGACGATGAGGTCCCGGAGGAGGGTGATCTGTTCGCAGTTTGGGACCTCACCCCCTGTGCCCTCAAGGGCGAACAGATCGTCGGCAGAGCCTGCGACGACCTGGCGGGTGTCTGCGTCGCGCTGGCTACCATGGACTGCTGTCTTGCAGAGGGCGTTTCCCTGTCGGTCCTGCTCACCCGTGCTGAGGAGACCGGCTTCGGCGGCATGCTCGCGGCGCTTGCGGCCGATGGACTCGATCGCGAGGCAATCTATGTCAATATCGAATGCTCCTCCTGCCGCTCGGGTGCGCCCCTCGGGGCAGGACCCGTGATTCGCGTCGGCGACCGCCGCTGGATTTTTGACGCCGGTGTGACCGAAGCCCTGTGCCGTTGTGCTGCCGAACTGGCGCAACGACTGGACGGATTCAGCGTGCAGCGCCGACTGATGGATGGTGGCGTCTGCGAGGCGACCCCACTCTCTCGTAGTGGCCGCGCCACTGGCGCAGTCGCCCTGCCACTCGACAATTATCACAACGACGGCGGGCAGCGCCTGCGGTCCGAGGCGGTGCATCTGCGGGATGCAGAAAATCTCGTCTCCCTGCTGACTGACCTGGCCCGCCAACGACGCGGTGCCAACGCCATGGTTGCCGAATCCTTGGCCACTCTCGACGACATGCTGCGGTCGCGGCATATCTCCCAGGTAGATCGTCTACGGCGAACGACGAATCCCATGTCACAGCCATAACACGGAGGCCCCGATGATCGATGAAGTAGCTCTTGGTGAGACCGGATTGCGCGTCTCTCGTCTGTGCTTCGGCACCGGTACCCAGGGTTGGCGAGGTCGCTCCGATCAGAGCGATCTGGGTCTCGACGGACTGTCTCAGCTACTGCACTTTGCCCATGACCTAGGTGTCACCTTCTGGGATACGGCAGATCAGTATGGCACCCACGCGCATGTGGCAAAGGCGCTGACGGAAGTCGGCCGAGACAAGGTGACGATCACAACCAAAACCGTCTCCCGTACCGCTGCAGAGGTCGAGGCAGACGTAACCCGATTCTTGCGCGAACTGCACACCGACTACATCGATATTCTGCTACTGCACTGCCTCACTGAAGCGGACTGGCCGGAGAAGATGCAGGGCCCGATGGACGTGCTCAGTCGGCTGAAAAAACAGGGCGTGATACGCGCCGTGGGCTGTTCCTGTCATGACTTCGGCGCCCTGCAGGCGTCGGCGGAGACAGACTGGACAGACGTCAACCTGGTACGCATCAACTACGCGGGAGACACCATGTGCGCAGGTCCGGAGCTCGTGCGCCCCGAAATCGACAAGATGGTAACCGCTGGCAAGGGGGTGTATGGCATGAAGGTCGTCGGTGGCGGTGGCGACCTGACATCAGATCCCGAAAAGGCCATACGCTACGTCTGCAACCAGACGGAGATCCACGCCCTGGTCATGGGCATGGTCAACGAAGCGCAGGTCCTGGAGAATACGGGTCTCGTGAGTGACGCCGTCAGCACCTTGGCATGATCTCAGACCATCGTCCAGCCACCATCGACGACGAGCGTGTGTCCCGTGATCATGCTCGCCGCTGAAGAGGCAAGAAAGATGACTGGCGCCGAGATCTCCTCGGGTTCAGCAAGGTCACCACGCAACAGATTCTTGGTCTTCACCGCATCGGCAAATGCCTGGCTGTCCTGCATGGCCGCTTCCGCCATTGGCGAGCGCGTCACCGTGGGTGCCACCGCGTTGACGCGAATACCGAACTCCGCCCACTCCGCCGCCATCGTTCTGGTGAGGTTGTTCACGCCACCCTTGGCACCCGAGTAGGGTCCTCTCTCCGGCGCACCGACAACACCAGCTTGAGAGGAGATGTTGACGATATTTCCGCGGACACCTCGAGCGATCATCTGCCTCGCCATCGACTGGCTGCAGAAGAACACATTTTTGAGATTGGCGTCAACGATTTGATCGTAGAGTTCTTCGTCGTAGTCGACGATCCGCCCAAGTTTGTTATATCCGGCGTTGTTGACGAGCACATGGACATCACCGTAGTGAGATTCGACGGCGGTAAAAAAGGTCCGAATCGAAGCAACATCGGTGACGTCGAGGGGGTGGATGAAACATTCACCACCCATGCCCTCGATTTCGATCTTCAAACTTTCCAGCTCCGTCGTCGTCCGGCTGCCCACCGCCACACGTGCCCCTGAATGAATGACATCCAGTGCGATCGTGCGCCCAATGCCCCGCCCTGCCCCGGTAACGATGACCGTCTGCCCAACCAATTCAAAACAGGTCAAATGTGACAAGCTGCCTCTCCTCTTTCATGCTATATGTAGGTGCGCCTGCAGTCAGATCCTCATGATGCAGACATCTGCAGAGCGCCTGCGGGGAATACGGCGACACGCGCCTTCTCTCCGTGCAGGTGCTGCAACGCCGATATCATTAAATCCCATTCGCGGAACAGGGTGACGTGGGATCCATATAGTGACTCACAGTCGAAGCGGTTTACGCCTGGGGAGAATAAGAATGTTCGCTTGCGCGGCGCACTCGGCTTGCCCCGCAACGCAGTTCCTGGTCCCAGAACGGAATGCCACCCCAAGCCCTCCGGGCAGGCGCTGATTATGACGATCGTTCCCTCTTCCACCATAGGGTCATGGGCGCAGGTATTCAACGGCACGAGGGCCAAACCGGCCTGGCACAACTCGGTATCCTTCGGGAAAGCGTTGAAGACACCGATATCGACTGATGCCGCCGGCGGCATGTCAGTGCCGTAGCGCGCCGCTCCCAGTTCGCAGCCGCGTTCGAAAGCCTGGTCGGTATCGCCGGCGACGAGATCGATAATCTCGAGCTCTTCATTGAGCAGAGGGTTGACGATATAGCCCACACCCGCCATGCGGGCCACTTCCGCTAGATGGGGGCGAAAGGGTTCACCACGGACATGTCGGTGGTTGAGCATGATCGTCTGCTGTCCGCAGGCACCCGGAAGCAGCAACTTGGCGCCACCGCCGAACATGCCACCGCGCGGGGTGATCATGCCCATGGCGATACGAATCTGGCAACCCATCAGGTCGCGGTTGACGAAGACGGGAATGCCCAGACTCGAAGTGCCGAGGAATTCGAGATTTTCGTAGGCATTGTGGTTGACGACCCGATAACGATCCACCACCTCAGCGCCAACCTTCTTGACAAAATCCTCCCGCGTCATCGGCCGATGCGCCGCCAATGCGCCGATAATCGTAATCCCCTCATCCTGGAGTCCCGCCGCAGCCAGTTCCTCGAGCACGTACGGCAGCAGGCGGAAGGCGGGCGTCGGCCGCGACAGGTCATCGACGAGGATCGCCGCCGTGGAGGCGCCGGCGGCGTACTCCCTCAAGGGGGGTGCGCCAATAGGCTCGGCCAGTACCTTGCGGATGCCGGCGTCCCCGATGTCGTCACCTCCCTGCATACGGAACGTGTCGACCTGCCAGCTACCAGGAAAGCGCAAGGTCAGCGGTTTGCTACCGTACCATGCAGCCCAGGGGACGTTGAGTTCAGTCATATCCATGACTCAATGCAGACCCATGGCGCGTAGATTGTCGAGACTCAGCTTGAGACTGTCGAATGGATCGCGCTGGCAACGGTCCTGCTCGATGAGATACCACTCGATGTCGGCATCGCTGCACGCCGCAAGGATCGGTTCCCATTCGAGGTTGCCCTCGCCGACTTCGGCGAACAGCTGCTCGCTGCCTTTCATCGCCATGTCTTTAAGGTGCACGACGTACATACGCTCCCGTAGCTGTCGTAACCAGGTCACTGGATTGCCACCACCGTGCTGAATCCAATACGTGTCGACTTCAAAGGAGAATGCTTCCGCGTCGCTCTCCTCAGCCAGGATCTGCAGGCCCGTGCGGTCGCCGATCCGCTCCAGTTCGAAACTATGGTTGTGATAGCTGAAGGTGAGACCCGCGTCGATCAAAGGACGCACTGCCGTCGACGCCTCCCTGGCGAACCTGGCAAAACCTGTGCTGTCGCGATACTCGGCTGGCATACCACCGATGGCGACATGCCGACAACCCCAGAGTTTGTGCTCGTCGATGACGGACTGCGGTTCGTCGCGGATCCGGTCGAAGCCGATGTGGGTCGCCACGATCTTCAATCCCGCCTCTGCGGCGACTTGCTTCAACTCCAGCGGCTCGATCGGTCCCAACCCAGAACACTGAACCGCTTCGTAGCCCATGTCCCTGACACGGCCGAAGGTCGTGCGGATCTCTGCCGGTGTCTTGAGAAAGTCTCTGAGGGTGTAGAGCTGGGCACCGATGACGGAGGCACTCATACTGGGCTTCTCTCAATGAACGGGTTATTGGGAGGCATGAAGCCGAAAGCGTAGCCTATGACGCAGGTAGGGTCAACGAGGCGGGCGACCAGATGACGTCGGAAGAAAACCGCGTAATAGCCAAGCGACAGCGAGGATCCCCGCGGCGGCGGAAAGAGCCATGGACCCGAGCGCGAGGGGTGCGCCCCAGGCAGCCGCCATGGCACCCCCCTGTACGCGCCCGATGGGACCGGAGCCAATCGCGAGAACCAGCGCACCCATGGCCCGGGAACGCATCTCATCGGTTGCTTCCACGAGGATGATCGAACTCTGCATGATGCTGAATCCCGCCAAGCCGACGCCGGATATGACCAGAGCCGCAAGGGACCACGGAAAGGAAGTCGATAAGGATAAGCCAAGCAGACCGATACAACCCAGGAGCGAACCGCCGGCAAATATCGCCTCATTGCTACGCCGGTCCCGGCTCCAGTTGACGAGCATCAACCCCGCCATGGCACCGACACCGTTGGCGGCGCCCAGCATACCGAGACCCATAGGACCTTGTCCGAGCACGTCGCGGGCGATGACGGGCAACAGCGCCTGGAATGGGAATGCCCAGGCATTCATGATCACCGTGATCACCAATGTGCCAAGGATGGCGGGCTGGCGGCGGACATAGGCCAAACCTTCACGCAGACGAAGCCAGGCGGCGGCGATCCCCCGTGGCGGCGATGGAGATCGGGAATCGGTACGCAGTCCGGCAAGGAGGATGGCTCCTATGCCACTGGTGCAGACGAGGAGTCCAAACGCGCCGGTGGCACCCAACCGTTCCATACTCGCCCCTGCCAGCAAGGGTCCGGTGAAGCGTGTCAGACCTTGTAGTACGTTCTCCAACACCATGCCATCGACCACACGATCGCGCCCCACCAGGTCTGGAACCAGGGCCCGACGCGTGGGCCAGTCCAGCGACCAGGCGGCACCATTGATTAGAGCCACCGCCGCCAGGTGCCAGTATTGCAGTCCATCCGTCACATGCAACAACAGCAACAGACCTGCCCCGGCAAGGTTGACACTCTGCAGGACCAGAACGAGTCGCCGACGCAGAAACCGCTCACCCCAAACGGGTCCAAAGAGTCCAACAATGGGAAGCGGCACGGATCGGCAGAAGGCGACGACGGCGACCCACCATGCGGAGTCCGTCATCTGCAGAGCGATCCAGCCCATGATAACCTGCTCCATCCACATCGATTGCCACCACAGCCCATTGGCCAACCAGAGTCGCAGGTACTCCGGGTTTCGTAGTGGGGCGAACAACCCCCCACGCGGTGCTTGCGCCTGTGTCGTCATATATTGTGTCCGGGAAGGTTGCAACGAACGACACAAGAGAGGATCTGATGGGAGCCCTTGGGAAACTGCAAGAACTGGGACTGGAGTTGCCGCAACCGCCGCCACCCGCCGGGGCCTACACGCGCGCCGTGCGTAGCGGTAACCTCGTCTTCATCTCCGGGCAGTTGCCGTTGGCCGACGGCGCCATGCTCTGCGAAGGTTCGATTGGTGAGCAGGGAGCCTCCGAGAAGGAGGGCTACGCTGCGGCGCGCCAGTGTGCTCTCAACGCACTCGGTGTGCTCGCCGCTGAGGGGCATGACCTGGATCGTCTGCGAATCGTCAGAATGACCGGATATGTCTGCAGTGCCACAGGCTTTACCGGCCAGGCCCAGATCGTCAACGGCGCCTCGGAACTGATGGCCGCCGTACTCGGCGATGCCGGAGTTCACGCCCGCGTCGCCGTAGGCGTCAGTTCCTTACCCCTCAATGCAGCGGTTGAACTCGAGGTGATTGCAGAGATAAATTGAGCGTCGGGGGGCCACGCTAACTCGTCGAACTGCCGCTGTCGGTGCCGGCAGTGTCATCCTCCGACGCCGTACTTCCATCAGCCACCTCGGTGCCGCCAGCCTCCAGGTTTGGGGCCCCATTGTCGGCCACCGTGTTGTCGTGATCGGCAGTGCTACCGTTGCCCGAGGCGGAACTGAGGTCACCGTCGACGGGTGCCTTGCCGAGCAGGCGGCGCAGATGTTCCCCTTCCATGATCTCTTTCTCAAAGAGAATGACCACCACCTCTTCGAGAGTGTCACGCTTTTCCTTGAGAGTCTGCAGAGCGCGGCGATAACTTGCGGCGATGATTTCACCGACCTCTTCATCGATGCGCCGTGCGGTCTCCTCGCTGTAATCGCGGTCGGAGCCACCCATCCCCAGGAATTGGCTCTGATTGCGATCATCGCGATGCGCGACCAGTCCCAGCGTCTCGCTCATGCCATACTCCTTGACCATGCTTTCCGCCAGTTGCGTGGCTCGCATCAGGTCATTGGCGGCCCCCGTGGAATTCTCGTTGAAGACCAGATCCTCCGCCGCACGCCCACCCAGCAGGCCGCAGATCCGACCGAGCAACTCCGGCTTCGTCATCAGGTAACGATCTTCGATGGGGCTGTTCAGCGTATACCCAAGTGCCCCCACGCCACGAGGGATGATGGAGATCTTCTGCACAGGATTCGTGTCATCAATCATTTCCCCAACGATCGCGTGACCCGCCTCATGATAGGCGACGATGCGGCGTTCTTTTTCGTTGAGGACGCGACTCTTGCGCTCCAACCCGGCCACTGCCCGCTCCACAGCCTCGGTCAGTTCGTCCATCGTGATGGCAGTTTTGTTACGCCGCGCCGCCAGCAGGGCGGCTTCGTTGATGATATTGGCCAGGTCGGCACCGGAGAACCCTGGCGTACGCACCGCCATGCGGTGGAGGTCGACCTCGTCTGCGAGTTTCACATCCTTGGCATGGATTCGCAGAATCGCGTCGCGACCCTTCACGTCGGGACGATCGACGGTGACGGTTCGGTCGAAACGACCGGGACGTAACAAGGCCGGATCGAGAATCTCGGGCCGGTTTGTCGCCCCCATGAGAATGACGCCGGCATTCGTGTCGAAACCGTCGAGTTCGGTCAACAACTGGTTCAGCGTCTGTTCACGCTCGTCATGGCCGCCAAAGGAACCGACCCCCCGAGCCTTTCCGAGAGCATCCAACTCGTCGATGAAAATGATTGCCGGCGCATGTTTCTTGGCCTGCTCGAACAGGTCGCGCACCCGGGCGGCACCAACCCCGACAAACATCTCAACGAAATTCGATCCGCTGATCGAAAAGAACGGGACCCCCGCCTCCCCGGCTACGGCCTTGGCCAGCAGCGTCTTGCCTGTTCCTGGAGCGCCGACGAGCAGAACCCCACGGGGGATCTTGCCACCGAGGGCCTGAAAACGCTCCGGTGTTTGTAGGAATTCTACGACTTCCTCCAGCTCTTCTTTCGCTTCGTCGATCCCGGCAACATCGTCGAAGGTGATCCCCGTCCCCTTCTCCATATAGACCTTGGCTTTGCTCTTGCCGATCGACATGAGCCCACCCGACCCACCTGACATGCGGCGCGCCATGAACATCCAGATGCCGACGAAGAACACAGCAGGCAGGATCCAACCCAACAACGACGTCAGCCACGTAGGTTCACGCTTGCCGTCGTAGTCGGGAACATGCTTCTGCAGCAGTTCGACAAGACCGGGATCCTCCATCTTGTTCACGGAGAAGGTCCGCAACCCCTGCTCGGAGGAGCCCTCGGCATAGTACTTGCCGGAAATGTTGTCAGAGCCGACGTAGGCCTCGGCAACCTGGCCATCCTCCACCCATTGGCGGAAGTCGCTGTACTTCGCCGAGTCGACCTGACCTTCGAAGTAGCTCTGCATGACGAGGAGCAGGAGAATGGTGAGAATCGCGTACGCGATTGACAGTTGGGTCTTTCGGTCCAGTCGCATGTGGAGCCTTCTGATGGGAGCGAACCCGAGCTTGCGCCGAGGGGACGCAAGCCGCACGTCACAACGTCCAACAGACCGTGTGCGCATGCCGCTAACATGTTGAAGAAGAATCAGTTATGCACAATTAGGGAGAATGCAGTGCGAAGATAACCGGCCAGACATCGCCGGTCAAGGTTCAGGCGCCGTCCCCCGCGCCGTTGCATCGCCATCGATGTCGGAGCAATCCTCACCGAGTGCCGTCAGCAGGTCGCCAATGAGCGTTGCAGAGGGTTTCCCCTCGACGACGAGGTAGCCTCGTTCGAGAAACGACTCCACCACGTCCAGGTCGGCGTGGGATGTCTGATTACGCATCGTCATGGCATGGCCAAGGCTGGTCTGCCTCCTGCGGGAACATCGACGACGTGTTGCGTCCTCCCCGTTCAGCTCTTGGTCTATAGGCTATCGGCTGGTTCGGCTAGCTCTCCGGTTTTTTCCGCGACAAAGAAGCGTTCGCCATCGGCGAAGACCGACCACGCACGTGGCGGTTGACGCTGCTCGATACGTGTTCGCGTATTGCAGTAGAGTATCCGAAAGCCAGCGGCACGGAGCATTCTACGCCAACTCCCGGGAGGTAGGATCTGCAGATACCGAGCCTCCTCGAGTTCATCATCGATAAATCGCTCTCCCAATTCCCGCTCGCGCACAGGCAGACCGCACTGGCCCAGCAGGAACCGGACAAAGGCCCGCATCCGCATCGGTGCGTAGCGGTTGAGAGCGAGCAGGGAATGGGTGCAGAATATCAGACGTCCTCCTGGCCGCAGGACCCGATATACCTCGGACAGCACGCGTCGTTTGCCGGCGATGCCGGGCACGAGCTCAAGCCCGTTATACGAATAGAGTGCACCGTCGAAACCTTCATCCTGGATCCCCTCGAGTCGACGGGTGTCCATGACGGCAAACTCCGTCAGCTCCTCGACGCCGAGTTGCCGAGCCTGCTCCCGGGCAACATCAATCATCAACTCGCTGATATCGATGCCGAAGGCGGGCAGGCCGATTTCGGCGAGACCGACGGTCGTGCGTCCGGCGCCACAACCAAGGTCCAGAATTCGCGCTTCGTCAGGAAAATAGTCGAGGATGAGACTCTCTTCCGAGGGCCATAATCCGACGGAGGCATAACGGGAGACGACTTCGGGCGACTCGTACGCAGTGCGGACCAGTTGCAGGATCGCCAAATCCCGCAGGTCCTGCGCATCCTCTGAGTGAGGGACTTCACCGCGGGGAGATGTCATCTAGTGCCGTGTCTCGGAAATAGCCTTGTAGAATTCGGGCGTCGAGACGCCCGGTTCGCAAGGCGCGCGAGTGATGCATATTGGTGAAATACACAGAGCGAGCGCAACGCCGCGAGCCGGGATGCCCCGGCGGCCGAATTCTACAAGGATTGTTCCGAGACACGG
>DPVW01000356.1:22717-23686 GCA_003529325.1 Candidatus Latescibacterota bacterium | reverse complement strand
TCGTACCTTGGGTTACCAGGGTTCGGGTCAAGGCTGGGTCACCCTGCCTCCGTATGCGGATGCAGGTGGTTACGCGGAAGGCGAATCGCCGAACACCTCCGTCATCGAGTTGTCGGTGACCGCTTGGGACGAGTTGAACTGGCAGGGCCCGGAGTTGTCCCGTCGTTCAAACCTTGTCGCTGGTGGCGCCATCGGCTTCCAGTTCTCGATTCCTGACTTTGACACCGAGGCTGGTGCCTATCACGGTTTCCACACGCTGTCCGGTCAGCCCAACACGTGGCGTATGGCTGAGAACTTTGTCGACGGCGATCTCGTGCCGTGCGACGTCGGTGATTGCGGTTCGGCTGCGATTCCGACCGCCGTCGCCGAAAACAGCTGGGGTCGTATCAAGGCCACCTTCCGCTAGTTCAGATCTCGGAAGCAAACTTTGATGTTACCTGGAGCCGTTGGCTCCGTCTAGCAGTATTATGATGAAAGAAGGGGGGGCTTTTTCCCCCCTTCTTTCGTTACCAAAATAATTTTGGAAATTGCAAAGGATTGGACTCGTGCCCGCCGATCCTGGTCTTCCAAGGGCGCTTGCCGCCGTAGAGAGGGGAGTCACACCCAGATGCCATTCCGCGGTCGCCGAAACCTCCTTCGCCATGGTCGATTCTTCGCGCCATCCAATCGGCCGCTAGCAAAAGCTGCCTGGATCGGTTTTGGGGTACTGTTTGCGACGGTGCTGGCAGTCGCTCCGGTTTCAGCGCAACTCACGACACTGCAGATCCCGGGGGATATCACCTGGAGAGAGGCCCAACAGGCGCCTTTCAACCCCGTGAATTTTTTTGAAAGTGTCGATTTCAAGATCGATTCCGGCATCGCGCCCATCGACACCACGAAGTGGATCGCCCTACCTGATATCCCCGAGGAGATTCAGGTTGCCGATGACTTTAGTTTTTTCGACCGACAGACCTTCGACGTCTTCGCGCG
>DPVW01000356.1:0-22417 GCA_003529325.1 Candidatus Latescibacterota bacterium | reverse complement strand
CGACAGACCTTCGACGTCTTCACGCGCCACGTTTCGCGAGACAGCGTGTTCGCCTCGGTCGCGGTGGTCGATGAGGAAGGCGGCGCTCTGGTTCCTGAAGGGGGACTGCTGCTGACACCTCATGCCGACTTTCCGTACACCGTCACAGCGATCCGCCAGTTCCGTGCCGCTGGCATCGACAGCCTGAAGGCGATGGTCAATCTGGGCAGCGCCGTCCTCGGGGGGCGAGATCCGCAGGTCCGTTTCGAGAACTGGCTGCGGTCGCCGACGATTTATGAGCGCCAACTCAACAACCGGCAGAAACGCGACCTGCTCGAGGCCCTCATCGACGAGGATCCGTTCAATTCCTTCCGTCGAGTCGATGGCCAGAACCGCCCGGTGGAGAAGCGGGCGGTGGTCATTATCATGGACCTCACACGACAATTTCCAGTCGGCCTCATCCGGTTCTATCCGCGTCCCGAAGACTACCCGCTGCGGATCGCCGGCTACAAGCTCGAAGTCCATGATGGCATAACCTTCAAGCGAGGACAGGAAGAGGAGGTTTCCCAGGCGCGTGTCGGATCCAACTATCTTGGCCTCGGTGGCGAGATCACCGTCAAGGAGGGCTCGGTGCCTGTTTTTCGGCAGTTGCTTCTCGAACAGAGCAATACGGTCGATACCGTGGTGGTCGATCTCGATCCACCCGAGTACATGCAGCAGTTCAAGTTCCGCTCGCTCACGGGGATCGACTACGACATCGCCGAGTTTGAGGTGTTCAACGAGGGCTTCCCTCCGGTAGCGGTGTTCCTGAGCAAGCCTCTGCCTCTCGATCCAGATGGCATCGACGCCATTCAAGACTATCTGGACGGCGATCTTTCCCGTCGGGTGGAACTTGACCAGTTGCAAGGTGGTACCCTCGGACGGATCTCGTGGGACGAGGAGAAGATCGGCGATCCCGCCGCATCTTCTATGTTGGTCAGTATCCAGACGGGGTTTACCCCGGAACCGCTCGTCCTGATCCGTCTCAATGCCAACGGCGACCAGGTCGAGTGGCGACCGAATGCCAGTGTCGTCGATCATCGCGAGGGTAGCACGACGGAGGGTGAGACCATCAACCTGGACAATCCTCTGCTGCGTGCTGCAGCGCGGGATATCTGGAACGCCCTGTCCGACCACGAGCGTGCGTCGGCGCAGACGACCTTTCCCGAATACAGCGATCCCAACACGGTGCCTGCGGCTAACAAACGAGATCGGCAGAGCAATGACCTGCCGCGTCTGCCGGATCCCGTTTTCTGGAGTGGTTTCCAACCTGTGGAAAATGGGCAGCGGATCAACGTCCCCGGCGAACGGCCTTTCTTCCAGCTCCGCATTGGTTTTTCCAGCACTGACCGGAGGTCAGCGACGTCGATTCGCAATCTGCGGATCGAGCAGTTGTTCCCACCGATTCTGCAGCAGGTCGTAGCCGAAATTGTCCCCGCCGCAGGGATTGTCGCTGGACGTGACACGCTCTTCACATATGCTCTGCGACCTAATTTCCGCGCTGATGACTCCGGTTTCAACCGCATCCGGATTCCGACGCCGGCCATCGTTTCCGAGGTGCTCGATGTTGAGTTCGCTTATGGACGCCAGAGTCTCGAGCGTTCCGAGTCCGTGGCATTTGAGACCGTGGCACGCACGGAGAATCTCTTCGTCCTTGGTATTCCCAAGGTCGAGCCCTCCATGTCGCATGACGACTCCCTGGTAGTTCTGGTGAAGTTTCGCGGCCGCGTTCTCGATGTGAAGACGAATTTTAACGGTCATGTCTTCCTCGATACGGTCGGGCTCGGATCTGAGGTCGATTACAGCAACATTATCTTTCTGACCGAACCCACCGACGACGGTGGCCTCGACACGGTGGCCACGATTCTGCCGCAACGGATTCTCGAAGGTGATGTGTTGTCCTTTACCGAGGACATGTCCGATCGCAATACACTGGACGTGGTGACCAGTGTGGCCTTGGCCATCGAAGATGTTGTCGCGAGGGTGAGCATCGAGCCAAACCCGTTCACCCCCAATGGGGATGGCATCAACGACGCGGCGACGATTACATACGACATTCTGAGAGTCGTTGAGAGTGTCCCAGTCGTTGTCGAGGTCTATGATCTGTCTGGTCGTGTGGTCCGGCATTGGACCAACGAACGAAGTGTGGGCAGTTTCACCGAGGCCTGGGATGGCACCAATGACGATGACAATCTTGTGCCCCCGGGACTATATCTGATCAAACTGACGGGAGATACCGACAACGGGGATTTTGTCTCGACTCGTGTCGTGTCGGTCGTGTATTAACGTTTCGTGTTCGGTTTACGCCACACAACCGCTTGGCCACCATGGGGCAGAAGTCCGCAGTTCCCGCTGAGAGTGAGTTTCAGCGGTTCGGTGCATTAACTGCAGGAGATGTGGATCATGAAGAGGCTTCTTTCAGCGGTTGTCCTCGCCGGTGCTTTTGTCGGTATCTCTGAGGCGCAGTCTGCGTTTCGATTCAACGCCGCCGGTGACGAGATCATCGTAAATCGCGAATCTCACTGGCGTAACTGGGTTTATCAGAACAACCTGGTGCGTGAGGTGCGGTCGCCGATGGATTCCACGGGCCTCTTTGATTTCACCTTCCGTGGCATCAAACCGAAATACTTCCCCGACTTGCAGAACTACGTCCTTGACCGTGACGAGTTCAGCTATGTCGACGATGTCCGTTTTCGCGGCCAGAATGCCACCATCGTGGGGCAGGTGCAGGCGCTGTCAAACGACGCAGCTGCCAGCCGTGTCGGGGATGGCGATGTCAATACGTACTGGCAGCCGGCGGAGTCAGACTTCAACTCGCAGGGCCTGCGAAACTGGCAGGTCCTGATCGATCTCGGCCGCACCGTGTTCTCTGACAGTATCGTCGTTCAGTTCCCGCCCTTAGAATCGGGTGGCAGTCAAATCGTGCCTGTCGTCCCGGCCGATGCGGATGCTATGTCGAATTTGACAGCGGAGCTCCAGGCTGCCATCGCCGCTTTCTCACGACTCAACACCTTGACCGGCGTCATCGCCCCCGTCGACTTGCTCGACGATGAAGGCACCGTCATCGTCGCCGTCGGTGATACCGTAGTCGGCGCGGGGCAATCGCTACCCGGTTCCATATCTGGCGTACGACGTCTCAACGAACTTGGCATCTCAGCCGTCGAGGTAGAGGGGGCGGAGGACGCGGGTGACGCGCCGAAGTTGTTCGCCGTCGAGGTGTCCATGGGCAAGCAGGCAGGTGATACGTCCTCCAAGAACTATCGCTTCGATGTCGTTGGCAGGGCTTCGGTTTCCGGCAATCAACGTCGTTTCGTCTTCCCTTTGGTACCACTCGACTGGGCGGACGCCAACCTCGACGGTTCCCCGGACTTTCCCGGTACTTTCGTCCATTTCGTAAGAGTGACGATCTTCGACAGTGATTTTGACACCAAGGAGTTGCTCGGCGAGGGGGAGCTCGGTCAGATTGCGTACGACAGCCTGCCACTGGAACGGCGTGGCCTCCGTGTCTACCAACGCTTGACCGCAGGGGGATTCGTCAAGCGCATCAGCCCGGTGATCGACGATTTGGGCGATACACTGCTGACTGCCGAGAGGGTCCACACGGACTTGCCCGCCTCCGAGCAGGGCCCCATCAGATTTTTCAAACGTGAATTGCCTCGCATCTCCGAAGTTGAGGTCTGGGGTCCAGGGACCAATGTCGCCTACCGCCCAGAACGACATGGTGGTGCCGCATATGAAGATGGTGGCAACGGTACGCCGCTGCTGTCGGTGGATGGTGTCTACCTGACCAAGTGGTATGGCAACGCCTGGGATCTGAAGTACTCCAGCGGCTACGCTGGTCATGATCAACTGGTCTGTTGTACCATGTGGCTCGATCTGGGGGTCACATTCTGGATCGATCACGTCGTTCTGGGTATGGTGACAACCCGCGAGACCAGCACCGAGGGTTCGATCTTCGGCTGGCACTTGCAGGGCTCTGACGGCACCGTTCTGCGGGCCCTTGATCTGCAGACGCCAGAGGACTTTATCCAACTCGAGAGTGGGTTGGCCTGGACCGACCTCGTCAGCGAGTTGTACAAGGATAACAACACGCCCCGCGTGCGCATGATGGAGGAGAATTTTTCGCTGCGCAAGCTCCGCTTCTTCCAGCAGCGCAACGACGATCCCACCGGCGCCAGATCGGGTGCCTACAGCGCTCCGGGTCACTTCAACGAAGTGCAGATGTTTGGTCGCGGTTATCCGGCGGAGACCAACTTCACATCACCTGAAATCGTCATGCTGCCCGGGGTGAGTAGTGCCGAGGCGGCCGATGTCCGAGAACGTCGGGTTCTGTCCCAGATCCATTGGGAGGCCGAGGCCATCGTGCGCGAGGTCGATGAGTTCACCGGTCAGGTAATAGAACGTGCTGAACCGCTGTCCCAACATCCTGAGGTGGCACTGCAGATTCAGACCCGCTCAAGTGACACGATCGACTCCTTGTTCACCTACTACTTGATCACCGGTATCGGCACGAAAAGTGAAAAAAGTTTCCTCATCGATCTTGTCGAGTACGAAGGCATTCTGCAATTGTGGGAAAATTACAACGCCTGGAATAGCCTGCAGGAGACGGAAATCTTCACCCTGCGCGCCCACAGCAATGGGGACGACGACGGTGATGGCCTTATCAACGAGGATCCGATCGATGGCATCGACAACGACGGGGATCGACGCATTGATGAAGATGGTGTGGCTGGCGACATCGGCGGCCCGCAGCTGCTGCGGGGCCCGGGCCGGGTGACGATCACAAAACATGCACGCAAGCGGGATGACGATGGCGATGGCGCCCAGGACGAGGACCCCATCGACGGGATCGACAACGATGGCGATAACCTCATTGACGAGGACGGCAAGAAGGTCGCCAAGCCGCGTCAGGAGTCGAGTGAATTGATCACGCCCTTCTTCGCCGGCTGGAGTGCCTGGAGCGAGCCCTACACACCGACATTAGGAGAGAATCGGGCGAGCATCACCTCTCCGAGTCCACGCAAATTCCTCCAGATTCGACTGTCGATTGTATCCGAAGATCCAGAGGTCACGGTTCGTGTGAGTGCCTTACGTGTCGAGTTGGCACCCCCGATCAGTACCGATCTAGCGGGGGAACTCGCCTTGCTCACCGATGAAGGCATGACTCGACCGTTGTCAGATCTCATCCCAACACGCCTTGATTACGGTCCGCCTCTGGGCATCGAACCCTTACGGCAGACACCGTACGTATTTTTCGTGCGCGCCGCGGGTCCGGATCCGAATGCGCCAGAGGCATCGGGGGGATTTGACCAACTGCTGCTGTTGACGCCATCGCGGGCACGGCCGACGGGGGTCCGTCTCGGTCGAGTCACCGTCGAAGATCCTTCCGGTTCCACCAGTGCCGCCGACCGCCTGGCGGTGACGACCACATTTGACCGAGCCTATCTGCCGGTTTCGGGGGATAGCCTGTTCGCCGATAGCGACGGCAATCAGATCCTTGTGCGGGCCACAGTCGACTCGTTACAGGTGTCGTTTCCACAGGCCGTAAATATCGGATTTCCCGGGGCCGAGAATGCCCTCATCGAGTTACAGTTTGAGACGAAGACGCTGAAGGCAGGCAGTGAATTTCTCGCCCTCGTGCGCAACTCGACATCGACAGGCTTGTTCCAACGAGTCGAATCCGAGGGTCGTGATGCCACCGAATTGGTGGACAGTGGGACCGCTCGTCCGACGGTGTTGGCCGTAAACCGCCTCATCGACGAGATCAACATACCTGCTGTTTTTACCCCGAATGGGGATGGTGTCAATGATCGTCTCGATATCGAGTTCACCGTACTCACAATCAGGGATGATCGCCCCGTTGAGGTCACGATCTTTGACCTATCCGGTCGGCGCGTTGCCAATGCCAGTGCCGCGAGTGGAATGGATCAGACGCAGAGTGGCACCGTCAATTTCTCGTGGGACGGTGCCAGCAGCACAGGTGACTTGGTGCCTCCCGGGATTTACATTGCCCGGGTCAAGTTGGAGACCGACAGCGAAGATATCGAGGTCGTGCAGGTCGTAAACGTGGTTTATTAATCGCATGACCCGGCAAAAGAGCGATGGGATTCAGACTGGCCATCGCTTCCGGGGATGGCATACAAATACGAATGAGTAAGACAATGAAAAGGGAGGGTTAGCGTGAACAGACGAGCCTGGGTGCTCCTCGTTTTCTGCGCTGTGGCAGCTGCCATCCCGGCAGCGGCCCAAGACGATGTCGGAACCCGACTCGGCGTGCGGCGAGGTGGGGAGGTTAGCTTCGAGCCGTATGGGCCGGGTGTACTTTTCGGCGCCCTCGATCCGGCGGTGAAGAAGTGGTACGTACCACAGGAACTCTTCAACGACTACGGTTGGAATCAGTGGGAGTACAGCAACTACGCTCGAGAAAAGTATGAACGGTATGTACGCACCGAGATCGAGGGTGACTACTTCTACGATGTGTACGGTCGGTTCATCACCAAGGGTTGGCTCGTGTTCAACTGGACGGTGTCAGAGCCAGAGGCAGCCGGTAGTCGCTTGCTGAAGACGGGGCAATTCGGCCAGTTTTTCAGCAACCTCGTCGTCGCCTCCGACTCAAAGGGGCAATATCATGCCTCCATCACCGTTGGCAATGAGATCCGCACCACGCTGACACCTCTGACCTTCGCCAAACCTCTGTTCGACGGGATTCAGATCGATCTCGCCTCGGATAAATACGAGGCGACCGTCATCGCCTCGCGTCCCAGTGGTTTCCGCAGTCAACCGACGGAGCCGAACGAAAAGTCGAATGTGACGAATCTGCTCGGTGGTCGGACGACGGCTCAGATTGGCGACTTCGTCAAGATCGGTGCCACTTATGTAAACACCTTCAACGCGCGCACCCGTGGCCAGGCCTTCCAGGGCAATCCTCTGAAAGGTTCGCTGACGGAAGCGCAGAATGCGGATATCACCGAAGTACAGATCCGCCTCAGCGACGACTCGCCGCAAGATCTCGTCGGCGGCGCTGCCTTCTTTCTTGAAGAAGTGATCATTACCGACAACGATGGCGACAAGATCTCGAATCGCCGGCGTCTGAAGCAGAAAGATGGTAGCGAGAGCCCCATTCTCGAGTATGAGCCTGTCGTCGAAGGCGGTTTTCAACGCGAGGGTTTCCGCACCGCGGATGGCCGCGAGACGATCACTCTTCGTTACGAGTTCGACGGCCCCGAGTACAAGGCTGCCGCCGTGGGTCCACAGCCGGCGGATATCGCCGCGGTTGAGTTTCGTCTGCTGGTGGCCAACGACTATCGAATCGATATCACCTCGAATAACCAGACCAACCAGTTGAATCAGTCCGTCTTTCTCTCCGAGGGTATGCCGGAGCGTACCATTCGTGCTCCGGGCAACGTCAAGGACGGTTCCAACCAGCGCTTCGTCCGCATCGAATATGGTCTGCCTACGGCGAACGAGATTTTCGGTTTCACCGTCGAGGCGCGTGATGCCTTCGGTTTCGATGTGATGGGTGAGTGGGACCGCAATCGTCAACACAAACGGTTCCCACGCTTCGCCGAGAACGACGCGACCAATCACGCACACGTCGTTGAGGAGGCCGATGCGTGGATGATCAACGTGTCGAGAAGACCGTATCCCTTCTATATCTTCGGCGAAGCATATAGTATGGACCCGGACTATAGCACCAGTTCGTATCTGGCCATGCAACGGGGTGACACAGGGCCTATCGACTACGACTCGCAAACGCTGGCGATCTTCGAGATGGTCGATGACAACGATGACCAGGATCGCTTCGTGGACTGGCAGCGTATCGGCTCTGGTGCCGCCGCTGATCGATTTGTCTTTCCAGGATGGGACGAAAACAACGACTTCATCGCCGATTACAACCAGAACAACGTCGAGTTGGTCCGACCAAACCTGAAGCCTGACTGGGAAGAGCCCTTTTTGCGCTACAATGTGGATCGACCGGAGTTTCTCTTCGGTGTCGACATGAACAACAACGGGATCTCGGATCGCTTTGAGAATGACGATCAGCCCGACTACCCCTACAAACGCGATCGACGTGGGTATAACATCTACGGCGGCGCTTTCATGGGCCCCTGGGCGAAGATCACGGTGGGCCGCCTCGACGAACGACAGTTGGCGGATGACCGAAACAATGAGTCCACCTACGCTCTGATTACCTACGAGCGGGACTTCGCCAAGTTGGGCAAGCTCCGTATCTACGAAAATCTCAGGCGAGTCCAGGACGATATCAAAGATGATCTGTTGATCTGGCGCATCGCTGACGGCATCGCCGGTGAGATCGTGCCGCGCGAGGATCCGCTGCCGATGCGGGATGCCTGGGCGAACACGGTCTATGCACAATTCGACTTCAAGCGCTGGGAGTCGGTGAATCTCATCAACAAGGTCAAATACGAGTTCATCAAGCAGATCGATTATGACGATCAGATCGCCAATCGCCGGGTCCTGCCCTCAGAGGATACCCGTGAGACAGCGAGCTTCATGGGCCTCATCAATAAGATCGATTACACGCACGAACTCGGTAGTCTGACGATTCAACCCCGTTGGAAGAGTGAATTTCAGCGACTTGTGCCGTCGTTGAGGGAGAGTCAGTTACAACGGCCCACATCGGAGTTGCGCGAGTCGGCCTTCCTCATCATGCGGTTTCCCTTCCTGTCCCGAAGTGCCATGCAGCTAGGCACCGAGTATCTGTGGACGAAACAGTTCCGGGACAGCGCCAAAGAGACGTTTGAGGGCTCGCCACGCACCGAGTTTGTCGGTGCGTTACAGATCATGAATCGCACAGCCTATCAAGGATATGAAGTCTTCACGGAATTCGGTCTGCGTGTGTCGCGGATCGACATCGACTTTCTCGATGATGTGCAGACCGAAACCTTCATTTTCTTCGCAATGTATGCCGGCTTCGGGAGCTTTTAGTCATGCAAGCGATCCAACGAGCGATGTCACTGACTGCGCTGGTAATGCTTTGCCTCGTCGCCAGTTGCGCCTGGCGGCCATACACGGGTGACGTCCGTCCCAGCATTGAAGAGCAGCAGGGACAGAACATGACCGTCGCCGATGACGGGACCATCACCTGGGTGCAGGACCGCCTCGAAGTTCGCATGCGACCTGTAACCGACGAGGAACTCAATCGCCAGTTCGGCGGCGACGATCTCGGTCCGCGCAGTGAAAATCCTTTCACCTATGGTGGCGTCGAGGACTTTTACACGAGCGACAAGAAGCAGCGGTTTGCCGTTTTTCTGCTGGGGATAAAGAACTACCAGTACCCGAAGGTCCGCGTTGTTGGCGACATCGTCATGGTAAGCAGCAATGAGCGCAAGTATTACGATCTGAATATGAGCCAACTGGACCGCTACTTTCGCGCCTACGCCCTCGGCTATCGAGGCAATGAGTACAACGTCTACAAGGAACGCCGAGCCATTTTACAGTCGTCGAGGTTTCGCCGTGAGGACATCTTCTCCGGGCAAGAACTGGAGGGGTATGTGCTCTTCGAGCCTTTCCATAGCGATGTCTCCAAGATGACGGTGATGGTCAAGGATCTTGTCATCCGTTTCGACTACCGGGGTGAACCGGTCGAGGCCGTGGATATTCCCTTCAATTTCGAGCGGGAAGTGGGACGTGAGTTTCCTGACGGCACGGTAGAGGTGAGCGAACGCTAAGCCGATTCGGCGACTGGGTTCGACGAGTGGTTTCCTTTTCGCCCGCTCGGAGGCTGTTTGCCTCCGAGCGGGCTTGTTTCGTACGGGCAGGTCACAGAGGTGGGGCGCCATGAGGTCGGTGAGAGTCTGGGCTTTCCGCGCGGTCATCCTCTGCGCACCGATCCTGCTGCTTGCTCTCGCAGAGGGGATACTGCGTCTGATTCCCGGGACCGGCCACCCACCGCTCGTGTTGACGCTTGCCAGCATGGAGGGCAGGGCGCTGAAGAGCACCAATGCCATCTTCCCGCAACGTTTTTTCCAACAGCGATACGAAGGTGCTCTTGTTGCTGGCGGCCGCATGCGGGCCCAACCCTATCTTGAAAGCGACCGGACAGCGCGTTACCGTGTTGTCGTTGTCGGGGCGTCCACCGTGCAGGGATACCCTCATCCACATCGGCTGGCGAGCCCGGCGTTTCTGGCTGCAATGCTCGCCGATGGCTTTGGGTCGCGTCCCGTCGAAGTGTTCAATCTTGGCATTACCTCCATCGCCAGCTTCGCCGTGGCCCGCGCCGTCGAAGCGGCACTCGAACTGCATCCGGACGCCCTCATCATCTATTCGGGCCACAACGAGTTCTATGGTATCTATGGAATGTCCACATCCCCCTGGGCGACACAGATCAACTATGAACTCATGTCCTGGCGGCTGCCACGCTTGATCAAATCGGCGATCGATTGGGCCGGCGGTCGCCCGGTGTCATCGGGTCAACTCCTGGAGACCATGGCCCGGCGTGGCCAGGTGGGTCTTGTGGATGAGCGACGGCAAATGGCTGTCGAACAGCTAACAAGGAATCTGATCGCCGCCGTGAACGCCTGTCGCCAGGCAGGGGTCAGACCGATTCTGTGCACCCTGGCAGCCAACGAAGAGGGCTTTGCTCCCGCCGAGTCTGCGGCACCCGACAGTTCGACTGCTATGGGCCGCATCTGGTGGCAGCATGTCGAGGCTGCGCATGACAGGTTGCGAGATGGGGGGCAGGGAGCCGCCACGATCGCCCTGCAGCGGCTCGACGCAGCGGCGGAACTGTTTGATGATGCCGCCTGGCTCTCCTTCCTGCGTGGCCGCGCCCTGCGCGAACTGAGGCAACACCGCCTGGCGAATCTCGCCTTCGCCCGAGCGCGGGATCTGGACACGATGCCCTGGCGGGCCCCCTCTTCGCACAACGTCGCCATCCGTGATGTCGCTCGCAGCCTCGATGTGGACATGGTGGATGTGGAGGCAGCCTTTCTCAGCGCCGCCCAACCGGCACGTCCAGGGTGGGAACTGATGGCCGATCACGTACATCCCACCGTGAGCGGACAGATCCTGCTGGCTCGTGCGCTTGCCGATTTCATACTCACACCAGAGGCGCGGAAAGAGCTGCAGACGGATGCCGAGTACTTAACACGGCAAGGGCATGTGCCTGCCGAAAGCGTCGGGGTCGACCAGGCGATGGCGGAACTGCTCGCAGCGGCACCGATGGACCGCTTCAACCGCGATCAGTCACAGCATTTCCGCCAACGCGCCGCCGATCGTTGGAATCGGCTCTCCGCTGCGGAGCAGCGGGGGGCGCAGAGGTGGATGAGCCATCGCGATGAGATCCCTCTGGTACTCGATCTGGCCGATCAACTCTATGCCGACGGGTACTTTGATGCCGCCCTCAGCCACTATCGTGCAGCGCGACTGGAGGCGCCCTTCACCCCCCGGGGTGACCTGTGGTCGGCAGTTCAGTTGGGGTGGTGCGCCCGAATGACCGGGATGCCCCCGGCCGCAGTGCACGACGAACTGCTGCAGGCCCTCGATCGCACTCGTTTTGTGGCGCAGGCACCCGGTGTAGATCCTGCATTCATCAGTTTCGCCAGTGGCAGTCTGCACCATTTTCTCGGAGAACCCGAAGCAGCCCTCGTCGGCCTCGAGCGGGCTTTTCTGACCGAAGGGTTACGTCAGTCCTTCCTGTTCTCTCTGTTTCCGCTGCTGGCAGAGGAGTTGGTCGCTACCAGCCGCCTGCAAGACGCCCGCCGTTACGCCACGATGGCTGCCGCTGCAACAGATGGCGGCCCGTATTTTCCCCGGCTGGTAGAGTCTCTTGCCGCCAATCATGAAAGAGGATTGTAGCGTGAAGCTGCGTGGCGTGATCTTTCTCCTCTTCTTCCTTTCGGGGGCGTTGGGGCTGGTCTACGAAATCACATGGATGCGACAGTTTCGCATCATTATGGGCAATACGGTGTACACCTCGGCGACGGTGCTGACAGCCTTCATGGGTGGTTTGGCCCTTGGCTCTTTTGTCGCGGGCCGGGTCGTCGATCGGCTGCGCCGGCCACTGCGAGCCTATGGCATTCTGGAACTTCTCATCGGCGCGTACGCCGTACTGCTACCATGGCTCATGATCCCGGCGGACCCACTCTACGGTTGGCTCTATCGCAATTACGCCGACACGGGACCGATTCTGGCCTTTGGGCGATTCGCCATCAGCTGTGCACTGCTGCTGCCACCGGCAACCATGATGGGTGCCACACTGCCGCTATTGACCCGCTATCTGGCCGAGGGTTTGCAGTGGGTGGGACGGGATGTGGGACGGCTGTACGGGATCAACACCATCGGTGCCGCCCTCGGCGCCGCCGTAGCGGGCTTCGCTTTTGTCCCACTCGGCGGGGTCGGGGCAACATTGTTGACCGGGGCGGCGGGCAGCGTCAGCATCGGTCTCTTTGCGCTCTTTCTTGATCGACGCCATGATGCCGCCTCGGTCATCCCCTCTGCCGACGACGGGGTAACCGAGGGCCGTGACCCTCTGCGCCATGCCGTCGTCTGGGGACTGGGACTGGCCGGCGTGGCGTCCATGATCTATGAGGTCGCCTGGACACGCACACTGACACAGCTGATCGGTTCCTCCGTCTATGCCTTCACGCTCATGCTCGTCGCCTTTATCTCCGGTCTCGGCCTCGGTGCGGTCACCCTTTCGGGGTTCATCGACCGGCGGCGAAATCCTGTGCTGTTCCTCGGCGTGCTACAGGTCGTTGTCGCCGCTACCTGCCTCATCATCGTCCCCCTCTTCGGACGGGCTCCACCTCTCGTAGTTGATCTGATCACGACCTGGGCCAACTCATTTGGCGCACTGCACACAGCACAATTCATCACCATTTTTTTGCTGATGCTCATACCTACCTTCGCCATGGGGGGCGTCTTTCCTACGGTGGCGCGAATCTATGCACGCGATCCGTCCGGCATCGGTCGTTCCGTCGGCGAGGTCTACGCTGCCAACACTCTCGGATGCGTTGTCGGCTCCTTCGTCGCCGGTTTTGTCTTGATTCCCTGGGTAGGCGTACGGTCGTCCATCCTCATCGCGGTTGGACTCAACGCCGTCCTTGGCGCCGCGTTCTGGCTGACAAGTGGCTGGCGCACGCCGCGCGTGCGCAACCTCTGCGTCGGTCTAGCGAGTCTCTTCTTCGCAACAGCAATGTTCGCGGTGCCCCGCTGGGACACGCACCTGATCAACAGTGCCCCCTATCTGTACGCCTATCGCTACAAGGCCAATGCCCGGACCCAGGGTACGGATCTCGATCAGGTGATGACTGGCAGTCGGCGACTGCTCTACGAAGAAGAGGGGCTGACGGCGACGGTCACCGTCGTGGAGAGTGGGGCGCAACTGTTTCTCAAGGTCAACGGCAAGACCGACGCGTCTTCACGGGGCGATTTGCGGTCACAATCCCTGCTGTCACATCTGCCGGCGCTGTTGCATCCCGATCCACGGCAGACATTGCTGATCGGCCTTGGTAGTGGCATCTCCCTCGGCGCCCTCGAGCACCATCCCGTGCAGCGTATTGAGTGCGTCGAGATTTCGCCCGAGGTCGTGCACGCCGCCCAGCTGTTCAGCGAGGTCAATGGCGACGCACTTGCCGACGATCGGGTCCACATGATCATTGGCGACGGGCGCAACCACACGGCCCATGTCGATGGCGTCTTTGATGTCATCATCTCCCAGCCATCCAACCTTTGGATCGCGGGGATGGCGGATCTCTTCACCGTTGAGTTCTTCCAAGCCTGTCGCACGAAACTGGCTGCCGGGGGTCTGATGTGCAGTTGGGTGCAAGCCTACTCGATGACGAGGCAGGATTTCCGCACGGTCGTCAGCACTTTTGCTGCCGTATTCCCGCACATATCGCTGTGGGAGTCTGTCCCCGGTGGCGACTACTTCCTCGTCGGCAGCGAGTCGCCCCTGTCCCTGTCTTACGAGCAGCTGTCGCAGCGGATTGGTGATCGCCCGGGACTACAGTCTGACCTGGAGCGCATCGGGGTCGGCTCTTTGGGTCAGATTCTGAGTTGCTATGTCGCTGCCGACGACGATCTGCGGCGCCTCGTGGTCGGGGTGGGACTCAACACGGATGACAATGCTAATCTTGAGTTCTCCGCGCCTCGAGGGCTGGCGCAAGGACTCATCGGTGGCAGTGGTCTGTTTGGCCCCGACGATCTCGATGCGTACCGCATCGACTCTCTTTCCGAGATCCTGCAGGACGCCTCGCTCCCCGCCACTCTCCAGCAGTCCTGGGAGGCCCGCGCACTGGCCCGTCTCTCCCAGGTGCGGATGAACGAGCAGGATCTGACGGATGCGGTGCGTCAGATGGATAGGGCGGTGCAGAAAAATCCAGCCGATATGGAGGTCCGTCGGTTGTATCCCTTGCTCGCCGCGGCGGCGGGTAGGGAGTGGGAACAGAGGGGAGAGTTGGATCGGGCGCTCGGTCTGTATGCGAACATGCTGTTGGTTGCACCCGAGGATGCCAAAATCCTGTTGCGACTCGGCAAGATTCATCAACGTCAAGGGCGTGACAATGACGCTCTTGTGGCCTTCGAGAAGTCCGTCACCGCCGATCCTGGATTTCTGTCAGCCCGTATCCACCTGGCTGGTCTGCACGCCAGACTAGGGCATCTCGGTGAGGCGGAAGCGCAATATCAGAGAGCGACGACGATCGAACCCGAAAATTCTCTGGTTTTTAATGAGTGGGGCAAATTCCAGCTGCGACAGAGACGCTGGGATGATGCCATTCACAGCTTTGAGACCGGACTCGCACTGGCTCCCGAACAAGCGCAACTGGCCAACAATCTCGGTGTGGCGTGGGCGCAGAAGGGGGAGCTGGCTACTGCCGCCACCTGGTATTCCCATGCCGTCGACGTGCAGCCAGAGTATACACGCGCATGGGTGAATCTTGGCGATGCCTATCGAGCTCTACTGCGGCGCCAGGAATCGCGTCATGCCTATCAAGAGGCTTTGCGGATCGAACCAAGGAATCAGCGTGCCCTCAGAGGTCTGCGGGGACTGTGAGCTCGAAGGGTTATGTTGCGCTTTCCAGCCCCCCATGCTTTCATTATACAGTAGCCATCTGCCTCGGCGTCTCTACTTGGCAACCAGTCCCTGAAGTTGGGGAGGCGATAAACGTCGGGCGACGAACCCTTCGATGGTGCCCCTCGAAGGGTGGAATCCACCGTTTGGAGTGAGGAACAAGATGCAAAACCGTCATCGACACATGACGAACGCGGCAACTCGGGGTACACGGGCTTTCCGTGCCACGGCTCGCAGCCTAGCGATACTAGCTGTCGTCGGATATGTGGCCGTATCACCCACCCGTACCGACGCGGCAGCATGGCGTATCGGCGATTCCGACCAGTCCTGGGAATTGTATCCAGTGAGTTTCATGCTCAATTCGGGGGAGACCTTCAAGCCGGAGTATATCTGGGGTGGAGCTCACGCTACCGAGATCGTCGTCGATGATGATGGTGATGGACTGATCGACGAGGACCCCGTGGACGTTGTAGACAATGACGCCGATGGCCTGTTCAACGAGGACCCTCTCGATGGCATCGACAACGATCGAGACGGTCTGATCGACGAGGATGGCGCCGATCCTCAGTTCGATAACGATGGCGATGGTCTGCTGAACGAAGACGGCCTGCGCACGGGCGGTCTGATCTACGACCCCGCACTGCGTACCGCACTGATCGAGGCCCCATATTTCCGTCACCCCACGGCCGAGGACGCGGCTGACGATCCCGAGGGACCAGGGTATGGCTGGGGAGATGACGACAACGACGTGAGTTTCAACGAGGATCCGATCGACGGTGTCGACAATGACAACGATGGCCTCGTCGACGAGGATTCGGAAGGCCCGCCAAGGCCCCTGCCTAACACCTGGCTGGTGCGGACATTTTCGTACGACGCTGGCAACGCGACGCAGAGCCAGAGAACACAGATCAGCTTTACCTGGGACGCCGACGCTTCGGCCTATTCGGCGACGGCCCCCGGAGGAGGAACCATCCTGGCAACTTCGGCCATGCAACGCTTTACCCCATCCGATTACTTGCGCCCGATCCGCTTGAATCCCTCCCGCAATATCAGTCTGTTGACAGTCGATCGGTTCATGAGCGGTGAATTCAGCAATGTTGATCCCACGGACTCGCAGGCCTGGGGGGCGGTCCTGACAGGGACCTCACATGAGGGCACGTCTGGACATGGCCAGGTCGCCGATGGCAACATTTTCACGGCCAGAGCCGTCTCGCAACGCTCCTCGTCATCCTACTTCCGGGTCCATTTTCTGGCACTCTACTGGCTGGATCTGATTCGCCTGAAACCGCGTCCAGATTTCCCGGATCGGACCCCCACGAGCTTCGATATCTGGTACGCAGGCGACAAGAGCAACCACTTCCGGACCTCCTTTGTCCTCGATGAGTTGCGCACGAGTATGAATACCCGGGATCCGATCATTCCACGGCAGATCGACCAGACGCGCCCACCGATCAAGGAGTACCGTTTCGGCGAGAATGAGGAGTATCCGCCGAGGAAGGCCCGAATTCTCAACTTCGTCAGCCGGATGCCAGAGGGCCAGACTTGGGAACTATCTGAGTTTCAAGTCTACGGACATGGATACGCTCTGGATGCCACGTATGTCAGCGAAATCATCGATGTCGGTACGTCGCGGCCGCGGTTCCGCCGTTATTTTGATCTCGACGATCCGAGTCGTCCCATTGCGCTCGAGACCATTCAGACCAAAGACAGCAATGACGATGGCACGGTTTCGGGAGACGAACTTGCGGCGAACAGAATCGCTTCTCAGTTCGACGCGGCGGCCACCGGCAGACCCGTCACCTGGGGCCGCGTGCGCTGGTCGGGGCAGGTCGAGGGAGAGAATGCGGATCTCCAGATCCGCGTCCGCTCCGGTACGAGCCTAGATACGCGCATCTATCAGCGCAAGGTCGGCCGTGGTGTCGTCTCACCCTTTATCGGTGCGTCCCTCGTCGCCGATTGGCCGGAACCGGGCAGTCGGCTCGAACTGTTCAGTTATGCCCAGCTCTCAGGCCTGACGCGGTCGCCGGTAAAGGACCTGCCCCTCAACCTGGTTACCGATCAGGATGGCAGCCCAGGGGGCTGGACCCAGTGGACGGCGCCCTTTGATTTCCTCGAGGGCAAGGTAGACGCCGATGCCACCAGCGGCGGCATTCTGCTACCACTGCCTCCCTTGCACAGATACATCCAGTTCAAGCTCGATTTCGTCAGTGGCGAGGAAAGTGGCATCAGTCTCGATTTCCTCGAATTTGATTTCGCCAATCCCGTTGTCAGCCGTGGCATCCTCGCCGAGATCTTTCCAGATACGGCGGCTGTTCTGGGCGAGCCTACCGTGTTCAGCTACGTACTCAAGCCGGACTTGTCCACCGCGGACGTAGGCTTCAATCGAATCGATATTTCCGTTCCATCCCCGCAGGCCAGTATCGATTCTTTGCGCATCGACGACTTACGCTGGGAGCGGGTTTTGCCGGTAGCACCCACCGATCTCAGTGAGACCGACGCCAGCCTCTGGATCGCCGAGCGGCTCTCCAGCAGCACATGGCTCGACACGATGTCGGTTGGCGCTGGAACTCGTTTTGCCGCGGTGACCTTCTTCGATTCCAGCGTCTCACTACACAAGCTGGGTATCAAGACACGGGTGATGACAGCCGTCGACTTCCCGCGTGGCCAGGATCGAGAGATCGAGATCTCCCTGACAACTCCCGTGTACCGTCTGCTGACAGGTTTCGACAGTTGGATCTGGAACGAAACCGCCACGCAAGACCTGCAGCAGCCGACCCAGCCGGGCAACGCATCGGATCGACTTCCATCCGACGCGGTGCGTGTCACGGTCCAGGACGCCAACAGTACCATCAGCGTACGCCAGGTTGTGCCGAATCCCTTTACGCCGAACGGAGACGGGGTCAACGACGCGGTGCAGTGGACCTTTGACGTGTTCCTGCTGACGGCGGCGACGGATGTTTCGGTAACACTGTACAACCTGAATGGTCGACAGATCCGGGTGATCGACACCCCAGCGACGGCGGGAGAGTTGACGCTCGCCTGGGACGGCCGGGACGAATCCGGCAATCTCGTGCCGCCCGGGATGTATCTCTATCAACTGTATCTCGCCAGTGATACCGATGACAGCAAGCAACAGTTGGGCACGATCGCTGTCGCGTACTAAGGAACTGCAGTTTTGGGTTGTTGAGCCCGGGCCGTCTTCAAGGCGGCCCGGGCTTTGTCAAGTTGCCCCGTTGCCTGGTAGGCCGAGGCGAGGGCTTGCCACAGAGGTCCTGGATTCACAGCATCGTCGACGACCGCTTCGAGCAAGCTGATTCCCACGGCGTATCGTGAGGCACCGATCTCGAGTAGTCCCAGATTGATGCGTGCGGGCAGGTACTCTGGATCGGCCTGCAAGGCGCGTTCAAACAAGTGCCTCGCCCGCTCCAGATCACCGGAGGACATAACTACTGCGCCGGCGGCACTGAGCGCATCCGCCAAATGCGGCGCCAGGGCGGTGGCTTGTTCGAAGGCGAAAAGAGCGGCGTTGGACTGACGGTTGGCATGCAGCGCCCGACCCAGGTCGTAGTGCGTCCAGTAGTCGAAAGGACGCAGCCGCCGGGCCATCTTGAGATGTTTCACCGCCTCTACGTGTCGTCCCATCTGCAATAACACTCGGCCTACGGCGTAGCGGACCTCTCCGTGTTCCGGTTCTTGTCGTATCGCTTGTTCCAATTCGGCCAATGCCTCGTCAACACGCTCTTGCGCCAGCAGGGCTCGGGCGAGCAGGATCCGCGTATCGGCGCGCAGGCTGTGCTGGTCGAGGGCATGGCGGGTGGCGGCCTCGGCCTGTTGCGGGTGGTGCAACGCGAGCTGGGCGACAGCGATATTGTGCCACGCCGAGGGATACTCCGGCTCAAGTACGAGAGCCTGGCGGGAATGTTGTAACGAGAGGGAGAAATGCCTCTTGCGCAGCATGACTTCGCCGAGATCGTGCTGTAATTGCGCATCTTCCTCCACCGCCGGTGCCTTCGGCACGTTGACGACGATGATCAGAGTGACCAGGACCCCAGCCGGACCGGCCACCCGCCGCCAGTTCCTGGTGCGGACGCTGACCAGCATCTGCCGCAGGGCGATGGCGGCAAAGACCATTGCCACCGGGACCAGAGGCACGCGATAGCGACTGGTGACGAAAAAAAGCAGGACCGAGCCCGAATACCCAGCCAGGAATGTGCGTAACAGATCGAGGCTGTCATGGCGCCGACGCCATGACAGTATCAGTCCCAGCATTGCCAGCGGCGCCACCAACCCGTGAGGAAAGGACAGCCATCTGTCCCAGAGCAGAATCGACAACACTCGGGAGTGGGTGCGGGCGTAATAAAGATCCTGATTGCGCTTGATTTCCGGTCCCTGGACGAGGCGCCATGTTTTGCGGGCCATGAGTCGAAGCCATCCGCCCGGATCATCGACGATAGAGGAAATTCCTCGGCGGTAGAAATAGCTGGAGCGCTGACCCGCAGAGCTATATCCCGCAGCCAACGGCTCGGCTACAAGACGTTCCCAGAATACCCCGGGATGGATGGCGACCATGCTGTCCTGCTGAGCATGGTTGCCGATATGAAAGTTCACCCCCCCATTGGCAGAAATGAGGACAAACTCACCGCCGACAACGGCGTTGCGCAGGGTCACGGGGGCGAGGATGATGGCCAGTCCGCCAGCGGCGACGAGGAGACGACCCAGGGCGATGCGTCGCTCGGACTGGGGGACTCGCAGGAACCGCAAAATGGCGAAGAGCAGTACGAAGATCAGGACATTGGGTCGTGTGATCGTCGCGAGGCCAGCTGTAAGTCCTGCCAGCAGCCAATCCAAGGGCTGGTTCCGCTCCTGGGCTCGCGCCAGCATCAACAGGAGCAGCAGATAGAGAAAGACCTCCAGCGCGACGGAGAGCAGCTCCGCCTCGAAATAGAGCAGGGGGCCGTACAGTGCCGTACCTACAGCGGCCAAGGTTGCCGTGGCTCGGTCGCAGGGTCGACGGGCGAGTCGGTAGACGAGCAGAGCTGAGCTGGCTCCGAGTATGGCGTGGCCGACACGCGCCGCTGTGAAGATGCTGTCACCGCAGATGCCGACAACCAGGGCCAACAGATACGGAAATGCCGGAGGCTGCCAGAAGGGGATATCCCCACCCATCCAGTCGCCACCGACGATGCGTTGTGCCAGCTCCAGATAGGATCTGGCATCAACGATCGGGGCATCGAAGAATGGGTTAATCCCCCGATTCTCCATCAAGTAGAATAAACGGAGACTCAAGGCACCGACGAAAATCGCTGCCATGGAGACTTGTTCAGGGTTCCACTTCAACCGACCTTTTGTCATGCGCTCGAACATCATATATTCAGAACATACAACGACTAATGCGGTTTGTCCTAGACGGATCGAAGCCCTGTTTACGGCGCACCGGCTTCATCGATGAGCCTCCGGTCCAGAATAGCGAATTCCTCGTTGACACACGCTCACCACCAGCTTACCCTGAAGGCAATCAGGTGTCTCTGGTCACTGTAGTCGTTCTCGGAATGTCACTGTGGGCTGAGGCCGCGGTCGCGCATCTGCCGCCAGGCCAATCGATTGTTGCAGTGCATCTCGAGAATGGTTTCACCCCGATCATCGACGGTGAACTGGATGACTGGGAGGCAGTAGCCCCCACGTTAGGGATGTCGGGTTTCACTGACTTGGTGACCGGTGCTGACGCCGATGTCATCGATTTCGACCTGCGGGTGTGGATTGGCTGGAATGACACTGAGAATCGACTCTATATAGCTGCTGAAGTCAAAGATGACATCCACCAGGTGGATCGACCTGCAGGCACGGCGAGCAACCGAATTTTCCAGGACGACGATCTGGAAGTATTCGTCGATGCGGATCACTCGGGGGGACAATTCGCCGACTTCTCCGAGGCCAGTCTCGACGAGCAGCTGGCCCGCAACGGAACGGAGGCGAACCATTTCGTAATCGCCGGGCCGCACGAGGATGGCGAGTATTTCGTAAACTTCGCCGCCGCTGGTTGGTATGCGTTGAGCGACGGGCCCTATACGCAGGCCGCAGTCGCCTTCGACGAGGGGGTTACGAGGTATGAGATGTCTCTGGTGCCATTCGATAGACTGAATGTCACCGCCGATTTTCTCAGCATCCGGCATGATCTGCGATCCGGGGAGGCAATCGGTTTCAATCTGGAATTTAGTGATTTCGATACACGATCCGAATTGTTCGACGCCAAGTGGTCCCTTTCGGGAGGATTCAATGCCTTTCGCCTGTCTGAAAGATTTGTCGATCTTCTGCTCGGACCCCCTACGGTTGCCACCACTGTGCAAGATCTGTCGTGGGGGCGTATCAAAGCTTCCTTCCGTCAGTAAATTCATATATACTTAGACATATCCAACATACCTTAGACATTTCCAGACCGGGCCAAGCCAACCTCGACGAGTTCACGAGACGAGCAACTGCAAGAAGATCCCGCCATTTTTTGTCTCGACTACCAAGTTTCTGCCTTTGGGTCTGCATTTTGGGGTTTACGTCACAGGGTTGTGGGTATTATCATTATGCCGGACCGTTAAAACCAGCGATGGGGCAACCAGACCGGGTCGACCTCATCGGCGATAGCACCGTAAGTTTTACCCAGGGTGAGTTGCAGGTTGAGTTACGGGCCCTCACCGACGCCGAACTGAACCGCCAATTCTCGGCGCATTCAGGCGATGGGCCAAGCTCGACGAATCCATATACCTTTGGTGACACGCGATTCTGGGAGGGTGAGAAAGAGCGGAAGCGTTTCACGACTTTTCGCATACGGGTCACGAACGACGGGTATCCGAAAGTCAAGATCGATCCATCCCGCATGGTACTCAGTGCGGATGGCGCTGAGTACTGGAGTCTGAACCTACAACAGTTGGACACGTATTACAGGGCGTATGCAATCGGTTTTCGAGGGAATGAATATGCTCGTTATCAGGAACGGCTCGACATTCTGCGACGAACCTTGTTCAAGAATGAGGAGATTTTCATCGGTCAGCAGGTCGAGGGGTATGTCGTGTTTCCCAAGTTACACCACTCAGTCAGTGCGGTTGATCTGGTGATTCACGACGCTGTGTTGCGATTCGACTATCGTAACGAACCTGTGGAAACGGTGCAGATCGAGTGCCACTTTGAACGGGAAGTTGGCAAGATCTACCAAGATGGCCGCCTAGATTTAGATCCGGCCGGCTGATTTCGATCCGCCAGGGGCCCCATCGGGGTTCCGGCACGCTCCCGCTGGGGGCACGAAACGCAAAAGAGGAGGAGTACACACCATGGGCAAGCGTTCTTCGCTCACCCTCACCGTGATCGCAGCCCTCG
>DPVW01000161.1:226-10185 GCA_003529325.1 Candidatus Latescibacterota bacterium | reverse complement strand
CAGAAATTGGGTCGCTCGCCGACGGCGGAGGAGATCGCCGCCAGCGCCGACATCAGTCTGGAGCGGGCGGACAGCGCCATCGAACTGAGTCAGAGCGATCTGTCCCTCGACGCCCATTCTCTGGTGAGGATGGGGATGATTCGATGCAGGCCCTGCTGGCGATGGATGATCCCGGGTGTGACGAGTGTTTTGACCAGGCCGCCCTGTTCCGTGCATTGCACGAATGCATCGGTCATCTCGACGAGCGCGAGCAGTTGATCCTGCGGGCCTACTTCGGGCTACAGCAGGCGCATCCGATGACACTGGAACAGATCGGCAAGATCCTCAGCCTGACGCGGGAACGAGTGCGGCAATTGCGGGACCGCGCACTGCAACGGGTACGAGCTGAATACGGCGACCTGCTGCTGGAGTTGTCCAGCAACTGAACCGGATGTGAAGGGTGGATGGCCTGACCTTCTCAGGGTTTGTATTGATTGTTATCTTAGGTCCCTTGCAGACGTGTCCCGGCGTTATCGCCGCGCACAATTATCGACCAGCCCTGGGGAAGGTGACGGCGTGGTACAGTACAACCTGGCGGATCTACACACGCACTCCTTCTGCTCGGATGGTATGCGCACACCGACGCAGGCCGTCGAGGAGGCCGCTGTTGCCGGCGTCCGGGCGCTGAGTCTCACCGACCACGACACAGTCGAAGGGGTGCCCGAGGTCATGAGGGCCGGGGCCGAACACGGCATCGAGATTATCCCCGGCACCGAATTGAGCGCCCATATCGAGGAGCGCGAGGTGCACCTGCTCGCCTACTGCCTCGACCACACGAGCCCGCGCCTGGCAGCGTACGTGGAACTCGTCCACCAGCGACGACATGAACGGGGTGCCGCCATCGTCGAACGCCTCAACCAACTCGGCGTCCGCGTGACTCTCGAGGAGGTGCTGGTACGCTCTGACGGCGGCCCTTTGGGACGGCCACACATCGCCGCAGCCATGGTCGCCTGCGGCGCCGTCAGCAACAAGGAAGAGGCCTTCTCTCGATTTATCGGTGATCGGCGCCCTGCAGACGTACCCAAAGCCCGTACGCCTTCGGGTGATGTCATCGCCATGGTGCACGATCTGGGTGGCGTCGTCATCCTCGCCCATCCGGGGCTTTTTGTATCGGATGCGACGATCCAGAGTCTGGTCGATGTGGGTATGGACGGGGTCGAGGTCTTCCATCCATCCCATCAACCACCGCAGATCGAACATCTGAATGGGCTCGCCGCACGGTTGGCGCTGCTCACCTCCGGGGGGTCGGATAGTCACGGCGAAAGTTATGGCGCCCGTATCGGTGACTGCGGCATCGGATGTGAAGCCGTAGATGCCCTTCGAGAGCGCGCAGCGCGGTATGCCTGATGCCGGCGCCCCTGGGCGTCGCACATGAGGCCGGCGACAATGCTGTGCGTTCTGCTGCTGTCGCTGGTGCTCAGTGCAACTGCCGACGCCGCCCTCCCCACCCGATTTCACCAGGACCAGCCCACGACTCCCCTCACCGGTCTCGTCGGCACGAACATCACCGACGTCGTCTGGAGTGGACATTTTCTGTGGGTCGCCACCGAACGGGGTTTGGCCCGCTGGGATCCGCAGATCGGCAACGGTCTGGATGCCCAGGACTGGGTCACCTTCACCGAAGCCGATGGTCTGGGCCGCGGTTCGGTCAGTGCCCTGGCCGCGTCGGGGGATACGGTCTGGGCTGCGACCCTGTTCGACTCCCTTGGCACCGGACTCGAACGCCCGCCTCCGGTAGGTAGTGGTCTGGCGTGGTCGACCGACGGTGGCAGCTCCTGGGGCCATATCCCGAACGAAGTGTTGTTCGACACCAAGCGTCCCGGTTTCGAAGGCGGACCCTTCACCCCGGTGCAGAATCCCTGCTTCGGCCTCAGTCTGGATGGCGACACGATCTGGGCGGCATTCTGGAGTGGTTCATCGATCCGCTCCACCGACTTTGGCCGCAGCTGGGAACGGGTGCTGCCAGGTGGTGGTGATCGCATCGTCTTCAGCCAGGGGGATGTGACCGCCGATATTCAGTTGCTGCAGTTCGAGGCTGACAATCTCGCCAGTGCTGGTGCTGATCCGGCGCTGGTCGCCGGGGTTCGCGCCGCCGCCGATTCGGTTGCCAGCCTCTTTCTGCTGCATCGCGCATTCTCCGTCGCCGCCTGGGGGGATACGGTGTGGATCGGCACGGCCAGTGGTGTGACATCCAGCTTCGACGCGGGCTTCACCTGGACCAACCACAGGGTCCGTCTCAATGCCTTCGACGAGCCATTGCCGGGCAATCTATCCGGCAACTGGGGCCTCTCCATCGAGCGTGAGATCACCGCCGACGGGCGTTCCCTGGTCTGGGTCGGCGCGGGGCTCACCGAAGGACCGGGCCAGCTGGCGGCGATGAACGTCTCCGCTGATGACGGCGAGACCTGGCGGGCGACAGGGCCAACCTTCGCCTGGGACTTCGCCTTTACCGGGGGGGACTCGATCTGGGCGGGCAGTGACCTCGGGCTGCTGTTGTCACCGGATCGCGGTAACAACTGGTTTCTCGCTGAAGTAGAAGACCTGATTAGCCGCGATATTCTGCTCGCCCCATTTGTTGGTGTGGAACGGTTTCAGCTGCCCGACGGTCGTGTCGCTTTGTGGGCGGGAGCCGACAATGGCCTGGGCCAGTCCGTCGACGGTGGCCGCACGTGGACGATCCTCAGCTTTCCGGCGAAAACACCCGCCCTCGATTCCGGCGAGATCATCGGCGCCGGTGGTCTCATCAATGTCGATGGTGTGCGCACCTACGCGGCACCCAGTCCATTTTCGCCGTCTCAGGGCCAACGTTGTCGATTCGTCTACAGCCTCGCCCAGGATGCCCGTGTGACCATCGAGATCTACGATTTCGCCAGCCATCGGGTGCGCACCCTCGTCGAGGGCATCGATCGCGCCGGGGGCGACAACCACGGCGACAATTGGGACGGCCTCGGCGACGACGGTGAACCCGTTGCCAATGGTGTCTATTTCTTCCGTGTCGAGACCGACGGTGGCGACCGCGCCTTCGGCAATCTGGTCGTGCTCGACTGATGCGCACCCTACTCACAGCCCTGCTCTGTTGTCTGGCCAGCGCCGTGGGGGCGGTGCCATTCGGCGGCGTCTTCCTCGATACCGGCCTGGGCGCCCGTGCCGCCGGCATGGGGGGTGCCGTGAGCGCCACCACCGACGGTCCCGCCGCCGTGTTATACAATCCGGCGGGACTGGCAGCACGCCGCGCACGCAACCTGCTGGCATCCTACCAACCCCTGTCGCTGAATCGTAGTCGCGCCAGCCTGGCTGGTTCGATCAACGTGCGCGGTCCCCTCGCATTCGGTGCCGCCTGGTTACACGCCGGCGTCGACGGCCTGCGCGCCCGCAATGGCTCGGGAGAGGTCATCGAAGGGGGGATCGACGACGGCGAGGATGCGTTCCTTTTCGGCTTGGGCATCAACGCCACACCCCAGTTGCAGTTGGGCCTCGCCGTCAAGATCATCGACCAGCGGATCGACGCGCCACAGGGCTCATCGACTGCCAACGGTCGTGCCGTCGATCTGGGATTGCGCTATCGGCTGGGTGAGAGCACCGTCATCGGCGTGGCGGCACGCAACCTGCTGGACAAATTGAGTTGGTCGGTGACCCGGCCGTCGGCACAGACGAGCACTTCGGAAGAAGCGTTGATGTCGGCACTTGCCGCGGGCGTGACCCATCGGTGGCGCGGGTCCATCGAAGCCGCCGCGGACGCGGAGTTGCTCGATGTGGGTGACAGTTGTCAGCTGCGAGTCCATGCCGGGATCGAAGCACGCGTCAACGACCTGCTCACCTTGCGCACAGGGGTGCACCGGATGGGGGACGCCGATGGTTTTGGCCTGCCCGCTTTTGGCCTGACGGTGCGCCCCATGCGGCTGGAGTCGGTGCAACTGCACTATGCCTGGGTCGCCGATGATCTCGATGCCGGTGGCCGCGCCCTGCTGACTCTGTCGAGCCGCTTCTGATGACGGCCATGTGCTCACGGGTTTTACTGACCTTAGCCAGTCTCGCGATCGCCCTGCCGGCAACCGCCGAACCCGGATTTGCCATTCTGCAGTTGGGTGCCAGTGCCCGCGCCGCCGCCCTCGGTGAGGCGACGACGGCCCTCGTCGATGCGGCAGCGGCGGCGACGAATCCAGCAGCCCTTCCTTCAGGTCGCTCCGTCGCTTTGAGCCATACCGAATGGATCGGGGACATACGCCACGAACACGCCTCTACTACCTGGGGAAAACCAGAGGGGAGTGCCTACGCCGTCGATGTGCTGCTGTCTCATACGGGTGGCCTCGAACGTCGCCTGGGACCGACATCGCAACCATTGGGAGAGTTCGGCGTGTACGAGTGGACGGCGGGACTATCCTGGGCGCGCCCTCTCGGCGAACAGCTGCGTGCCGGCGTCACGGCGAAATACGCCCGCCAGTCGATCGATGACCGATCCGCGGCTGGCGCAGCCATCGACCTCGGTCTGCACTATGGGGAGGGCCCCTGGTGGATCGGTGCTGCCGCCCGCAACCTGGGCCGCATGAGTAACCTCGACCAGGAGGCGACCGATCTGCCGGTGCAGTTGCGCTTTGGTGGGGCCACCGTTCGTGGTCCTATCATGCTGAGCGGCGATCTGCACTGGACGCGGGAGGTGGACACCAGTCTGCACGTTGGCGCCGAGTTCCGCGCGCGCCCACGCCTGCTTTTGCGGGCCGGATATCAGTCCGCCGACAGCCGCGACGTTTCTCTTGGTCTCGGTCTTTTCACCGGTCTGTGGCAGATCGACTACGCCTACATACCCTATGGTGACGGCCTCGGTCAGGCGCACCGAGTCAGTCTCGTCTGGTCTGGAGAACAAGCGCGATGAATCTGTGGCGACGGGTGCCCACCCGCCCCCCGCTCGCACCGACGCCGGTGCTGCGCTCCGGAGCAGGCTGGTCTGCCACGTCCGGAGCCCAATACGGTCCTGGCGCAACGTGGCCTGTCGCCGAGCACCGTGCTGCGGCGAAATCGCGCCCGCTGACACATGTGTTGCTGTTTCTGCTGACCTTGTTCTCGATGATGGTCGCCGGCGCCATGCAGCAAGGGGTCAATCCATTGCTCGGCTGGGATCAGTTCGTGCACCTCGTCGAGGGCTGGCCCTTCGCTGCCACCTTGCTGGCGATTCTCACAGTGCATGAATTCGGCCATTACTTCGCCGCTCGACATTGGGGTGTGAAAGCCTCCTTGCCGTATTTCCTGCCCCTGCCCTACCTCTCCTTTCTCGGCACCCTGGGCGCCGTCATCCGCATCCGTTCGCCGATTCCCCACAGACGCGCCCTGCTCGATATTGGCGCTTCCGGGCCGATCGCCGGGTTCCTCGTTGCCATTATCGCCTGCGCCGTAGGCCTGCCCATGTCGCAAGTCGTCGACAGTGGATATTTCGGTCAGCTGCCTCGACAATTCGAACCAGACACCATCCAGCTGGGGGCACCCCTGTTGTTCGATTTCCTGTCGATGTGGCTTCTGCCAGCCGCCGGTGACGAACAACTCGTCCTGCTCAGCCCCATCGCCTTTGCCGGCTGGGTGGGTCTGTTCATCACCGCTTTCAACCTGTTTCCCGTGGGTCAGCTCGACGGTGGTCACATCGTTTACGCACTGACCGGTTCCGTCCATCGGTCGATCGGCCGCCTGACCTTCATGTGCCTGCTGGTGTTGGGTGGGTATGGATTGTTGTCGCTGATCGTCGACCTGCCCAATGGCTGGCCGGTGGGCTGGCCTGGATGGCTGGCACTGGCATTGTTGCTGACACTCTTCGGGCGCGACCATCCGCCACCCTCCCACCCCGGTATCCCACTGGACCGGCGCCGCCGGGTGGTGGGTCTGCTCTGTTTCCTCATTTTCGCTCTGTGCCTGACACCGGTGCCCTTTGGCGCTCTCGTAGGGTGAGTGTGCCGACCACCCGGACCCTCGCCGCGGTGCTACTCGTAGGTTATCTGGCCAGCGGCTGTGGGCTGGACGACAGTGCCGAGGTCGACTGTCGCTGTGCCCGGAATACGGACCTGGCCTCCTTTCCGAACTGTCGCGATATTGAACTGGACCTGGATCCGGTGGAATCGGCAAACCCCTTCTCCACGCGTCTGCCCGATTGTCCCAGTGGCGACCTGCTGTTTCTGCGGGAACCGACGACGCCGGAAGCTGTCCTATTCAACGTGCGCGATACGTTCGAAGGATTCAGTGCCGTGCAATACGTAGACCAGTTGTCTGAGGACTTTCTTTTTGTCCCCGAACTGAGCGGCCTTGAGCTGTATCGCGAAGTCTACAACCCGCCACCTGGGTACAGCCCCGACAACCCCACCGACAGCGATACGTTGTGGGCCCACGAAGAGGAGCGCCGTTTCGCCACCAATCTGCTGGACCGGGAGCTGTTCCAACAGGTGACGATCAGTCGCTGGTACGTTGCTGGTGAGGACGATCTCATCCTCTATCCGGACGAACCGATGCGGGAGACTTATATTTTTGATTACATCCTCGACTTCATCGAGCAACCCGGCGCCGATGGCACGGGCCGGGCCTTCGAAGTTCGCGGACGGATAGAAATGGACCTGGTAACCCCGAGCGAAGAAAATCCCCTGTGGTCGATCCGCCGTTGGCGTGATTTCCGCGACGGCCTGGACGATCAATCCCTCACCGAGTTGCGCGGGGCTTTCGCCCAATAACAGACCTCTGGATCGATGACCACCATGAATGCGAATCTCAAGAATTTCACCGGCATCATCACCCTGCTTGCTTGCGCCGGGTGTAGCAATCCTTTTGCCCCAAGTACTTCACGCCCACCCGCTGAGACGCCCCTGCCCCCGGCGGTGGACGCGACGACGGCAGCGGTGGTCATGGCGAACCTGGAGCGAGCCTTCAACGAAGGGGACGAAGTCCTCTACGAGTCCATTATCGACGATCGATTCTGGTTCACTGAAACCGATTGCCAGGGAGATCTGATCCTGGCCAACGGCAAGGAGGACGAACTCGACTTGATGTTCGGCGCCCGCGATGGCTCCAGCCCCGGCGTCTTCGATATCTACCGGCAGATCGAATGGTCCTTCACCCAGTCACGACGAGATACCGAACAAGGCCGCGACTTCCCCAAAGCCTTCGAGGACGACCCGGACGGTCACCCGGACGAGGACTGGGAGGTATTTCGCGGTCGCGTCGAGATCCTCCTGTTGGAAGCCGAAGACGAGGGTTTCCGCGTCGATCAGGTGATGAACTTCAAGATGCGTCAAGGAGAGGATGGCCTGTGGCGGGTCGTGCGCTGGATTGACGATCCCCTCGCGGGCGACTGTGGTGACGGGGCCCTGGGCAAACCGGCGAGCCGCCTGACCTGGTCTGCCGTGAAGCGCTTGCCCTGATGCCATCACGTTAACTTGAGTCCTTCCACCCGTCGGCGGCCCGCCCGCCGCTCGCGGTCGATGGTGAAGCGCCGACGACCGTCGCAGTGGCACCTCGTATTCACCGGTATCGGCCTGATGGCCGCCGTTGCCGTCGCCATTTTTGTTTCGCACCTGCCGACTCGTCCACCGGCGGTGGAACCGACGCGCCTGCACAACCTGCGCCCACCGACTCGCGCTCATGCCGATGCCGGTTCCTTCGCTGACGGCATCGTCGTCGGTCTCGATTCCGTGTTGTCCGAGATCGGCATCGCACCCACCTGGATCGAACGTCGGCCAGCCGACGGTGACATAGACACGATTTCCGTGCATGTCCCTGGGGACCTGCCGGTGGCCAGTGTCAACCGACATCTCACCGAGTTCGTCAACTGGCACGGTGGTCACATCGTCCGCGGCGAACAACGCCAGGGACCGGCGGCGGTAGATCTCACCTTCGGCATCGATTCCACAGTCACCACCTTCTTTCGGCTGCGTCGGGACGCCGGCCTGCAGCGCCGCACTGGTCGCATCGCCATCGTTGTCGGCATCGACGGCGCCTCCGAATCCATCCTGCAACGTCTGCTGCAACTGTCACAGCCGCTGACTCTGGCAACCGGCGGCAGCGCGGCAAAGCTGGTAGTGGCGCCCGGCACCCATCAGGTCGTCGCCGACATGCCTACGGTAGCCCTGCAACTCGACGCCCATGCCGTAACCTCCTCGGACGTGAGCCGGAGTCTGTGGGCCCTCGCCGAACAGGCGGCCGACGAAGGTCGTGCCATCGCTGCCGCCCACCTGCAACCGGTAACCCTCGTCGCCTTCGAGAACAGCCTGCCCCTGCTGGAGCGGCGTGGTTATCGTTTCGTCACCCTCGCGGAGCTCGACCGCTGAGCGAGGGCGCCCCCTTTCGATTCGAGCTCGTCGCCGAAGACCCGGCCTCTGGTGCCCGTGCCGGCGTTCTGCACACGCCACATGGCGCCATCGAGACCCCGGTGTTCATGCCCGTGGGCACACAAGCGACGGTCAAGGCGCTGAGTCAGCAGGACCTGCTCACACTCGATGCCGACATCATCCTCGGCAATGCCTACCACCTGTATCTGCGTCCCGGGCACGAGCGCATCGAGCGCTTCGGTGGTCTGCACGGCTTCATGAACTGGCCCCGTCCGATCCTCACCGACTCCGGTGGTTTCCAGGTCTTCAGTCTGCAGGAGTTGCGCAAGATCACGGAAGAGGGGGTCCAATTCCGCAGCCACCTCGACGGCTCCGCCCATCTGTTCACACCGGAATCGGTGATGGAAATCGAACACGCACTGGGCGCCGATATCATCATGGCCTTCGACGAGTGCACACCCTATCCAGCAACCGAGGAGTATGCCCGTGAGTCGATGGAACGCACCCAACGCTGGGCGCAGCGCTGCCTGAGCCGACACGAGCAATTGCAGTCGGCGCAGGTGGCGGCAGGACGACCACCACAGGCATTGTTCGGTATCGTTCAGGGGGGTGTCTATCGACAGTTGCGCCAACGCAGCGCCAGGGACCTTGTAGGGCTCGACCTGCCTGGATATGCCATCGGTGGTCTCGCCGTGGGCGAATCCCGCGCTGAGCGCCTCGCCACCATCGAGGACACGGTACCCGAACTACCCGCCCACAAGCCCCGATACCTGATGGGCGTCGGTCTCCCGCAGGATCTGATCGATGGTGTCGTGGGCGGCATCGACATGTTCGATTGTGTCATCCCCACCCGCAATGCCCGCAACAGCACGTTGTTCACCAGCACGGGTCGTGTGCGTATGAAAAATGCGATCCACGCCGACGACGACTCTCCCCTGGATGCGGCCTGCGAATGTATCACCTGCACCCAGTATCACCGCGGTTACCTGCGCCACCTGTTTCAGACCAATGAACTCCTCGCCCTGCATCTGGCGACCTATCACAACATCCACTTCTACCTGCGCCTCATGCGATCGATGCGCGCCGCCATCATCGATGGCGACTTCACCGACTGGCAGCAGGCGTTCTTCGCGACTTACCAGGATGGCTGAGAAGTCGTACTTTATACGGCTTCGAACGACCCATCCCCCGCTACAAGGACCGATTCATAGTGCTCTCCTTCCTCGTCGAGCCCGCCTACGCCATGGGCGACGCTGGTGGTCAGTCAAGCGGCAATCCCATAGCGCAGTTACTGCCTTTCGTCCTAATGTTCGTCGTCCTCTACTTCCTGATCCTGCGCCCGCAGATCAAAAAGCAGAAGACGCAGCAGAAGATGATCGACCAGTTGGCCAAGGGTGATAAGATCGTCACCAGCGGTGGTCTTTATGGCGTCATCACCAACCTCAAGGATGATGTCATTCTGGTGAAGATCGCCGAGAATGTGCGCGTCGAAATGTCGCGCGCTGCCGTATCCCGCGTGCGCGACGGCGGCGGTGACGGCGACAGCGACGGCGACGGTGACGGCGACGGTGACGGCGACGGCGATGATGATGATGATGGCGGCGGCGACGGCGATGGTGGCGGCGG
>DPVW01000161.1:0-211 GCA_003529325.1 Candidatus Latescibacterota bacterium | reverse complement strand
CCTGATCCTGCGCCCGCAGATCAAGAAGCAGAAGTCCCAGCAGAAGATGATCGACGAACTGGAAAAGGGCGACAAGATCGTCACCAGTGGCGGCCTGCACGGCGCTATTACCAACATGAAGGACGATATCATCACGGTGAAGATTGCCGACAACGTGCGCGTCGAGATGTCGCGCGCCGCCGTGTCCCGCGTGCGCGAGGACAGCGGCGAC
>DPVW01000479.1 GCA_003529325.1 Candidatus Latescibacterota bacterium | reverse complement strand
TTTTCCTTGAGCCGCAGTTGGTCTTCATATGCCAGGTCCTGCCAGCGGCAGCCGCCACAGTGACCGAAATGCACACAGCCCGGATCCTGCCGCGGCATACCCGGCTCGATCAGATCGTCAGCGACACCCTCGAACCGACCCTTCCGTTTGCGTCGCAGATACACCTCGGCACGGTCCCCGGGTACGGTGCGCGGAACGACGATCTCGCGACCGTCCAGAACCGCCAGGCCATCCCCCTTTGGGGTCATCGACTCGATATCGACGATGACGTGTTCGCCTCGCTTCATACTTGATTTCTACAATTGAAGGAAAAAAACAGCGGGGCGGGAAGTATACCTACTCTCCCGCCCCGCCATGCGTGCGTGGTGTGTGGGGTCTCTCACTCACCCAAACTACTTCAACTTGATCGGCCTACTCGTCGGGAGTTGTCTCCGTCGCGGTAGTATCCGGCTCTGCTGTGGCCACAGGCGGAGCCTCCGCACCCGGACGATCCACGAGTTCAACAATGCACATCTCTGCACCATCGCCGCGTCTTTGACCAATCTTGACGAGGCGTGTGTAGCCCCCCTGGCGCTCGGAGTAACGCGGACCCAGTTCGTCGAACAGCTTGCCGACGACAGTCTTGTCGGCAATATGTCGCAGGACCTGGCGGCGCGAATGCAAATCACCCCGCTTGGCGAAGGTGATCATGTGCTCCGCCTGACGCTTCAGCTCTTTGCCTTTTGCGTTTGTCGTATTCACGTGTTCGTGGGCAAGCAGTGAGGTCACCATGTTGTTCATCATGGCCTTGCGATGGCTTCTCTCGCGGCCCAGCTTGGCTGTCTTCTTACCGTGTCGCACTTCTCTAAAACTCCTCAGCCAGGGAACCAGCGGGTTCACCCTCAACTTCGACGTCCTCGAACTTGGAGATATCCATGCCCCAAGCCAGATCCATGGTCGTCAGAATGTCGCCGAGTTCATTGAGTGACTTCCGCCCGAAATTACGAAACTTGAGCATCTCCGCTTCGCTATACGACACCATCTCTTTGAGAGTCGAGATACCGGCGGCGCGCAGGCAGTTGGCGGAACGTACCGAGACTTCGAGTTGGTCTAACTGAGTATTGAGCAGACGGGCGACGCGCTTCGTCTCCTCGTCGACCTCCTTCTCATCCGTGCCCTGAGTCGGCTCTTCTTCGAGGTTGGCGATCAGACCGAGATGCTCGATGAGAACACGGGCAGCCTGCGCGACAGCATCCTCTGGGCCGACGGAACCATCCGTCCAAACCTCAAGCGTCAGCTTATCGTAGTCGGTACGGCGGCCAACGCGTGCATTCTCGATGTTGTAATTGACCTTGAGAATCGGCGAAAAGTTGGAGTCCATCGGAATCGTTCCGATGGGCTGCTCCGCCGTCTTGTTCTCATCGGAAAAGACGTAGCCACGCCCGTTGCCGACGGTAATCTCCAACACGACATCCGCATCCTTACCCAGGGTGCCGATGTGGAGATCCGGATTCATTACCTCAACACTCGAGTCTATGGCGAGATCTTTGGCGGTGAGTTCACCAGCCCCTTTCGCCTCGATGCGCAACGTGCGGTCTTCTTCGCCATGATACCGCAGTGCAACTTCCTTGAGGTTGAGAACGATCTCGGGCACGTCTTCTCGGACACCCTTGATCACAGAAAATTCGTGCTGAACTCCTTCGACACTCAGTGACTTGATCGCGGCGCCCTGGATCTGAGAGACCAGAACACGGCGCAGACCGTGACCGATGGTCACGCCGAAGCCGCGTTCCAGGGGCTGGAGAACGAACTTGCCATAGGTGTCTGTCAGGCTGTCCTTGTCAATCTCAAGGAGCCTCGGCATCTGGAGACCTTCGAGGGCCATGTGGTTGATCCCTATTCCTATATGAGTTCTGGTTTGTTGCTTCGAGACTTATTGTAACACACGCCTGTTCACTACACGCGGCTGTAGAACTCGATGACGAGTTGCTCTTCCACCGGAGTGGGGATATCCGCCCGACTCGGGATATCAACGACGGCACCAGTCAGGTTGGCCTTATCGACAGAAAGCCAGGAGACCATCTCCCGCGAGCGCCGTAGCGACTCGTGAACGGCCTCAAGCCTCTTGCTACCTTCAGCAACTGCGATCGCGTCGCCAGGTGCTGTCAGATACGAAGGAATATTGACGCGCTTGCCATTCACCGTGAAGTGGTTGTGCCGCACCAGTTGCCGTGCGGCCTTGCGCGAAGGTGCCAACCCGAGTCGGTAGATGACGCTATCGAGTCGACTCTCCAACAGGCGCAGCAGGTTCTCACCGCTGACACCCTGCACCCTCGTGGACTCCTTGTAGTACTTGCGAAACTGTCCTTCACGAACACCGTAGATGCGAGCCAACTTCTGCTTGGCGCGCAGTTGCACACTGTACTCCGACTTTTTACGCCGCATATTCTGGCCATGCTGGCCTGGGCCATAGGAGCGGCGCTCGAAGGAGCACTTTTCGAGCGTGCAGCGTTCGCCCTTGAGGAACAACTTGGCACCCTCTCGGCGACAGAGGCGACAGTTCGGTCCGGTATATCTGCTCATCTCTTCTCTCTCCCCCTGACTCAGACCCGCCGCCGCTTGGGCGGCCGGCAGCCGTTGTGCGGTACGGGGGTGACGTCCCGGATCGCGGCGATCTCAAGACCTGCATTCTGAAGCGCACGGATCGCCGAGTCGCGACCGACGCCAGGGCCCTTGACCCAGACCTCGACCTTACGCAGACCCATGGTGATAGCCTCCTGCGCCGCCCGCTCGGCAGCAAGTTGCCCGGCAAAGGGCGTGGACTTGCGACTGCCGACGACGCCGACCTTGCCCGGAGTGGCCCAAGAGATCACGTTGCCCTCGACATCCGTGAGGGTAACAATGGTGTTGTTGAAAGTAGACAGGATGTGGGCGACGCCCAGTGCTTCTACCTTCTTAGACTTTTTGCGGCTTCTGCGGCCTCTCTCTGGTGGCAACTCAAACTTCCTTGCTAGTATCCGACTTCATGACGCGGGCGCCGAATGCGAACCGCGAACAAACACCCAAAAAAAAGGGGCTGATGCCTGAGAAATCGCCGCAGGCGATTTTCCCCCTTGCGCCCTATTTCGGGGGCGCCTTTTTCCTGCCGGCGATCGCGCGACTCGGCCCCTTGCGCGTGCGCGCGTTCGTCTTCGTGCGCTGCCCACGCACCGGCAAACCACGTCGATGGCGCAGTCCCCGGTAGCAGCCGATGTCCATCAGCCGCTTGATGTTCATGTTGACTTCGCCGCGCAAGGACCCCTCGACGCGATACTTCTGTTCGATAATGTTGCGCAACTGCACGACCTGCTCTTCAGAGAGCGAACCTACCCGGGTCTCCGGCGTCACAGAAGACTCAGAGAGAATGGCCTCCGCCGAGGTGCGGCCAATACCATAGATATAGGTCAAACCCACGTCGATTCTTTTCTCACGTGGGAGATCGACGCCTGCAATACGTGCCATACTCTATTAGCTCCCTGTGGCGCCGACGGCGCCCGACGAACAACTCATTGCCATCAGCCTTGACGCTGCTTGTGACGCGGATTGCGCTTACAGATGACTCGCACGACACCGTGACGCTTGATAATCTTGCAGTCAGCGCAGCGCTTGGAAACAGATGCTTTCACTTTCATTGGTTTTGCTTTCTCGATCCCGCCAACCTTAGCGGCGCCCCTGGATGCGGCCCTTTTTCATGAAGCCTTCATAGTGCCGCGTCATCAGTTGGGATTCCACCTGCTGCAGCGTATCTAGCGCGACTCCGACGATAATCAGCAATCCAGCGCCACCGAAAAACTGCGAATATGAAGGTGTCACATTGAACTGGTTGATAACGAAGAAGGGAAAGATAGCTACCCCAGCCAATGCCAAAGACCCCGGCAGGGTGATGCGGGTCATGATCCCGTCGATATACTCTGCTGTACGCTTGCCCGGACGGACACCGGGGATAAACCCGCCATGTTTTTTCATGTTGTCCGCCAACTGCTGCGGATCCATGACGATCGCCGTGTAAAAGTAGGTGAAAAACACGATCATCGTGCCATAAAAGGCCCAGTACACCATGGAGCTGGTGGTGAAATACGCCCCGATGATCTGCATCACTTCGCTGTCGGAAAAGAACTGAGTGATCGTGCCTGGGAGAAACATAATCGACTGTGCAAAAATGATCGGAATCACGCCTGCTGCGTTGATTCGCAGGGGGATGTGAGTTGACTGTCCACCGTAGACGCGGCGCCCGACAACCCGTTTGGCATATTGAACCGGTATTCGTCTCTGCCCCTGCGTCATCAGCACAACCGCAGCGACGACGACGACCATGAGCACGACGAGGAAGAGTTCCTCAATGAGACTTTTGGTAAAACCACGATTGATCAAGTAGTGGTTCCACTCGCTCTTCACGGCGAAGGGCAACTCGGAGATGATGCCGACGAAGATGATCAGCGAAATGCCATTACCGATCCCACGTTCCGTGATCTGCTCGCCAAGCCACATGATGAAGATCGTGCCTGTAGTGATCGTCACCACGGTCAGCAGGCGAAAGCCCCACCCCGGATCGATCACTGCCTCAATGCCGGTGGATTGGCCTTTGATATTCTCCAAGAAATAACTGACCCCGAGAGACTGGGCCGCAGCGAGGAACACCGTGCCATAGCGCGTATACTGATTGATCTTTTTGCGGCCCTCTTCCCCCTCACGCTGCAACTTCTGGAAGAAGGGGACCACTGCCCCCATCAACTGCAGGATAATAGAAGCACTGATGTACGGCATGATCCCCAGAGCGAAAACCGTCGCCCGGGTAAAAGCGCCGCCGACAAACATGTCGTAAAGGCCAAAGAGCGTGTCACCGGCACCGGTAAAGTATTCTTGTAGAACTGTGTCCCGAATACCCGGCACGGTGATCTGTCCACCGATCCGGTAGACGATAAGGATCCCAATCGTGAACAGGATCTTGCGCCGAAGTTCGGGGATTTTGAAGCAATTTTGAAAACTCTGCAGCACGGGCCGACTCGTCTCTTCCTATGCCGTGTGGATGGCAAAGCTGCCGCCGGCAGCCTCGACCTTCGCTCGCGCAGATTTCGACGCGCCGTGAGCGGTGAGAGTCACTTTGTTCGTCAGTTCCCCATCGCCGAGGATCTTGATGAGGCCTGACTTGCGCGCCAGACCTGCCGCCACGAGTTGCTCGGGACCGACATCACCCTCGAGTCCCACCTGTTGAATAGCCCCGACATTCACCACTTGATACTCGGTACGGAATTTCTTGTTCGAAAAGCCGACCTTCGGCAGACGACGATGAAGTGGCATCTGGCCACCTTCAAAACCGGTTCTGCTGCCTCGCATACCACCGGAGCGAGACCGTTGTCCCTTGTGACCACGGCCAGCGGTTTTGCCGTTGCCGGAACCGGGGCCCTTGCCTTTGCGCCGAGCCGGACGCCGAGAACCGGGGGCTGGCTGGAGATCTCCGAGTTGCATTCTTAAAGTCCTGTCTGTGGCAAATCTAGACGCTCTGCTCGGCAACCCGAAGCAGATGTGAAACACGGGCAATCATGCCGCGAATCTGCGGCGTGTCATTGTGTAGGACCGTCTGATTCAGACGACGGATACCAAGAGCCCGAACCGTGTCCTGCTGCTTTCTTGATCGCCCGATGGCGCTGCGATATTGTGTAATCGCCAGTTTCATCGCAGGTCACTCAAAGCGATGCCGCGAATACGGCACACCTCTTCGGCATCCCGCAACTGCCGCAGCCCATCAAACGCTGCCCGGATCGTGTTCTGCGAGTTCGCCGATCCAAGGGACTTCGTCAAGATGTCATGGATGCCGGCCAAATCCAACACGATGCGAATACCGCCACTGGCGATGATCCCTGTGCCCGGACTTGCAGGCTTTAACAACACTCGAGCCGCGCCAAAGCGTCCGATCACTTCGTGCGGGATCGTTGCCGCCACGACGGGTACACTGATGATATCCTTTTTGGAATCCTCAGTAGCTTTGCGGATCGCCTCGGCAACCTCACCTGCTTTGCCGGAGCCGATGCCGACGTGACCGGCTCGATCACCGGCGACGACCATAGCCGTGAAGGAGAAGCTGCGACCACCCTTGCGCACATGAGACACACGGCGAACGCTGTTCTGAACAACGACCTCGGTTAGTTCGAGGGTATTCGGATCGATTCGGGCCAACTCGTTATCTCTCTCGATTCGCCATTAAAACTTGAGGCCGCCCTCGCGTGCGCCCTCGGCGACAGCGCGGACGATACCGTGATACAGCAGGCCGGCGCGGTCAAAGACCACACGATCGACCCCTTTCTCCTGAGCCTTGGCTGCCAGCAATTTGCCGAGGGCCCGTCCCTGTTCCACAGGAGGTCCGGAACGTTCGAACTCCTTCGATCGCGTCGATAGGCCGACGACGGAGTGACCGGCCTGGTCATCGACGATCTGGGCCTCGATATTTCGCAGGCTGCGATGGACGACGAGCCGTGGACGGTCCTGGGTACCGAGGACCTTCTTGCGGATGCGAAATCGTCGACGCGCTCGCGCCACCCCTTTTTGCTTTTCCTTGTTTGCCATGATCTTCTCGACGATCAGGTGACCGCCGACTTACCAGCCTTCCAGTGAATGACCTCGTTCTCGTAACGAATGCCCTTGCCCTTGTACGGGTCGGGTTTCCGCTTCTGACGAATATCTGCAGCGACCTGCCCAACCATCTGCTTATCGATCCCCGATATGACGATCCTGGCCTGCGCACCGGTGATGGCGGGGCCAATCTTGATGTCAATGCCTTCAGGGGCCATGTAGTCGACTTGGTGTGAATAGCCGATATTGAGCGTCAGCTTGCGCCCTTGTGCCTCGGCTCGATATCCGACACCGAAAAGGTCAAGATTTTTCGAATATCCCTCGGTAACGCCCTGGACAGCGTTGGCTACGAGCGACCTGGTGAGACCATGGAGAGCCATCGCCTCCCTGACCTCTGAACTGCGGGTCACAACGACTTCGGTTGCCTCGACGGCGATACCGACGAAGTCTGTCCGGTAGGACATCTGCAACTGACCCTTCGGGCCCTTGACTTTCACATCCGCCCCGTGCACGGAAACATCGACACCTTGGGGTACAGGAATTGGTTGTTTGCCTACACGCGACACGGTTGCTTGCCTCTCACTGGATTCTGCAGCCTGATCACCACACGCTGCACAGGATCTCGCCGCCGACACCCGCCTTGCGGGCGTCGCGGTCTGTCATCACGCCTCTCGAAGTTGAGACGATCGCTACCCCGAGCCCACGACGAATGCGTGGAAGGTCTCCTTTGGCGGCGTAACGGCGGAGACCGGGTTTGCTCATGCGTCTCAGTCCCTGAATGATACTGGCGTTGTCGGCCGTATAACGCAAATAGAGTCGCAACTGGCCCTGCTTGCCGTCATCGAAATACGCGAAGTTGTCGATGAAGCGCTCCTCAGCCAGAACACGGGCGATTTCACGCTTCAACTTGGATGCGGGCACATCGACACTGCGATGATTGGCGTTGGCGGCATTGCGCACCCGAGTAAGAAGGTCGGCGATGGGATCGGTCATGCTCATAGTATTCTCCCCATCCCCCCTACCAGCTTGCCTTGGTCACGCCCGGAATCTCGCCACGCAAGGCGAGTTCACGGAAGCAGATTCGACACAGGGCAAACTTGCGATAAACGGCCCGAGGTCGCCCGCACTTCTGACAGCGGGTGTATTTGCGGACCTTGTACTTGGGCTCGCGGCTCCACTTGACTAATAGGCACTTCTTGGGCATTCGCCGTCTCTCAGTTGCTGAAGGGTACGCCGAGGAGCCGCAATAGCTCCTTGGCCTCTTCGTCGCTTGTTGCGCTAGTGACGAAGGTGATATTCATGCCGCGGATCTTGTCAACGCGGTCGTAGTCGATCTCTGGAAAGATGATCTGCTCGCGCAACCCCAGATTGTAATTGCCCCGACCATCAAATCCCTTGGCCGGCACGCCACGAAAGTCACGTGACTGTGGCAACGCGAAATTCACAAAGCGATCAAGAAACTCGAACATGTGAACACGGCGAAGTGTAACCATGGCACCAATGGGCATCCCTTCACGTAACTTGAAGTTCGAAATCGCCCTTTTGGCACGACGTACGGCCGGCTTCTGTCCCGAGATCGCCGTGAGTTCTGCCAACACAGCATCCAGGGCCTTGGACTCGGTTACGGCCTCACCGACACCGGCATTGATCACGATCTTCTCAAGCTTTGGCACCTGCATGGGATTGCCATACTTGAATCGTTCCTGCAATGCGGGAACGATCTCATTTGTGTATTGATCACTAAGTCTTGTCATCATTGTATCTCTTCGTCCATCCAACTCAAGAATCAATCATTTCGCCACTGCGCTTGGCGACACGAACCTGGCGACCTTCGTCGAGACGCTGCCTGCCAACCCGCGTCGGCTCGTCACTCTTCGGATCAACAAGCATCACATTCGAGACGTGGAGTGGTGCCTCTCGCTCGACGATGCCGCCCTGTGGATCGCGCTGCGTCGGTTTGGTGTGCTTCTTCATCATGCGCACACCCTCAACGATGATGCGATCCTGCTCCGGGAACACACGCAGCACGCGGCCGCGCTTTCCCTTGTCGTTACCACTGATCACAAAAACCGTGTCATCTCGCTTGATTTTCATGGAATGCCTTACACGACCTCAGGAGCGAGGGAAACGATGCGCATGAACTGGCGGTCACGTAGCTCACGGGCAACCGGCCCGAAGATGCGCGTGCCGCGGGGTTCGTTGTTCTGATCGAGGAGCACCGCAGCATTCTCATCAAAACGAATGTAGGAGCCATCGGGACGGCGGTATTCCTTCTTGGTACGCACGACCACGGCGCGCGCCACCTCGCCCTCCTTCAGAGGGCCATTAGGCAGGACATCGTGGACAGCGACGACGATCAGATCACCGACGCTGGCGTACCGACGCTTGGAGCCGCCCAGAACGCGGATACATTTTGCCTTGCGGGCGCCCGCATTGTCCGCCATGCGGAGTATGGTGTACTCGTGAACCATTTCAGACTTTCTTGAATGAGATCGCCAGAGCCGTCAGCCGTGGACGGCTGCCTTTTCCAATATCTGCACGAGGCGCCAGCACTTCGTCTTGCTTATGGGCCGGCACTCCCGCAGGCGGACGACATCGCCAACACCCGACTCGTTCCGTTCGTCGTGAGCGACTGCCTTCGTCGATCGGGTCATGCCTTTTCCATAGAGCCGATGGGAACTGCGCAAATCAATAACGACAACACGCGTCTTTTCGTTGCCTGCCTTTACCACGCGACCTTCGATGACACGTCCGCCGTAACTCTGATCATCTGCCATGTTCTACCTAGTTCTCCTGCCCGGCTTCAGCCACGGCGGCATTGTTCTCTTGCAGCAGCGTCCGCACCCTGGCGATATCTCGGCGAACGTCACGCAGTTTCAGTGGACTGCTCAACTGCCCGAGAGAGTGCTGAAAACGCAGATTGAAGCTCTCTTCTTCGAGCTCCTCCAAGCGTGACACCAATTCCTCGGCGCCCTGCTCTCTCAATTCACTTGCTTTCATCAATTGCTCTTTCTCGCTCCCTCAAGCCAACCGTTCGACGAACTTTGTCTTGATCGGCAGCTTGTGGCTCGCGCGCCGCAACGCCTCTTTGGCGATCTCAGGGGAGACGCCCGACAGTTCGAACATCACCCGACCGGGCTTGACGACGGCAACCCAATCCTCGGGAGCGCCCTTGCCTTTGCCCATCCGTGTTTCGGCAGGCTTCTTTGTCAGCGGCTTGTCCGGAAACACTCGGATCCACAGCTTGCCGGTACGACTCATCGCGCGACTGATGGCGACGCGAGCAGCTTCGATCTGACGGCTCGTCACCCAGCCACACTCCTGGGCCTTCAAGCCATACTCCCCGAAGGAGACCAGAGCCCCTCCCTTGGTCTGTCCGCGCATGCGTCCACGGGACTGCTTTCGCCACTGGACCCTTTTCGGCATCAACATGGTGGTTTTACGTCCTCAGGCCTGTTGCTTCTGTTCTTCTTCGGTTTCATCGACAACCTCGCCGTGACAGATCCACACCTTCACACCAACAGTACCTGACACGGTGAAGGCGGTGGACGTGGCGAAGTCGATGTCGGCGCGTAGCGTGTGTAGTGGCACTCGTCCTGCAGGTTCGGAACGCTCGTGGCGGGTCATTTCAGAGCCACCGATACGACCGTTGCACTCGATACGGATCCCCTCGGCCCCCATGCGCATGGACGAGGCGACGCACTTCTTGATGGCTCGACGGAACGCCACCCTTTGCTCAAATTGGCGGGCCAGATTATCAGCCACCAACTGTGCATCGAGTTCGGGTTTCTTTACTTCCTGGATGTTGAGAGTCACATCCTTGTTGGTCAGGGTCTTCAATTCGTCGCGCAGCTTATCGACTTCAGCCCCTCGGCGCCCGATAGCGATCCCTGGTCGTGCTGTGTGCACCTCTATGGTCACACGCTTGGGATGTCGCTCGATATGGATTCGAGAAACACCGGCTCGCTGCAAGCGCTGATGGATATACCGCCGTAGCGTGATATCTTCTCCGAGAAGCGTGGAGAAGTCCTTTTCGGCGAACCAGTTTGAACTCCAACCCTTGATAACGCCCAGGCGGAAGCCGTAGGGATGTGTCTTTTGACCCAATGCAGTTCCTCTCTTGACTCTTTCTGGCCGTACTCGGCCGCCTACTCAGCCTGTTCGGCTTGCTCGGCCGAGGCGCTGTCGTCCGGGGTCACCGGCACGACCGATGGCACAACATCATCCCGACCGTCGGAGACAATGATGGTGACGTGGCTCTGGCGCTTCATGATGCGATCCGAGGTCCCTCGTGCCCGTGGGCGCATGCGCTTGAGGGTACGTCCCTGGTCAGCCTGAATACGACTGACGAACAGATCCTCCACATCCACCACAGGTCCTGCCATCTCTTCGTCGTCATCCTGACGTGTGGCATTGGCGATCGCTGAGCGCAACGTCTTTTCGATGATGCCGGCAGATCGTTGTGGCAAGTATTGAAGGATGGACAGCGCCTCTTCCACTGGCTTGCCACGAATCAGATCGATCACCTGACGCACCTTCGTGGCGGGAATTCCTATATGACGTTGTATGGCTCGCGCTTCCATGGTTCGTATACCCTCTTATCGGACACCCGTGGCGCGCTCGTTGGCGCGGCCTGTATGCGATCGGAATGTGCGTGTCGGCGCGAACTCTCCCA
>DPVW01000449.1:6598-7771 GCA_003529325.1 Candidatus Latescibacterota bacterium | reverse complement strand
ATCGCGTGCTCGGAATCGATCCGCTTCTGCGCTGTGTAGAACGGCCGGCCCACCTGATTCTCCAGCAACCATTCCCTGGCGAATTTGCCCGTCTGGATCTCGGTAAGGATTTTCTTCATCTCGGCGCGGGTTTCGTCGGTTACGACGCGGCGACCACGCGACAGATCGCCAAACTCCGCAGTGTCACTGATGGAGGAGCGCATGTTGGCAATGCCGCCCTCGTAAATCAGATCGACGATGAGCTTCACCTCGTGTAAACACTCGAAATAAGCCACTTCGGGCTGGTAACCGGCCTCGACGAGTGTGTCGAAGCCCGCCCGGATCAGCTCGGTGAGGCCGCCGCAGAGCACGACCTGCTCGCCGAAGAGGTCGGTTTCCGTCTCTTCACGGAATGTCGTCTGGATGACGCCACCGCGGGTGCAACCAATACCTTTGGCGTACGCCAGTCCCACCTCGTGGGCACGGCCGGAAGCGTCCTGCTCGACGGCGAGCAGACCGGGGACACCCCCTCCCTCGCTGTAAACGCGGCGTACAAGATGACCGGGGCCTTTCGGAGCAACCATGAAGACATCGACGTCCGCTGGCGGAACGACCTGACCGAAGTGGATATTGAATCCGTGGGCAAATGCCAGACTGTTGCCGGCACTCAGGTTGGGCCGGATGTCGGCCTCGAACACAGCACGCTGGATCTCATCGTTGATGAGGATCATGATGATGTCGCCCTCTTTTGCCGCCGCAGCGACAGTGGCAACCTTCAAGCCCTCCTTCTCGGCAGCGGCGCGGCTGGCGCTGCCTTCGCGAAGGCCAACGACAACGCTGACACCGCTTTCCTTCAGGTTGAGAGCGTGGGCGTGCCCCTGGCTTCCATAACCGATGATGGCGACCGTCTTGTCGCTCAGCAGGTCCAGGTTGGCGTCGTCGTCATAGTACATTTCCATGGTGGGTCTCCTCTACGAGAGGTGCGGGATCTGATGAGCAGGCATAGCTTTAGGGCAGCCCATGAAGTCTTTCAGAGGCTCCGTCCGTTTGTTCGATTTTGCGGGAGGAGCCTACTCGATGAATCCGATAATGAGACGAAGTCGGGTACGCACAACGATCCCGTTCCCGAGGATGGGTTCAGGCAACACGACTACAGATGACAGTTGTGTCGAAGTGCACAGCAGTTCCATCTAA
>DPVW01000449.1:0-6256 GCA_003529325.1 Candidatus Latescibacterota bacterium | reverse complement strand
GCAGTTCCATCTAATTGTTCAGCAAGGACTTAGAGTCGTTTGAGATACAGGTATAGAAATATAGAACTGCCTCTGATCGATGTCAAGATTTTGGCGGTGACAATTGGCCTCAGCTAAGCATTTTCACATCGACGAAGTTGCGCCGGCTGTTTGGGCGGAGTTTCTCAGCAATGCCGTGGGCGCCACCATCTTCAGCGACGCCGACTGGGTCCAGGATGCAGCGCTTGCATCGGGGGGCACCCCCCGACTGCTAGGCGCCTGGGACGGGGACCACCTCGTCGCCGGTGTCGCTGGTGTGGTTTCGGGGAGCGGCTGGCGACAGCGGTTTTCGACACCCGCCCTGCTGCCGCACACGGGGTTTCTTTTCCGTCCGCCCACCACGAATCGACCCGCCCACGTGGAATCGGAGAGATCCGGTGCGACGGCTGCCCTCATCAGCCACTTGCAGGCTGATTATACCCGGACCCACCTGACCCACGGCCCCGCCCTCGCCGACACCCGTGAGTTCCTGTGGGCGGGCTGGGATGTGCTGCCCCGGTACACCTATCGGATCGACCTACCGGGGGACCGCACGACGGTGTGGGACGGTTTCGAACGGCGCACGCGCACGGCGGTGCGCAAGGCGGAAAAGGAAGGCTATCGAGTTGAGGCGACAACCGACGTCGCTGAGCTGCGCCGGTTATATGATCAGGTATTCGGGGGCGAGTCAGCAGCACCCGTCCCGGGGGCCATTCTGCAAAGGCTGGTTCAACTCGCCCTCGATGCGGGGCGCACCGAGGGTTGGCGCTGCCTGGCGCCAGGTGGGGAAACGGCGTGCGTCGTGTTTTTTGTGCCGGATGGCGACAGACTCTATGCCTGGGTTGCCGGCGCCGATTCCGCTTACCGTGAGTCGGGTGCCACATCGCTGCTATATTGGAAAGTCCTGGAACAGACGACCTCGACGCAGTTCGATTTTGTTGGTGCCAACCTCGCTTCCATCGCGTTTTTCAAACGCGGCTTCGGTGGCGTTCTCGTACCCTACTTCGCCACCGAGGGTTTTGGCCATACCCTCCTGCGTACCGTCGTCCGCTTGCGCCGGGCCCTACGCGGTGTCTCTAGTTAGAACAATTTTGGCAGTTGATTTTTCAGCGTGATGATGGTGAAGTAGCCAAAGAACGCACAGGCCCAGATCATGGCCAAGAATCTGATGGGTGGCATGCGTAGAGGGCCCCCCAACACGCGATTATTCAACCATAGCAGCAATACGGAATAGATCAGCATGACGCCCCCATTCAGCGAGGCGCTGAGCACGAACAGGACCAGGGGTTGCGTCAGATCTGGCACCACCAGACCGACGAGCATGATGGCGCAACCAATGCCGATCTGCGCCCAGAGTAGCAGGTAGTAGAGTCGGCTGTCCGTCCACGTATCGCTGTCGCGCAACCAATTCACTTTGATGATATCGGTCGAGATACGGGCGCAGGCGTCGAGCAAACCCAGCTCCGTCGTCAGCAGTATGGCGATCCCCATCCAGTGGAATGAGTGCTGCATCCACAGGCCATACTGGGCGCCGATGAACTCACCTTCGGCGCGGATAAAGGCGAACCCTTTGGCCAGGTCCGGTGTGCCACGCGCCGTACTGTAGGCGATGAGGGACAGCATGATCAGCGACACCACCGACAGCAGATAGAAGTTGAGCAGGTGCTCACGATCGGCGAGGCGCCACCAGTCGCGCCAACGGCGCAGGTTGTCCGGGGTATGCTCGAAGTGCGAGCCAATATCGGCAACGACCTCCTCCCGGCCCGTGAGCGGACTCGTCAGCCGGCCGGCAAATCGGCCCATGGCGTAGCCCTTCTCGCGGATGTAATTGCTCTGCGCCAGGTTCATCGTGCCACCGGCACCAGCGAAGGCCAGTGCGCCCAGCAGGAGGGGCAATTCCATGCCGTCCGGTATGGTGCCGAAATGAGCGAACCCCCGGACCATGTCGCCCACGTGTACCAGATCGACGACGAGGAAAAAAATGATCCCCATAAAGAGGAAGATGAAAGCCACCAGCAGCTTCTGTATACGTTCCACGGTGTTGTACACCACAGGCCCCAGGGTCAACGCGGCACCGATGGCCAGGAGGCTGACGATCGAATACACGGTGCGCGCTACTTCGCCACCACCGATTTCCCAGGTCAGCAGTGTCGCTGCCCCGGATGCCCATCCAGGCCACATCCACGGGAGGATGTTGGCCACCAGGAAAACCCACGCCCATCCCCGCCAGAGCCGGCAGAACCCGGTGATCGTCGATTCTCCCGTTGCCAGCGTCCAACGCTCGATCTCCATATTGATGAAATACTGCGTCGTGACGCCGACCATACACGCCCAGAAAGCCACAAAGCCAAACTGATAAGTGATATAGGGCCAGAGGACGAACTCGCCACTGCCCAGGGACAAACCAAGAAGGAGGACACTCGGGCCGAGGAGCTTCTTCCAAGGGGGTGCTTCCGGTAGATCACGATACCTCGCCGCCGGCAGTTGATCGCTGGGAATCACTTCGTGTGGTACGGGACGGTCGTCGCTCATGAGTCCCTCTGCCTTCCCTGCCAGGCGGCAAGGGGGTGCTCGCGTCTGGCCATCGGTATCGGTACGCGCCCCCCGCAGATCTGTGATTCATAGGTGCCGAGAATCATCTCCAGGGCGGCGACAGCGTCACGGGCGCTCGATATGGGCTCGCGATTCTGCTCCGCCGCCTGGATAAGATCTTCCAGTGCCAATGTGTTCCCCCGACCGAGCGGCTCATCCGGCAGATCCTCCAATGCTTCCCAGAGTTGATCCTGTGCAGCGGGGCGAAAGACGGGATATGGATAAAACATGAGTTCGGATCCGGCACCGCCGCGGAGGGAGATCGTGCCTTCACTACCGACGATCTCCATCCCATAGCGTTGGTTGGTTCCGGCCTGATCCCGACGGGAGTCGAAGAATCCAGCAATACCGGAGTCGAAGGCGTAGTACGACTCGATACTGTCTCCCGCCACCGGGCCGACTGGCTCCGTCGCCTCATGAACGTCCTCAGGCCCGAGCTCGCGCCCGTCAACGGTGACATGACCCGATATCCAGCGCACATTTCCGGCAAAATAGCGCATCATGTTGAACAGATGCGTGCCCAGGGTGATCATGTCTTCCCCACCACCACGCGCGTCCTGCTTGCCATGTGCGTGGATCTGCTGCACCTCGCCGATGCGGCCGGAGCGCAGCAACCTGCGCAGCCCCTGGATCCTGGGTAAGTACACCGCCTGGTGGGCGACAGCTACCTTGCGGCCGAGCGCGTCGGCGCGGCTGACGATGGTGTCGCCGTCGGCCAGATTCCAGGTCATCGGCTTTTCGCAATACACGTGAGCCCCTGCCTCCAGGCAGGCGAGGACCATCTCCAAGTGACAGTCCGTCCAGCGAGGACAGACACTGACCAGGTCCGGTTTCTCCGCCGCAAGCATCTCGTGGTAGTCGGCATAAGCCTGTGACGCGCCCGTCACCTCGCGAGCCTGTTCACGACCCGCCTCATCATGATCCGCGACAGCGACAAAGTCGACATTGGCTAGGCCTGCGTAGGCGATGTGCAGTCCATGACCGTAGTTGCCACCGCCCGTGCGGCCGATGGCGGCTGCTCGGTATCGTTTCGTCAAGAGTCTGTTGTCCTTTGTTGCACCGGTATGATGTAGGACTCTTAGGGTAGTCACTGTCGAGAGCTTGACCAAGCTAAGCTCTTTTGCCCTTGCCGGGTCCGTGTAGGTGGCCGTTTTTCGAATGACCCCAATCACGACCCAGAGAAACCATCGACGGCGGCTCTGCCGTCGCAACACCCAGGAGATGACCGTGACCGCCCTCGACGCTATTGGCGGCAACCGCCCGCTGCAGACAGAAGAATACGCTCGTCGTGCCCACGCCTTTGTCATGAACCCACAGCGAAATGCCGTAAAGGCAGTCCAGGACGAGTACGATTCGGTAGCGGCGACGCCGCCGCTGTTGGGAATCTTCAACGACGTGCCGTGGTATCAGGTGCGTGAGGACGAGGCCCATTCGTGGGCGAGAGCCGGCTTTGCCTGGATCGTCAATGACGCCGAACACTGTCAACGCGAGGGCTGGTATGGTCGGCAGCAGAACGCGATGGAGGGGCGTGTCGGCCTGCTCCAGTGCCAGCGTCTGCATCGCGAGGCCTTCAGCTCGCACGGCGACGTGTTCCAGCTCGGCGCCCGTGCCACAATGAAACCATACGGCACGACATACGAGGATGCGGAGCGATTTTTCCGCGCCGTCAACTTCCCGACGCCGGGGGAGGCCACCGCCGATGATCGAGGCGGATATCCGGTTCGCTTTGGTGATCGAAACTTCGCCTTCACACCCGGCGAACTGCTTGGCGCCGAGGTCCACACTCAGGGCTGGATTCAGTTCGAGACGGCGGAATACATCCTCGACATACAACTGCGTGATCGTGTCCTCGACCTGATGCAGGCCCAGGGTCGCAACAGGGCATGTGGTTTCGTCGGACCTTTTGACGCCATCCTCCGTCAGGGGGAGATCCCGGAAATCGAGGATGCGACCAACGCTCTGTTCCGCGCCGCCGCAGACCGGGGTGTGCACATGGGCCGTGTCGTGGGCTCCGGATCGATGGAGGATCCCAAGGATATCGAGGACGCCATGGTACGAGCCCTCGACAATGGCGCCCGCCTGATCTGCGCCCATCCCTTCACCAGTGACCTCGTATTCCGCGGCGCCATGAATGTCTCTGAGCCATTTTTCAAAGCCGCTCAACGATGCGGATTCTAGTACTGTGAAAATTACCAAGGTCGAGACGATTCACGTTGGCGAGTTCGCCAATATCCTCTTCGTACAGATTCATACCGACGAAGGACTTGTCGGCCTTGGTGATACCTATTACACCCCGGAGACGACACGTACCTTTATCCATGAAGTGGGTGCGCCGATGCTCATCGGTCACGACCCGCGTGACGTCGAATGGCACTTCCGTCGCATGTACGACGCCACCCATGTCTATGGCAATCGCGGCGCCGAAATGCGCGCCATCTCAGCCCTCGACGTGGCACTGTGGGATCTGTTCGCGCAGGCCGCCGGTATGCCTCTGTACCGGGCGCTGGGTGGTGGCAGCCGCGACAAGGTCCGCATCTATAACACGTGCGCCGGGCCACTCTATGCCCGTGGCACGCCGGGTGTGCCGCGCCCCACCGAGCAGCGGCCCCAAGGAGAGGGCCGATACGAGGACCTCGACGCCTTCCAGCACAAGGCCGGCGAATTGGCGAGGGACCTGCTGGACGAAGGCATCACAGCGATGAAGATCTGGCCTTTCGATGCCTACGCCGCCGTCAGCAATGGTACCTACATCAGCTTCGCCGACATCGACAAGGGCTTGGAACCGGTGCGCAAGATTCGTGACGCCGTCGGCCTGGACATGGAGATCTTGATCGAAGGGCACGCCTATTGGAAGCTGCCTGCGGCAGTGCGGATCGCCCATGCCCTCGAACCATACCAGCCGATGTGGCTGGAAGATTTCATTCGCCCCGACAACCCACACGCGCTGGCCGAATTGCGACGCTCCACAACAACGCCGATCTGTGGCTCGGAGCTGGCCCTGACACGTTACCATGCACGGGAATTGCTGGAAGCCGAAGCGGTCGACATCCTGATGACGGATGTCACCTGGACGGGTGGCATCGGTGAGAGTCGGCGCATCGCTGACATGGCAGAGACGGCAAACCTGCCCTTTGTCGCCCACGATTGCACCGGACCGGTGACCTTCCTGGCCTCGATTCACCTCTCCATTCACTGCCCAAATGCGATGATCCAGGAGAGTGTACGCGCCTACTACCGCGGCTTTTATGCCGACCTCGTCACCGTGGTGCCCCGAATCGAAAACGGCTTTGTCTGGCCCACGGACTCCCCGGGGCTGGGCACCACCTTGCGGCCAGAGGTCCTGCAACGAGCCGATACAACGGTGCGTCAATCAGCGTGATTGCCAGATTTTGAGGTCATCGCTACCATAGCGAGCCCACTGGAAATCAGGTAACAGAGACCGTCCCCCGGTCAAGTGCGAGTCACCACCCCGAAATTTGTGTTCCCCTGTTGTCCACGTAGTACACAACCCTCTGATAATGCTTCTTGGCTCTTGAGAGGGCCAAGCAGGATGACCTTGGAATCACGCTAATCTTACGCGGTCTCCCTGACCGGCCCCCACCGACCACAAGGATGTGACGGCTCGCCCCTGGCGAGAGGGAGCAAT
>DPVW01000285.1:15840-16136 GCA_003529325.1 Candidatus Latescibacterota bacterium | reverse complement strand
GCACGACGTTCGGAGGCGATTTTTCTGTCCCCTGCGTCGAGCCAGCTGACACACTCGCGCACACTGGCCACGCCGTCGCTGGAACCGACCTCGTCGAAACCATCATGTCGCTGAATTCCGTGTGTGCCGGGCACGTCCTCATACCGACCCTTCTCCGGCAAATACCAGCCACCACCCCAGAGATTGCAGTCGTTGGCGTGGACCCAACCGTAGAACAACCCCATGTGCCAGGTGTGATCGGGGGGCCGGAACTCGGTCACCAGTCGTCCAGAGGCGGTGTAGATCGGCGCAAAACA
>DPVW01000285.1:15391-15513 GCA_003529325.1 Candidatus Latescibacterota bacterium | reverse complement strand
GGCTTGGGAGAATCGCTGCGAGGTACGTGCTCACGAGCACGATAAACCGCCAGCGGCGTCTCACCGTCGACCAGATCAAATCCGAGGATCGTCTCACGAACGGACAGATTCATCAGCTGCCA
>DPVW01000285.1:14628-15061 GCA_003529325.1 Candidatus Latescibacterota bacterium | reverse complement strand
CTCCTTCGGAATCACTCTCGTTGCGGAACCACTCGATCGTGCGTTCGAGCCCTTCCTCAGGGCCAATCGTGGGCTCCCAGCCCAACAGCGTACGGGCCTTGGTGATATCGGGGAGCCGCGCCTTCGGATCATCCTGGGGCAACGGCCTGGAGACGATTCGACTCGAACTGCCGGTGAAATCGATGATCTTCTGCGCCAGGGCCCGCATCGTCAACTCGGATGGATTGCCGATGTTCACCGGAGTATTGACATCCGCAGCCATGAGCCGGGTGATTCCCTCCACGAGATCGGTGACATAACCGATGCTGCGGGTCTGGCTACCATCGCCATACACGGTGACATCATCGCCGGCCAGCGCCTGGGTGATAAAGTTCGGAATGGCGCGACCGTCGTTGCCACGCATGCGCGGGCCATAGGTGTTGAAGATGCGCAC
>DPVW01000285.1:0-14325 GCA_003529325.1 Candidatus Latescibacterota bacterium | reverse complement strand
TAGGTGTTGAAGATGCGCACGATGCGTGTGTCGATATCGTGCAGCCGGTGGTAGGCCATCGTCATCGATTCTGCAAACCGTTTGGCCTCGTCATAGACGCCGCGAATACCGATGGGATTGACATTGCCCCAGTACTCCTCGGTCTGCGGATGAACCAGTGGATCACCGTAGGTCTCGGAGGTCGATGCGAGCAGGAACTTGGCGCCCTTGGCGCGGGCCAGTCCCAGGGTCTTGTGGGTACCGAGGGCGCCCACCTTCAGGATGCGGATGCCGAGGTGCTCGAAATCGGCGGGACTCGCCGGACTGGCAAAATGCAGGATGAAATCGAGCTCACCATCGACGTGCATGTATTCGGTGACGTCGTAGTTGACGAAGCGAAATTTCGGATTGCCCAAGTGGGCGGCGATGTTCTCGATCCGCCCTGTGAGCAAGTTGTCCATGACGACGACCTCATGGCCATCTGTCAGAAATCGCTCGCAGAGGTGAGACCCGATAAAACCGGCACCGCCGGTGATGAGGATTCGCAAGTGGCCGCTCTCTCTATCTGAGGGTAATGCCGTCGCGCAACACGGCGGCGATACGTTCCGCGCTGTGGCCATCCCATAGGTCGGGAATGCGGCCTGGAGGAATGCCGTCACGGAGCACCCGCCGTGTCTCGGCAACGATATGGTCGGGGTCCACGCCCACCAGGACATTGGTGCCCTGTGTGATGGTCACGGGTCGCTCCGTGTTTTCCCTCATTGTGAGGCAGGGAACCCCCAGAACCGTCGTTTCCTCCTGAATGCCACCAGAGTCAACCAGGGCCAGGCGGGCGTTGTCCATGAGGCAGAGCATGTCAACATAACCCACAGGTTCAGCCAACTGGATCTGTTCTGCTGCCTGCAGGCGGGAGATCAGTCCCGTCTCTTCGAGGCGCTTCCTCGTGCCCGGGTGCACGGGGAACAACAGGGGGGAGGATGCCGCCGTTCTCACCAGGGCATCGACGAGCCCCCCCAGCACGTCGACGTCTTCCAGATTCGACTGGCGATGCAGGGTGACGAGCACGTATCCCTGCGGCGACAGGCCGTGACGTTGCAGAACATCGGCATTGCTCGCTTTGTCGCGGAATTGCATCAGGGTGTCGATCATGACATTGCCGACACGATGGATGCAGTGTGCCGGCACGTTTTCGGCGCGCAGATTTTCGTCGGCATCTGCATCGGTGGTGAAAAGCAGATCGGCCACCGCGTCGGTGGCGACACGATTTATCTCCTCCGGCATGGTTCGATCTCCGGACCGCAGTCCCGCTTCAACATGAGCGACGGGGATGTCGCGCATCTTGGCACCGAGACTGCAGAAAACGGTGGAGACGACGTCGCCGACAACGACGACGAGATCCGGCTTCTCCTGTTGCAGAACCCCGTCGAATTTGGACATGACGTCCGCCATTTGCAGCGCTCGGCCCCCGTCACTTCGAGCCTGCAGAAAGTGATCGGGTGGGCCCAGTTCCAACTCCTCGAAGAAGATCCCGGACAACTGGTAGTCGTAATGCTGACCGGTGTGCACGACAAGGGCTTCGAAGTGCTCGGGATGGCGGCGCAATTCGGCGGCGATGGGCGCGATCTTGGGGAAATTCGGCCGCGCCCCAGCGACGAGCAGGATCTTCAAAATTTGGCGGTTCCGCTTCGGGTCAAGGTGATCAGATAAGGTAGCCGCAGGCGAGATCGTGAGCAACGAAAGCTGCGCCCTCAACCTTGACGAGGCTGGCATCGATCCTATTGTCAAACCAAATGCAGTCATCACCCGGAAAGGGAATGGAGCGTTCGTCCATGAGCATCTCCTACACGGTATTCACCAAGCCCTGGAAGACGAAAACCCTAGCCGAACTGGCAAGGTTCGTCAGCGACCTCGGATTTGATGGTGTCGAACTTCCCGTCCGACCCGGGTACCAGGTGGAACCCGAAAATATCTCCAAAGGCCTGCCGGAAGCGGCTCGCATCTTCGCCGATCACGGAGTTCGCATCGGCACACTCGCCGGCCCCACCGACGAGGTGACGATCGCCGCCTGCGCCGAGGCGGGCGTGCCGATCATCCGCATCTGTGAAGGGATAGATCGCGACATCGGCTACCTGGCGACGGAACGGCGACTGAAAGAGCGCTATGACGCCTTGCTTCCAGCACTCGAGCAACATGGCGTCGCCATCGGCGTGCAGAATCATTGTGACTTCTGCGTCAACAATGCCATGGGGATCCTGCATCTGATCGAAGGCTACGAACCGAAACATCTATGCGCGGTCCTCGACCAGGCGCACAACGGCCTCAATGGTGAACCACCCGAGCTGGCCATCGATATCCTCTGGTCACATCTGCGCGTGGTAAATCTCAAGAGTGCATTCTGGGTACGAACGAATGGTCCTGATGCCCCGGAAGCCACGTGGAAGTCACACTGGACGAGTGGTCGACACGGACTCGCATACTGGTCACGGACCGTTGATGAACTGAAGAAACGCGACTATGCTGGCGACATCTGCTTAACCGCCGAATACAGTGACGAGGAGCGCGTCGATGCCCTGATCGCCGAGGACGTCCAATACGCCAGGCAACTATTCGACAGGGCGGGGCCCTGATGAGCGACCAGATACGAATTGCGATGATCGGCGCTGGTGGCATGGCGAACAGCGTCCACTACCCCTCGCTGGCCTCCTTTGACGATGTCGAGATCGCTGCCATCTGTGACCTCGACGAAGAGCGTCTCACCAAGACGGCAGATCAATACGGTGTCGAGGCCCGCTACGACGACTACCAGCAGATGGTGGCTGACATCGCACCGGACGGCGTCTACGTCATCGGCCAGCCTCATATCATGTACGACATCTGGATCTGGTGTCTCCAGCAAGGGCTCAATCTTTACATCGAAAAGCCCATGGGCCTGACCTGGCATCAGGCACAGATGCTGGAATCATTGGCCGAGCAGAAGGGTGTTGTCACCCAGGTCAGTCATCAGCGACGGTCCAGTCCGCTGCTGCGCAAGATGCGTGCTGCCTGTATGGAGCGCGGCGCCATTACCCATGCCGTCTGTGAGTTCTTCAAGTCTCAGATGAGCCCCACCTATGGTCCCCGCGACCACATGATGGATGACTGCACCCATTCCATCGACACGCTCCGGTGGATGTGTGGCGGTGAGGTCGTCGACATCGACAGCCACTGCAAGCGGATCGGCACACCGGACATCAATTGGATCAGCGCCACGATCCAGTTCGACAGCGGTGCAACCGGCTTTCTCGTCAACAGCTGGGCGAGTGGGCGGCGCGTATTCCGCGTCCAGATGCACGCGCCCGGCATCTATTGTGATGCCGAAGTCGAATCGAAGGCGTATCTGTACAGAGACGGCGATACCACCGGCGAAGAGCACGACTGCTTCGACATCGCCGGCGGCAAGACGAACTGGGAGGCTTTCGGTTTCCGTGACAAGAATCGCGAGTTCATCGACTCGATCAAGAGCGGCACGGATGTGACGTCGTCACCCTTCCGGGACTGTGTAAAGACGATGGAGGTCGCGGAGATGATCCTGGCGCAGGCGCTGCTTTCGGGCGAGTGACAAAAAAGGCGAGGTCAGCGTCGCCAGTTGGACAACGAAAATGGCAGATCATCCGGGGCGTACGTCCGCTCTGTCGGCGCCGCCGCCATGGTGAACTGCAATCGCCCGCCACGGGTGATCTCATCCTGCTCGACATACAGTCGTGACGTGGCCCTGCCATTGAGATGGGTCTGCGTGGCATACGGTGTCTCGGCTCGGTTGCCGAGTCCTTCGATCACGAAGGCCTCACCCCCCTTCGGCTGAATGGTCGCCCTGCCGAACAACGGTGCACCGAGCGCATAGGTTGGATGCCCGGGACACAGGGGGTAGAATCCCAACGCACCGAACACATACCATGCCGTCATCTCCCCGTTGTCCTCGTCGCCGGCGAAACCATCTCCCGGACCGGGGGTATATAGCTCGTCGAGCACCCGTCGCACCCAGTACTGAGTTTTTGCCGGACTACCCAGCGCCGTATACAGATACAGCACATGGTGCACGGGTTGATTCGAGTGGGCATATTGGCCGAATTCGACAGCAGCCATCTCCGTCATCTCGTGGATCTCACGATTGTACGTACCCACGTCGAACACCGGCGGCAATTCAAACATTCGATCCAACTTCTCGATCGCTGCCAGTCGTCCACCCAGCAACTCGGCGAGTCCCGCCGGATCGTGGGGGACCGCCCACGTACACTGCCATGCAGAGCCCTCGATATAGGCGCCCCCCCAGGCGAACTCGTCAAATGGTTCGTCAAAGCTGCCGTCTCGTCGACGTCCCCGCGCAAAACCACGCGCTCGATCGAAGGTATTGCGATAGTTCAGCGCACGGTCATAGAACCGGCGCTCCTCCTGCTCACGACCCAACCCCCTGGCTACCTGGGCGACGCAGAAATCGGTATAGGCGTGATCCATCGTCCTCGAAGCGGCGTGCTCAAACTCGTCTGCTGGCACATACCCCAATTCATCGAATGCCTCGATCCCGGCACGGCCGAATGACCCCTCCGCGTTGCCGACGACAGTCGCATCCTTGATCATCGCCGCATACGCCGCCTCCACATCGAAATCGCGACAGCCCTTCACGTATGCATCCGCCACGACGGCATCCAGATGTGTGCCGATCATGCAGGCGCGGTATCCGGGACTCGACCACTTCGGGAACCAGCCGCCCTCCTTGGCCGCATTCGTCCAGCCTTGCACCATCTCGCTCAGCCGCTGCGGGTCCAGGATCGACAACAACGAATAGACGGTTCGGTGGGTATCCCAGAAGCCGTTATCGGCGTAGAGGACCCCTTCGTGAATCTGACCGTCGTATGGACTGTAGTGGATGGGATTGCCGGTCTGATCCGGCTCGTGCCAGATACGTGGGAACAGCTGCGTCCGATACAGACAGGAGTAGAAGGTCTGTTTCTGCCTCTCGCTCGCGCCCTCCAGCTGAATCCGCCCGAGAGCTTCCTCCCACCTGTTCCCGTTGGCCTCCAGCAGCGCCTCGAAGGATCGACCATCGACCTCGCTGACAAAGTTACGCCGAGCCTGATCGACGCTGATGAATGAGGTCGCAATCCGCAGTGTGACCTCCCCACCGCTGGCAGAATCGATCGAAACCCCCAGGCCCTCGGCCTCTCCGGTGCCGCCATAGAGCTCTTCACCGACGAACAGGCAGGAATCGGCGACCGACCTGTCGATTTCTGCATAGATGTAGCAGGCGAAGCCCTCGGGCACACCGCCGCTGTTGCCCCGAGTGTGTCCCGTGACACGATTGCCCTCGACCCGGAACCACGAGGCACCCGCGAGGGACTCGAGCAGAATGCGCCCCGATTTATCGGCTGGAAAGCGAAAACGGAAGCAGGCGCAACGTTCGGTTGCCGTCACCGACAGCTGTGTCTGATAGCGACCGAGATAGGTCTGAAACAGATGGGGTCGGATGGTCGTGTCGGCACGGCGGAATACGGAGGATTGCCGTCCCCCACCGAACAACCTGGGCCCTACCTGCGGCATGACGAGGAAGTGACCGTAGTCGCCAATCCATGGACTGGGCTGATGTGTGGCCCGTACCCCCTGCAACTGGCGCGCCGTCGACTTGTAAAATCTGGCACCCCCTTCGGTCTGCGGAGCCCAATGCGTCATGCCAAAGGGCGCCGCAATCCACGGCGACGTGTTCCCATGGGAAAAGGCGTGCACGGAATCGGAGCCCTGCTCCGGATTTGCATAATCGATCAACCGACCCATCTCGACCCCTCCTTTCGGTTCGATCCCTGGTCCGTAGGGTACGAACCCGAGGACATATCAGACAGTGGTTGAGCCGAATTGGCGCCGATTGACGGCCCCACTGCCCCCCAGTACGTTTCGCCTCCAGCACTCTGCTTCAAGCACTCTCCAGTAGCGGCCACCTACACCCGTGACTCCCCTCCCGGGTACTGGACGCCACAGTCGCGGTACGTCTCTGTCGCTGACATCGACCCTACGCCTTTAGGCCCACCAGAGTGGGCAGGAGCCTTTTTATGGCCACCGCCGAATTCGTCCACCTTCATGGACACAGCGAGTTCAGCCTGTTGGATGGGGGCTGCCACATTGGGCAGATGGCGGGTGCCGCCGCTGAATACGATATGCCCGCTCTCGCCGTCACCGACCACGGCAACGTTTTCGGCGCCATCGCCCACTACCGCAACTGTGAAGAGGCGGGTATCAAGCCCATCATCGGTTGCGAGGTCTACGTCGCCATCGGCAGTCGCCACGATCGGGCCGCTGCGCGCGGCTTGCAGCACGCCTCCAACCATCTGATCCTGCTGGCAAAAAACGACACCGGGTGGCGCAACCTCACCAAACTTGTGTCGATGGGATATACCGAGGGTTTCTACTACAACCCACGCATCGACAAGGAGTTGCTGCGCACATACGGCGACGGGCTGGTGTGCATGTCGGCCTGCGTCTCGGGAGAGGTCGCGCACCTGATACAGACGGATGGGCTCGGTGCTGCGGAGGACGCGACGCGAGAATACATGGACATCTTCGGCGAGGACTACTACCTCGAGATCCAACGTCACGGCATCGACATCGAGGCGAAGGTGAACGAAGGCCTGCTAAAACTGCACCAGAAGCTCGATGTGCCACTCGTGGCGACCAACGATTTCCACTTTCTCCATGCCGACGACCATGCCGCCCACGACGCGTTGATCTGTATCCAGACGGGCAAGATGCTGGCAGATCCACCGACGCAGCGCATGTGTTACCCCACCGGACTCTACATGAAGTCCCCTGCCCAGATGCAGAAATTGTTCGCTGATCTGCCGCAAGCGCTCGAGAACACGGTCGCCATCGCGGAGAAGTGCGACGTCAAGCTCGAGTTCGACGCGCAGCATATGCCGGACTTTCCCATCCCCCCCAGTTTCACCTCCAGTGCCGAATACCTCAAGAACCTGTCCGAGGAGGGACTGCAGGCGCGCTACGATGAGATCACCCCCGAGATCCAGCATCGGCTCGACTATGAACTCGAACTGATTATCAAGGAGGATTACACCGGGTATTTCCTGATCGTACGGGATATCGTGCAGTACGCCCGTGATTCCGGTGTCAGCGTCGGCCCCGGTCGTGGCTCCGCTGCGGGCTGTCTGGTTTCGTACTGCCTGGGCATCACCAATACCGATCCGATCAAGCACAATCTTCTGTTCGAGCGCTTCCTCAATCCGGAACGAATGTCACCACCGGATATCGACATCGACTTTGCCGACACGGGGCGTGATCTCGTGGTGCGATACATGATCGACACCTATGGAGAAGAGAACGTCTCCCAGGTCATCACCTTCGGCACCATGGGCGCGAAATCTGTCGTGCGCGACGTCGGTCGGGTCCTGGGCCTGTCCTTCGGCGACGTAGACCGCATCGCCAAACTGGTCCCAAATGAACTGAAGATCACCCTTGGTGAGGCCATTGAGCGGGTCCCGGAACTGCAGCAGATGGCAGGCAAGGACGACGCGGAGGGCCAGTTGTTGAAGCATGCTCTCAAGCTGGAAGGCCTGTCACGTCATGCCTCCGTACACGCGTGTGCCGTGATCATCGCGCCATCGAATCTGACCAACTACGTGCCGCTCTACCGGGCACCGAAGGACGGCACGATCACCACCCAGTTCGACGGTGAGACCTGCGCCGACATCGGCCTGCTGAAGATGGACATCCTCGGCCTCAAGGAACTGTCCATGACGGATGAGGCGGTGCGGCTGATCCGCCTGCAGGAACCCGATTTCGATCTCGAGACGGTGCCATGGGACGATAAAGCCACATTCGAGTTGTTCAGCCGTGGTGAGACGGTGGGTGTCTTTCAGTTTGAGAGCGCCGGCATGCGCGAATACCTCAGACAGTTGAAGCCGGACAAGATCGAAGACATTATCGCCATGAATGCTCTGTATCGTCCGGGACCGATGGCACGGATTCCGACCTTTATCGCGCGCAAGCATGGCCAGGAGGAGGTCGAATACGACCACCCCGTGCTCGAGCCCATCCTGGCCGAAACGTATGGCGTCATCACCTATCAGGAGCAGGTGCAGCGCATCGCCCGTGACCTCTGTGGTTTCACTCTGGGTCAGGCGGACGACATCCGCAAGGCGATGGGCAAGAAGCTTGCCGACGTCATGGAGAAGTGCAAGAAGGACTTCGTTGAGGGTGGTGTCAGCAATGGCGTAGAGCGCAGCATCGTGCAGAAAATCTGGTCCGATATCGAGGTCTTTTCCGGATACGGCTTCAACAAATCGCACTCCGCCTGTTATTCCGAAGTCGCCTACAGGAACGCCTACCTCAAAGCCAACTATCCGATGCAGTATATCGCCGCGAGTCTGACCAACGACCGCGACAACACCGACCGTCTGGCGATCATGCTCGACGAGTGCCGGCGCCTGGAGATCCCCGTGTTGCCGCCTGACCTCAACGAGAGTGCCATCAACTTCGTGCCGAGTGACGAGGGCATCCGCTTCGGTCTGGCAGCGATCAAGAATGTCGGTGCCGGTGCGGCGCAGTCCATCGTCGATGGCCGCGTCGCCGATGGTCGCTACGAAGATCTGTACAAGTTCTGTGAGCGCCTCGACCTGCGAGCCGTCAACCGCCGTGTCGTCGAAGCCCTCATCGCCTCCGGAGCTGCCGACGCCTTCAACGGCCATCGAGCGCAGTTACAGGAGGCGCTTGATGTGGCCATGCGCAACGCCCAGGTCGTGCAGGAGGAACGGGGTCGTGGGCAATTCAGCCTCTTCGGTGGCGACTCCTCAGCACCACAACTCGAGCACCAGCTGGCCCTTCCCGATGTGCCGCCATGGACCGAAACCGAGATGCTGTCACAGGAGAAGGAACTGCTCGGCTTTTACGTTTCCAGCCATCCCCTCAGCCGCTACGAACTCGATCTGCGCAAGTTCGCTTCGCCACTGGTCGACATCCCCGAACAGGAGGATGGGGCGCCGGTGCGGGTCGGTGGCCTGATCAGCCGCATCTCCACCTCCAGCGACCGCAAAGGCAATCCCATCGCTTTTGTCACACTCGAGGACCTGTCTGGAAAGGGGGATATCGTCTTCTTTTCCGATGCCTACGCCAGCAACAAGCACCTCATCGTGCAGGAGGAGGTGATCATGGTCGAGGGCAGATTGAACGAGCGCAACGGCGCCATGAGTATCCTCGCCGATACCGTCTTACCCATGGAGCACACCCGTGAACGGTTGACGCGCTCCGTCAACATTACGGTGTCCGCTGAGGCTGTGAGCGAAGAGCTGCTCGGCAAACTGCTGCAGGCCTGCAAGGATTTTGTTGGCCCATGCGATCTGATCATCTGTGTCGAGAATGGTGACGATCACGATGCCGTCCGCTCACGCAGCATCCATGTCAATCCCTGCGACGAACTGCTGCGACGTGTCGGCGCCCTGGACGGTGTTCGGGAAACCCACCTGATGACCCTGCCCGCTCACGCCAGACTGCGGGCCTGACAACGCCTTTCGAGTGCCTGGTAGGTCCTGTATATTCACAGATATGAACGGACGCCAAACTTTTCTGCTTTTTCTCTTCCCCCTGTTGTTGTGGTTTTCCGCCTGCGACTCGACCCGAGCCGAGACAGCGTCTCTTTATCAAGGGCCCATCGATGGCCTGGATCTGTCCGATTTCAAGGGTCGTGTCGTGGTCCTTAACTTCTGGGCCACCTGGTGTGGTCCCTGCCGCATCGAGATTCCCGATCTCGTTCGTTTGCGCCAGGATTTTTCTGCAGAGGACGTCGCCATCATCGGCGTTTCAGTCGACAAGAGCAGGGACACTGTTGCACTCGACGACAAGCTGGAACAGTTCATCGACAGCAACCAGATCAATTATCCGATCTACCTCGATCCCCTGGGGGAGAGTCTCGGCGCCGCCTACGACCCGACCGGAACCATGCGCTATGTGCCGACAACGGTCATCATCGATCAGCGCGGCGAGATCCACGACACCCACTTTGGCGTGCCTCGAAATGCCAGTGGCCAGGTAGATCCCTACAGTGTTCTCGGGGCCCAGATACAAGGACTGCTCGACAGCGCCTGATCATGGGTTCCCGCCAGAACGTGAAAAGAGGGCGTGCTCCTTAAAAGAACACACCCTCTTTTCGTTTCGAAAGTACGTATCAGCTCCGGTAGTCGTCCAGCACTCTCTTGCCGTGGCGCTTGACGAGGACCTCTTTGAAGGTCACCGTCGTCGTACCCTTGCGCAGGCGCTCTACCGCGAGGCTCCTGGACAGTACCATCATCGTGCCCCGACGGTAGTCGGGAAAACGACAGAAACTGGCCGGGACTTCTTCGCCAGTGACGCAGCAGGTGTCCTCGACTTCGAGCTCCCGCTGCGAACCGGGATCAAAGCCGAAGTCGGTCGACTCTTCCTCGGTAGTTTTTTCTTTGGCCATCTCGGCTGACTCCTTCGAGTTGGAATAGGATAGCACGGAGAAAATACGACCTCTCCCTGAGAGCGCAACGAGGCAGGGCAAGCAAGAGCGGTTAGAATGGGAGATCGGCAAAGCGGGAGAGGATATCCGGGCCCGCTTCGGTGACCGCCACGGTGTGTTCGAACTGAGTCGACAGTGCACCGTCCACCGTGATCGCCGTCCACTGATCATCGAGGACCCGCACATCTGCGCTGCCGGCATTGATCATGGGTTCCACGGTGAAGACCGTACCCGGTTCGAGACGGCGACCGGTTCCGGCTGTACCGAAATGCAGCAGTTGCGGTTCCTCGTGGAAGGCGCGACCGATCCCGTGGCCGCAGAAGACCTCAACGACGGAAAACCCCTCCGCCTCAACGTGACGTTGAATCAAGTGGCCAATGTCTCCCAGGCGGGTACCCGGGCAGCTTGCCTGCAGACCGATGTCCATGGCTTGTTTTGTCGTCTGCAGCAGACGCGTTGCCACCTCACCGACGTCACCGATGGCGAAGGAGACATTCATATCGCCGTGGTAGTCGTTCTTCTTCGCCGCGATATCCACCGACAGGATATCTCCGTCGCACAGTTGCCGAGAGCCAGGAATACCGTGCACGACTTCCTCGTTGACGGACACACAGATGCTGCCCGGATATCCTCGATACCCCTTGGCGGAAGCGACAGCTCCCTGGCTGCGGATATAGTCATCCGCGATCTCATCGAGGGCCGCCGTCGTTACCCCGGGGCGGAGTGCGTCGCGCACGCGGACCATGGCGTCGGCAGCAATCCGGCAACTGGCACGCATTGTTTCGATTTCTGTCTTGGATTTGAGATGTATCATCGCATGTCAGCCTTCTGCCATGTTGGAGTATCGCGGCTCAGTTTATAGACTGTCAAGCCTATGGATAGACCTCTGGTTTCCATTCTGTTGCCGGTCTTTAATGGCGCTGCCACCCTCGGCGAAGCCCTCGACAGCGTCGAGGCACAGACGATGGGAGACTTCGAGATCGTTGTCGTCGATGACGGTTCCACGGACGACACACCCGTTGTGTTGGCGCGGCACAATCCAGCCAGATTGCGCGTCATCTCGTCCCCCCACGTCGGACTCCTGCAAGCCTTGAATCGTGGTCTGTCCGCCTGTCGGGCGCCATTCATTGCGCGCCTCGACGCCGACGACATCTGCCAACCGGAACGCCTGGAACGACAGTTGGCCGTCATGGAGCAGGAGCCCGATGTCGGGGTTTGCGGCACGCAGGTTGAGGCCTTCCCGGCGGCCGATGTCGCTGAAGGCTTCCGCATCTATGTGCAGTGGCAGAACGCGCTGCTGACGGACGAGGACATCTGTCGGGAGATCTTTATCGAGAGTCCCATCGCCCATCCCTCGGCGATGTTGCGTCGGCACGAACTTATCCAGCTTGGCGCCTATCAGGAGCGTGGCTGGGCAGAGGACTACGACCTCTGGTTGCGCTACCATGCGGCGGGGCGTCGCTTCGCCAAAGTCGCGGCGCCACTTGTACGTTGGCGAGAGCACGGCGAGCGCGCCACACGCACAGACAGTCGCTATTCCATAGAGAACTTCCTGCGAGCAAAATCGCACTACTTGTCACGAGGGCCCCTGGCATCGCGCGAGGGTCTGATCCTCTGGGGTGCGGGGCGCACGGGTCGACGACTGAGCAAACATCTGATCCGCGCCGGACATCGACCAGATGCCTTCGTCGACATCGCCCCGAATCGCATTGGCAGCACCATGCGCAGCGTGCCCATCATCGGCCCTGACGATGTTGCCCGCTGCTGGCAGTCGCTACGTCGGCCGTTGCTGTTGGCTGCCGTGGCCTCGCGGGGAGCCCGAGCTCTGATCCGCACGCAGCTCACCACCATGGGTTTGCACGAGGGCACCGACTTTCTCTGTGTCGCCTGAATGCACCCAGGCAGGTGGGCCATGCGCTTGTCCCAGCGCTTGCGAATACGCGCCGGCCTTGCTATCTAAGCACGCCCTTGACCACGGCAACACCACGATTCACCCGCAAGTCCGTCTAGCCCTCCCCGTGTGACGGACATCACAGTATGTAAAAGGAGTGGAACAAATCCGCCTCGCCGCCGATCTATGTGAGTGAGTGAGAAAGTCCTGTCCTACGTGCACCTCCCCAACACCCTGGAGGACGTCGACATGGATTCAACTACCTACCTGGATCTGCGCAATGGAGAGCGCGAGCCGCTCTTCTTTTTTCTGCTCAACGCCTACCTGCACTCTCGCATGGAGACTGACCACGAGTCTGACGGCGACGAGGAAGTCAACGTCTACCTCGCCGGTCTGTTGCACTCACTAGTCGATGGGCGCTTCTACGCCGACAATGTCGATCATCTCGCGCCATCCGCTCTCGACGTCTGCGAGAAAGCGGAGCAATGTGGGACAAATCGTGGTAAGACGAACGTATATCGCACGAATGCCGACCATCGCCTCATGGCCTTTGGTCTTTTTTCAGGTTTTGGCGGGCACGTTTCCCTCTACCGAAAAACGATGACCTCCGACGATACCTACATCGAGGAGGCACGACAGTTTTACAGTTGGGCAAGCATCTTCTGCGCCCGCCTGCCGCCGCGATACCGAGGTCTGGCGACGACGCTGGAAAAGATCTCCGAAGGTTTTGATACCTATCAGGAAGTCCTGGGGCACATGGCGACCAACCACATGGACCTCATGCAGCGGCTGTCACCGGGACAGACCTGGCACCTGGAGAAGGATGCGCACGCGGCGGCGCTACCACAGATTGAGGTGCATGCCCTCGATTGTATGCTCGACGCCTACAACCGTTGGCGTCTCGAACCGAACGAAGCCTCGCGCAAACAGTTCTTGGAGGCAAGCACGCCATACTGTGAACTGAAACCCGGTTTCAACGCCGGCTCCCTGATGAATTAGAACGCCGCTTTCGCCTTGTAAAAGGCCGCCTCGTGAACCCAGTTCACGAGGCGGCCCTTTGTCATTCACGGCGTCCGTAGCGGTTGTTACAGGCCAAGAATCTCGCGCGTCAGCTTTGACAGAAGACGAAAGTCGCTCAACTCGTAGCGATTGCCTTCGGCATCCTCCACCAGTGCCCGGTTGCGTGACAGTACACGAATGCTGGAACGGATGCCACGAATCTCGATCTGCCGGGCGCCACTGGTGGTTTCCACGTCCGCATGGACGACACCAAACTCCTCGCCGATGTGGGTCACGTCGGTGATCTTGGGCAGGAAGTATGTCAGCGCCAGCTGTTGATCGAGGGCGGCGCGGCTGTCCGCTTCCAGACCTTCGGGATCTTCGAGGATGCCGAGTTCGTTGCCGTCACTGTCAAAGAAGCCGATGTATCGATCCGCCGCTTCGAGTGGGAAGGCGCGGCGGACGCTGACATCGTCAAACTCTTGTGAGTCGATGCGCACCGCCAGCAGATCCTGATCGGTCCGTCGGATCTGCATCTGCGCCGCCTGCAAGATCGCGGCACCCACGTCCAGACCGAGGATCTCTTCGTCGCCAACAAGGCTATTCTTGTCGTTCACAAGGCTCTCACTTTGGCCAGTTCCGTCTGCATTTCGACGAGGTTGCGATAAACACCCTCTCCCCGCACGAGAAGTTCAGCATGTGTGCCCTCCTCGACGATCTTGCCCCTGTCGAGCACAAACAGTCTGTCCGCATTTTTCAGCGTCGACAGACGATGGGCGATGGCGAAGGTGGTGCGGTTGGCGATGAGCCGTTCCAGCGCCTCCTGAATCTCAAATTCGGTCTGTGTATCCACCGAACTCGTCGCCTCATCGAGGATGAGCACCCTCGGGTTGCCGATCAGGGCCCTGGCGATTGAGATGCGCTGACGCTCGCCACCGGAAAGTCG
>DPVW01000383.1:5587-10099 GCA_003529325.1 Candidatus Latescibacterota bacterium | reverse complement strand
TTCGAGTCCCTATGGGTGCACCATCATTCTCAAAAAAAGGGAGAGGGGCGACCGGCAGCAGCCGATCGCCCCTCTCTTTTTTTCGAAAGTCAGTCCTGGTTGTGCTCCATCTGGAAGACATGGGAGTGCAGATTGGCCAACCATTGCCTGCCATCCTGTGTGGCCCGCAGATATCGTGACGCATCCTGGATATAGGGGCTGATGTCATTCCAGAAGAAACCGGCAAACCCCTTGCGCATGTCATCGGGATTCTTGAACCCGAGTGCCTCATTCGAACGGATCTGCTCAAACTCATAAAACAGCGCCGGAATCTTGCGCAGGTAGTCGGGGTCACCGAGTTGGCCGATAAGATCCGCCGCACGCAACAGACCGCCATAGGTATTGGTGTCGTCGTGTTCTTCATCATCGGGAGGGGGAAAGCGGGTCATCTCGATGTATTGGGCCACGAGTTCGGGATCGATATCGAATATGGTCTCACGGCCGAAGCGCTCAAGGACGAACTGCTTGCCTCGATCGACGTGGTAGGGTTGCATCATGGCGTCGGTGCTGCCCGGGGGCAGGGTCACCGTTTCATCGCCCACACCGGTGGCATAGACGCCGTTTCGGTCGAGTCGGCAGATACCGCGCACGTAGCCGACATCGTGACACAGCAGGGCGGTGATAAAGTGCGCCCAATCCTGCCGTGACACACCCCCTTCCAACAGATGTTTGCCCAGCAGGATCTGCTGGCCCACGGTGGTGACCAGCATCGTGTGCTCCACATTGTGGTAGAGCATATCCGAATTGCCGATGTTCTCCAGGGCGAAGCGTCCGATCCAGTTCACATACCCGGCGAAGTTCTCTCCCCGCTGGCCAAAGGCATCGAGGAAATCGTTCTCCAGGCTCTTCCCGAAGCGATCGATCGTCAGATAATTGAAGTTGTATAACATGGCTGCCTCGGGTGCTAGTCGTCGGACTGGAGACCGGATGTTGGGACTTTTCCACGCTCAGGTCAAGGCAAAGCTGACGGAAACTCAAGGTTGAAAGTGAGGGCCGAAGGCGTTTTCCGCTGTGTCCCCGGCCACATCTAACCCCAGATCGACGGTTACGGTTCTGGCAGCAACATGCGGGCCACGATCTGCATCGTCAACAGACCGAAGCGGCCGATATCGGGGCTGCTGCGAATGACAAATCTACCCTCCTGGCGTGTCTGTTGGCCGGCGGCAAGGCGGACAGGCTGACCAAAAGGGATGAACCGATCCACCAGAAAACCACCCTCCTCCAGAAATCGTAGATCGTAGCGCATCTCCAGCGCTTGTTCGCCGGTATTGCGGAACAGGATCAGATAGGGCCCCTCGACTTCGACAACCGCGTCATCTCCGGTGGGCAGCAGGGCGGCGGGATTCCAGAAGACGCTGTCGATGACGACCCTCTCGATGAGGCCCTCCGGCGCCGACTCCACGACCCACTCGGTATGCAGACTGGCTGGATCGCGCGGACCGAATGTGCTGCCGTCACCGCAGGCACTGGCCAGGAGCAGGCCAACCAACAACAGCGACCTCACGACTCGGTGCCCCTAGTTTTGCGCAGCTTCGCAAGGAAAAAGCCCTCCCGTGTTCCATCCGCTTGGATGCGGGCGCAGTGGCTGACTGAATCATGATATTGGCGTCCGTCCCACGTAAGCAATCCCGGCATCGTGTGTGCCGTCGGCAGATCCATGGCGACCACTTCGAGGGCATCATCGAAGCGCGTCAGAAGATCGTCGATGATGGACTCGTTCTCCTCGGGAGCGAGGGTGCATGTGCAGTAGACGAGGACACCCCCCGGTTTGAGTGCCTGCACGGCGGCGATGGACAGTTTCTTCTGTTTGCGCGTCATCTCTCGAATCTTCTTCAGACTCCAGAAGGCCAGGCTCTCCGGATCATGGGCGCTGAACCGTCCATCCGATGAACAGGGCGCGTCTAGCAACACGCGATCGAAGCGCTCCGGTACCTTGCGCCCTACCAGAGCCCCATCCGCCAGATACGTATCGACTATGGTGGCGCCACAACGATCGAGGTTGCGCCGTAGCCGGTGGAAACGCCCCTTCACCGACTCCACAGCGCCGATACGACCGTCGTTCTTCATGCGCTCCACCAGGTGCACGGTCTTGCCGCCAGGCGCGGCCGCCAGATCGAGGACTTCCTCCCCCGGTTGTGGGTCGAGCACGTCTACTGGAACCATGCTGGACGGCGACTGGATATATACCCGCCCGTCGCGCGCCGCGGCGGTGTCGGTCAGGGCCCGTCGTTGGTCGGCACCCACCGTCCAGGCCTCGCGCGGCCAGTCGAGTCGTTGGGCTCTAAGCCCACACCCTTCCAGTTCACCGAGTACGTTCTCCTCATCGGCGAGCAGTCTGTTTATGCGGAACGCCGCCGGCGGCGGTGCGAGGAAAGCAGCACGCCATTGCTCCTGCTGGGTTGGTGACAGCAGGCGCTTGAGGCGCTCCTCAAAAGGGGCTGGTAGGCGGATGGAAGTCCCTGATATCGTCATGGCATGTATAATTGTATGTATCCCACCGTACTCTGGACACTGTCTCGGGACACCGTTTGCACGCAGGAGCCGTCGCTTGAGCGAAAAACCCGCTACTGACGAAGAGGACACACGCTACCGTTCCGTCGTCGATAATGTGATCGACGGCATCATCACCATCGATGAGACGGGACGGATCGAGTCCTTCAATCCAGCCGCTTCAAGCATCTTCGGTTACGCCAACGACGAGGTCATCGGTCACAATGTGAAATGCTGATGCCGTCGCCGTATCACGAGGAGCACGACGGATACCTGGAACGCTACCTGCGCTCCGGCGAGGCCTACATTATCGGTATCGGCCGCGAGGTGACAGGACTGCGTCGGCACGGCACACAGTTTCCCAAGGGAACCGGACTTGGCCTGGCCGTCGTCTATGGCATTGTCGAGGACCATGGTGGCTGGATCACCGTCGACTCGGAGCCCGGTTTGGGCGCCCGCTTTCAGATCTACCTGCCACGTCATGGTGCTGTTCCGGACCAGATCGCGGAAAGCTGCTGTGGCGACGTGGAGCCGAGCGACGGTAGTGGCCCACCCGGATGGGGGCTTTTTCGTTCTGCACTAAAGAGTTGGGGCGGCGAGCTACATCCTGCTCGCACCCACTGGATGGTTCTTCGACATGTATGCCTGGATGTGGGCGATGCTTTTGCCGTGGACATACATGTCATAGGTCTTTTTGCCCTGTTCATTACACGGCCCACAGTTGACCGGGCAGGCGCCGTTGTAACACTGGATCAGCTTTTTGGCGCAGCAGGAACAGGTGATCTGCCCGACGATATCTGGCATCTCCTGCTTGAGGAAAGCAAATCGGGCTGCACCGGCAGCGGGAATCTGCAACTGCCGCAGGTGCGCCAATCGCTGCTCATGGGCATCTGGCTGAATGACCCGGTACAGGCCCCAGCCGGAGCCGGCCAAGACCAGAGCGACGATGCCGAGTATCACGATCCGCTTCATATTTTTCCTCCGAATTCATATGAGTATTGGTTCTTCCCAACCAGCCTCTTCATGGTAAAATGGACCGGATCCGTCTCGGTGTCATCGGGGCACTATAGTCTGTGACAATTACAATTGCAGACGGCGCAGACGCAGCGCGTTGCCGATGACGGATACCGAACTGAAGGTCATGGCAGCACTGGCGAGTATGGGGCTCAACAGGAGACCAAAGAAAGGATAGAGGATGCCGGCGGCGATGGGCACGCCGAGGCAGTTGTAGGCAAAGGCGAAGAACAGATTCTGCCGGATGTTACGCATCGTGCCGCGGCTGAGGCGACGTGCCCGGGCAATGCCGCGCAGATCCCCTTGCACGAGCGTGATGCCTGCACTCTCCATCGCGACATCCGTGCCGGTGCCCATGGCGATCCCGACGTGGGCACGTGCCAAGGCGGGCGCGTCGTTGATCCCGTCTCCGGCCATGGCGACGATGCGCCCCTCTGCCTGCAAACGCTCGATCACCGCACTCTTGCCGGCGGGCAGCACTTCGGCAACGACCTCATCGATGCCGAGTGTGTGGGCGACGGCGCGCGCCGTCGCTTCGCTGTCCCCGGTGAGCATGACGACACGAATCCCCGCTTCGTGCAGCAGGCGGATCGCTTCGGGGGTCGAATCCTTGATGGGGTCGGCGACGCCGAGAACACCGCCGACCTGACCATCGACGGCGACGAAAACGGCGGTATGGCCCGCCTCGCGCAGTACGGCGGCACGCAGACTGAGCACCGAGATGTCGATCCCTTCCGCGTCGAACAAGGCCTCGTTACCGAGAGCGACGCTTTTGCCATCGACCTCCCCTTTTACGCCCACGCCCGTGATGGACTCGAAGGCTGTCACCGAGGCCAGCTGCAACTGCCGCGCCTCGGCACCTGCCACGATCGCCGCCGCCAGCGGATGTTCACTGCCCCGCTCAAGACTCGCCGCGAGCCGCATGAGCTCGTCGGCTTCCAGACCCGCCGCGGGTTCAACCACGACGAG
>DPVW01000383.1:2103-5206 GCA_003529325.1 Candidatus Latescibacterota bacterium | reverse complement strand
AGCACTTCCAGTGCCTCCGCTTCTCTGATCAACACACCAGCGCCGGCGCCACGTCCGGTGCCGACCATGATCGACATGGGTGTCGCCAGACCCAGAGCACAGGGACAGGCGATGATGAGCACCGCCACGGCATTGACCAGGGCGTACGCCGTCGCCGGTTCCGGTCCCACAGTAGCCCAGACGACGAAGGTGACGAGTGCCGTCAGTACGACGGTGGGCACGAACCAGGCAGCCACACGGTCGGCAACCCGCTGGATCGGGGCACGACTGCGTTGCGCGTCGGCCACCATCTGCACGATACGTGACAACAGTGTGTCGGCGCCAACGTGTTGCGCCTCGATCAGGAGAGATCCCGTGCCATTGATCGTGCCCCCCGTGACGGCACTGCCCGGCCCCTTCTCCACCGGCAGGGGTTCCCCGGACACCATGGACTCGTCTACCGAACTGCGTCCCTCGCAGACCTCGCCGTCCACCGGCACGTGGCTTCCTGGAACCACGCGCAGTCGCATACCGACCTGCACCTGTTCGAGTGGGATCTCCTCCTCCCCACCTTCGTCATCCACATGCAGGGCCGTGGGCGGCGCCAGACGCAGCAACTCCTTGAGCGCCTGAGAGGTGCGACTACGCGCCCGCAATTCCAGCACCTGTCCGAGCAGCACGAGTACGACGATCACCGCCGCCGCCTCGAAATAGATCGCCACCTGCCCCCCATGTCCGCGGAAAGAGGTCGGGAACAGGTCGGGTGCCAGCGTCGCGACGACACTGTAACCAAAGGCGGTGCCCACACCCATACCTATTAGAGTGAACATATTCGGGCTGCGATTGAGGATGGACTGCCAGCCACGGACAAAAAATGGCCACCCCCCCCACAACACGACGGGTGTCGCCAACAACAACTGCACCCAGACGTTGGTGGCCGGTGTCAGCCAGTCACGTACGGGATCGCCGGGGATGTGGTCTCCCATGGCCAGGGCGAACACGGGCAGGGCCAGCAGCGCACATACGCCGAAGCGGCGGCGCATGTCCGTCAGCTCCGGGTCTTCTTCCTCATCGAGGGTGACGACACTGGCCTCGAGGGCCATGCCGCACTTCGGGCACGCGCCCGGCTCGTCCTGGCTCGCCTCCGGGTGCATGGGACACGTGTACTGGGTCTTGGTCCGCGGCGCCTGCACCGTTGCCGGCTCCAGCGCCATGCCGCAGTCGGGACAGATCCCGGGACCGATCTGCAGCACCTCGGGATGCATCGGGCAGGTGTACTGTGTCCCTTCCGGCGTTGGTTCGACGGCTGCTGCGGTTCCGGAGAGCCAACCCACGGGATCGTCACGAAACTTCTGCAGGCAACCGGTGCCGCAGAAGTAGTAGGTGACGCCGTCGTGGTCGTGTGTGCCTGCCGCCTCGTCGGCGGTCACCGTCATGCCGCAGACCGGATCGAGAGCTGTCATGGATCCTGAGACTTCGTGGGTATCCGGCATCTGGAAAACTGTCCTTTCAGTCGACCGTCGCCGGTTGGCTGGCAGCGGCGATCGACATCACTTCAGCACTATTGAGGCCACCATTGCGAAAGATCATCAGCTTCGCCGTGACGTGCTGTCCGATGAAACCAACGACGGCCTCCTTCGGCGCCCCGTGTCCAGCGGGGATGATCAGATAGATCGTCTCTGTGCCCTCCTCGAGAATGCCCACCGGCATGCCGAGTTCAGCACAGTTCAAGGCACACTTGACGTCTTTCGGTCCCGTCGCATCATGGCGCACGCCCATGTCATCATCAGTCGACGTATCGTGGTCCTCATGTCCGGCATGAGATTGTGCGGTGGCCGCAACGACCACCATGCAGGCAACAGCGACGCCGATAACGATACGAAACAGGCTCTTCATCTTAACTTGGTCTCCATGAAGAAGGTAGGTTCGGTTCCAATGATTTATTCGATTAATTCGCGGCGCATTTCCCAGCTCTGCCACATGGCATAGATCACCGGGATCACGAGCAGTGTGAGGATGATGGCCGAGACCAGGCCACCAACCATCGGCGCAGCGATTCGTTTCATTACCTGTGACCCGGTACCCGTGCTCCACATGATCGGCATCAAGCCGCCGATCGTCGACGCAACCGTCATCAACATGGGCCGTACGCGCAACGACGCCCCTTCCAGAATCGCCGCCAGCAGGTCGCTCTTATTGTGCAGCCGGTCGGCATCGCGCCATTCACGGACAGATTGCTGCAGATAGGTAAGCATCACTACACCGGTCTCCGCCGCGAGTCCCGCCAGGGCGATGAAACCGACACCGACGGCGATGCTCATGTTGTAGTCCAACAGATACATGAGCCAGATGCCACCGACCACTGCGAAGGGCATGGACAGCATGACGATGAGGCTGGGAATGATGTTGCCAAAGTTGAGATGCAGCAGCAACAGGATGATACCCAGCGTGATCGGCACAACGACGCTCAATCGTTGTTTGGCCCGCTGCATGAATTCGTACTGACCGCTCCAGGCGATGGAGTAGCCCGCGGGAATCGTGATGTTGTCACGCACTGCCTGCTGTGCGCGTTCGACGTAGGTGCCCAGATCCACGCCCTTGATGTCGACATAGATCCAGGCATTGAGTCGAGCATTCTCACTCTTGATACCTGATGGCCCTCTGCGAATGACCAGATCGGAGAGTTGCTCCATGGGGATCTGCGCCCCGCTCGGTGTCGGTACCAGGACCCGGCGCAGCGCCGGGAGATTGTCACGCAACTCTCTCCCGTAGCGCAGGTTGACGGGGTAGCGCTCGAGCCCCTCCACCGTATGGGTGACATTCACTCCCCCAATGGCGGACATGATGATATCCTGCACGTCACCGACGGTGAGTCCATAACGGGCCGCCTCCTCGCGATCGATCTCGAAGTCGAGGTAGTTGCCACCGGCGACACGTTCGGCATAAACCGAAAGGGTGCCAGGAACCTTCCTGACGACCTCTTCGATACGTTGGCCAATGGCCTGCAGGCTGTCGAGGTCGGCGCCTGCCACCTTGATGCCGACGGGCGTCTTGATACCGGTAGACAACATATCGATGCGCGTCTTGATCGGCATCGTCCAGGCATTGGTGAGTCCGGGAAAAT
>DPVW01000383.1:0-1757 GCA_003529325.1 Candidatus Latescibacterota bacterium | reverse complement strand
TCGGGCGTCATGCCCTGGCGCCACTCGGACTCAGGTTTGAGCATGATCGTCGTTTCGATCATCGACATCGGCGCCGGATCGGTGGCGGTCTCCGCCCGTCCGACCTTGCCAAACACATGGTGCACTTCCGGGAAGGAGCGGATGATCTTGTCCGTCTGCTGCAGGATTTGTCTCGCCTTCGTCGCCGAGATTCCTGGCAGTGTCGTCGGCATGTACAGCAGATCTCCTTCATACAAGGGTGGCATGAACTCGGAGCCGATCTTGTCCATGGGGAAGGCGCGACTCAGCAGCGACATGCCCTTGTGGCGCCAGCTGCCGGAGCTGCCGCCGTACTCGGCGACCAGCTCCTCGGCGCTCGGGTAGAGGCTGACGACGCAGATGGCTACGGCACCGACAACCGTGGCCAGAGGATGGCGCAGGACCAGGGAGGCGACGGGTCGGTATAACCAGATGACGAGACGATTCAGCGGGTTGCGTTTCTCTGGCAGGATGCGGCCACGAACGAAGAATCCCATCAGCACTGGCACGACGGTGATCGCCATAAAGGCGGAGGCAGCCATCGCGTAGGTCTTGGTGAAGGCAAGGGGTTTGAACATCCTGCCCTCCTGCGCCTCCAGCGAGAACACGGGTAGGAAGGACAGGGTGACGATCAGCAATGAGTAGAACAGGGCCGGTCCCACCTCCTTGGATGCATCCAGGATGATCGCCCAGTGTTCCTTTTTGCCCTTGTCTCTTTCGAGGTGCTTGTGGGCATTCTCCACCATGACGATCGCCGCGTCGACCATCACCCCGATGGCGATGGCGATCCCCCCCAGGGACATGATGTTGGCGTTCAGCCCCTGATACTTCATGATCATGAGGGAGACGAGGATGCCCACGGGTAGAGTAATGATGGCGACCAAGGCGGAACGAAAGTGGAGCAGGAACAGGATACAGACGAGGGCGACGATGATGATCTCTTCGACGAGTTTTTCTTCGAGATTGTCGATGGCGCGCTCGATGAGCCCGGAACGATCGTAGGCGGTGTGCACGACGACGCCATCAGGCAGTCCAGCCTGCAGTTGCTCGAGGCGTTCCTTGACGCGCTTAATAACGGCCAACGCATTCTCACCGAACCGCATGATGACGATACCGCCGACGATCTCGCCCTCGCCATTCCACTCCGCAATACCTCGCCGCAGTTCCGGGCCAAATTGCACGGTGGCGATGTCCCGTATCTGAATCGGTGTGCCATTGGCATTGGCACCGACTGGGACGCTGCGCAAGTCGTCGAGGTCCTTGATATAACCAAGCCCACGGACCATGAACTCCGACTCGGCGAGTTCGATGACCTTGCCACCAACATCGTTGTTGGAGCGCATGATGGCGTGGCGGACCTTCTGCAGTGGGATGTTGTAGGCAACAAGCTTATTGGGATCGACCGTCACCTGATACTGCTTGACGAAACCGCCGATACTGGCGATCTCGGACACACCGGCGACACTGGTCAGTTCATAGCGCAGATACCAGTCCTGGATCGAGCGCAGTTCGGCCAGATCCAGCTTCCCCGTGGTATCCTCCAGCGTGTATTCGTAGACCCACCCCACGCCGGTGGCATCCGGTCCCAGAGTCGGTGTCACCCCCTGCGGCAGACGGCCGCTGACAGAATTTAGATACTCCAGCACCCGGCTACGGGCCCAGTACATGTCGGTGCCGTCGTCGAAGATGACATACACGAAAGACAGACCGAAGAACGAATATCCGCGCACGACCTTGGC
>DPVW01000467.1 GCA_003529325.1 Candidatus Latescibacterota bacterium | reverse complement strand
ACGAAGGTGATCAGCCTGAGCGGCTCGGGGGAACGACCGGGCGTCGTCGAAGTCCCAATGGGCACGACGTTGAGGGAGATCGTGTTCGGATTGGGCGGGGGCATCGTCGGAGGCAAGGCGATCGCGGGGGTCGCCGTTGGAGGGCCGTCGAGCGGCGTCCTACCAGAGTCGATGCTCGAGACCGCTATTGCTCCAGGAATGCTCCATGAGTCAGGGGTGATGCTAGGCGCAGGCGGGGTCATCGCGCTGGACGAGAACGTAGACGTGCTGGAGGCGGTGCGCTCCCTGGCCAAGTACAACGCCGACGAATCCTGCGGTAAATGCACACCCTGTCGTGAGGGAACACCTCGTATGGTGGACGCCCTCGACCGGCTGCTATCAGGCGCGGGTTCATCCGGAGACCTAGACGAGTTGCGCGAACTAGCGGAGGTCGTAGGAGCGGCGTCGCTCTGCGGTCTGGGACAGGCCGCTGGTGGGCCAATCAACAGCGCTTTGCACTTTTTTGGCGACGAACTAGCGACACTGGCCAGGAGTTGATATGAAATAGCCAAAGCAACGACGAAGACGCAAATTAGAGAACTGGAACCTTGGTTCCTGGATCGGAATCGGGCTCGGAGTGGGCATTTCAATCGGAGCTGTCATGGGCCAGGTCGGCATTGGAGTCGCGCTGGGCCTCGTATTTGGCGTGGCGATTGGCTCTGTAATGACCGCCCGGAATCGATAGCATGTACCCCGCGCAGGTCAATGAGTACTGTCATAGGTAACACACAATGACAACCACACTGCAAATCAACGGTAGCGATGTCGAGGTGCCAGACGGTGCGTCAGTGCTGGACGCGGTCAATGCGTCCGGTACCACCATCTCGCAGCTATGTAAGGACCCGGACATGAAGCCCATCGGTGCATGCCGCACTTGCATCGTGCAGATCGATGGCACGCGCGGCTTCCCAGCATCATGCTCGGTGCCAGCGACCGACGGCATGCAGGTGTGGACCGACTCCGAAGACGTGACCAGGGTACGCCGTGGCGTGCTGGAGCTTACCCAGGCAATGGTCGGGTCGAACGGCGACGGTGGTCACCGTGAATTGGACCTCGCAGCCCGCAGCAATGGCCTTGATAGTCCGCGTTGGGCCAGCCGAAAGCGCGAGCCCACCGATACCAGCAACCCTGTTTTCAACATTGCGATGCAAGACTGCATATTGTGCGGACGCTGCGCCCAGGCATGCCAGGACGGCCACCAGTTCATAGGCGCCATCGATATGCTGGGGGCCGGTCAGGAGAGCCGTATAGGCACATTCATGGACCTGCCCCTGCTGGAGTCGGTGTGCACAACGTGCGGTCAGTGCCTATCTGTATGCCCCACCGGCGCTATCCAGGTCAAGAAGACCCCGGCGCCCGCCGTCAGAACGGTGAGCACCACATGCCCGTACTGTGGTGTCGGATGCGGTATCAAGGCGAAGGTGGACGAGAGCGAACGCATCATGGAGATGCTGGACGAACCCGAAAACCAGTCCAGCCTGGGTATGCTCTGCGTCAAGGGACGGTTCGGGTACACCTTCGTCCACCACGAGGACCGCATCACCTCGCCGCTCGTTCGACGCGAAGGCGTGCTGGTTCCGGTCTCCTGGGACGAGGCACTCGACTATGTGACGGAGCAGCTGGCCCGGTATCGCGGGGACGCGTTTGCGACGTTGTGTTCCGCCAAGGCGACCAACGAGGACGGCTACATCCAGCAGAAATTCTCTCGCGTCATCATGCAGTCCAACCACATCGACCATTGCACGCGTCTGTGCCACTCCCCGTCGGTCGAGGCGATGCTCACATCTCTAGGCTCAGGGGCGACGAGCAACTCCTACATTGACTACGAGGAGGCTGGCTGCCTGGTCATCATCGGGTCCGACGCCAACTCCAACCACCCGGTAGCCGCATCACGCATGCGCCGCGCCGTCATCGAGCGCGGGGCGAAGCTGGTGGTGATAAACCCGCGGCGCATCGACATGTGCGATTTCGCCGACCTGTGGCTGAGGCCGAGGCCTGGGACCGACGTGGCCCTGCTCAACGCGATGGCAAGGGTCGTCCTGGAGGAAGACCTGGCCGACGAGGCTTTCATTCGGGATCGCACCGAAGGGTATGACGAGTGGCGGCAGGTGGTGGACAAGTACACCCTCGAATACGCCGAGGGCATTACCGGGGTTCCGGCAAACGACATCGCCGAAGCCGCGCGGATGTACGCCAGCCCGCCATTCAGCGGCTCGTGCCTTATCTGGGGTATGGGGATCACACAGCACACAATGGGCACAGCCAACGCCCACGGCCTCCTGAATCTGGCGTTCGTTACTGGCCAGCTCGGGAAGCCCGGCAACGGCATATCGCCTCTAAGGGGCCAAAACAACGTCCAGGGATGCGGGGACGCCGGTTGCCTGCCCGACTCCTTCCCAGGTTACCAGGAGATCTCGAAGTCCAGCCTCGAAAAATTCCAAAAGGCCTGGGGCGCCGACCTACCTCAAGAAAAAGGGATGGTCATCACCGATGTTGTTGAGGCGGCCCATTCGGGCCGGATCAAGGCGATGTACATCGTTGGCGAAAACCCACTGCTCAGTGAGCCCGATCTCCACCAAGCCGAAAAGGCTTTCAACAATCTAGAGTTCTTGGTGGTACAGGACATATTCCTCCACGAGACTGCACAGATCGCCGACGTAGTGCTTCCCGCAACCACGTTCGCGGAGAAAGACGGCACCTTCACAAACAGCGAACGGCGCGTACAACGAGTTCGCAAGGTTATAGAGCCCATAGGAGAGAGCAGGCCTGACTGGGAGATCATATGCGATCTGGGACGCAGGCTAAGCGCGAAGCTGGACCGGGGCGCCGAGTCTGAATTCACCTACGACAACACCTCGGAGATCTGGACAGAGATGGCAGCGTTGACACCCAGTATGGCCGGGATATCCTACGAACGGCTGGACAATGAGGGCGGCATCCAATGGCCGTGCCCCACTCCGGACCACCCCGGGACGCGCTATCTGTACGAAAATGACTTCCCGAGGGGCGACCGGGCGAAGTTCGTGGCGTTCGACCAGGGTCCAGCAGCCGAGGAGCTGCCGTCCAAGCGCTTCCCGCTCATCATGAACACAGGCCGCGTCCTCTACCACTGGCATGGCGGAACCATCACGAAGCGAGCCGAAGGGCTGCTGGCCCGCTCACCTGAGCTTGAGATCGCTATGCACCCGGATGACGGCGAGCGCTACAACGTGGCCGACGGCGAGTGGATACGGGTCAGGTCGCGGCGTGGTGACCTGGAAGGTCGAGTGCTGTACACGGAAAAGAACCGTGCGGGCGAGATTTTCGTGCCTTTTGTGAAGCTGCAAAATCACGCAGCCAATTTCCTGACAAACGCCGCCTTCGACCCCGAATCCAAAATCCCAGAGTACAAGGTCTGCGCTGTACGCATCGAGAAGATCTCGGAGGCGTAGCTCTGACTCTAGAAGACCTTGTCTGGCCCAGGTGAAGATAGGCGATCTCCCCTAGCCTACCTTGCCATACTCACGCGTCGCCATTACCATCTTCTTGCACCCATTGACGCAAGGAGAGGTCGCGAATGACGCAGCGCATCACGCAGTTGCCGAAGCCGGACGCAGGGCAGTACAGCGAGGACCGCAAGCTGTTCCTCGTGCCCAATTTCATGATCCCGCCGAATGCTCCCAAGGAGGGCCAAGACCTGCTTGAGGGCTACTGGTCTGAGGTTCGCAGCCACATAGAGAACCTCGAAAGGTCGCTTGGCAAGGTAGCCCACGTATACCACGAGATCGTCTATAGCGACGGCGACGAGGGCATGGGCATGCTCCAGGAGGTCAACCCCAGGGGTTCGGCGTTCATCCAGGTTCTATGCCAATCTGACGCGAAATTAGAGGCGGCCGAGGACAAGGCTTTAGTTGAGGAGAGCATGGATTGGCAGAGGTGCCTCACCCTCGGACTCGCCAGCGAGAAGGTCGCAAGAACAGCCATGGAAGGCTTCCAGGAGGCGACCCAGGGTCGCTTCGATCACATCGCGAAAAAGATCGACGACACCCTCAAAGTGGGCGAGTCGAGCGTCTTGTTCATTGGCGAGGGCCACCGGATCCAATTCCCCTCCGATATTCGCGTATTCTACGTGGCGCCTCCATCCTTGGACGCCCTCAAACGCTGGCTCTCGAACCCAACACCGATGCCGGATCCGCCCGCACCGATCGATCTTGAGACGACCGACGAGTGACGGCTTAGCATGCCTACAAAAGCGCCGGGGCTCCGTTCTCGCGAGTGGCTAGACACCCCTGAACTTTACGGGTGGCTGAGGCGCGCCGCCCTGCGATCCCAGGGCTTCGGCGAACAGCTCCTCGACAACCGTCCAATCATCGGCATCTGCAACTCCTGGTCTGAGCTGACCCACTGCAACGCCCATCTGAGGCAGCTTGCGGAGGCCGTCAAACGCGGCGTCTGGCAGGCAGGCGGGCTACCTCTCGAATTCCCCGTCATATCACTGGGCGAGTACAACATGCGCCCGACGACCATGCTCTACCGGAACCTCATGAGCATGGACGTCGAAGAGTCGATCACCGCCAACCCCCTGGACGCCGTCGTGCTATTGTCGGGCTGTGACAAGACCACTCCCGCAATGATGATGGGCGCGGCCAGCGCAGACATCCCGGCTATCATCGTGACAGGCGGACCGCAGCTAAAGGGAGAGTGGCGCGGCGATGAGCTAGGCACCTGCACCGATTGCCGCCGCTACGAGCAGGAGCTGCGAGCGGGCCGCATTACGCAAGAGGAGTGGCTTGACCTGCAGGGCAGCATTATCCGGAGCCCGGGTCACTGCGGGGTCATGGGCACCGCCTCAACAATGGCGGCAGTCGCCGAGGCAATGGGCATAGCGCTGCCGGGCAACGCCGCCATCCCGGCGGCCGACTCCCGCCGAGCGCTCCTTGCCGAAAGCGCGGGTCTGCGGGCGGTCGCGCTGGCTCAGGAGAATGTGCGCCCCTCCGCCATCATGACTCCGTCCGCTTTCGACAATGCCATCCGTGTCGTGCACGCCGCTGGCGGCTCTACCAACGCCATCATCCATCTAACGGCAATAGCGGGCCGGTTGGGCATTTCTCTACCCCTGTCACGCTTCGACGAACTATCACGCGACACCCCCCTATTGCTCGACCTGAAGCCATCGGGTCGCTTCCTGATGGAGGACTTTGCATACGCAGGCGGACTGCCCGCCCTGTTGGCCGAACTGGCGCCGAAGTTAGATCTCGACGCGCCCACGGTCTCCGGCGCAACCCTCGGTGCAAACATTGAAGGGGCGACGGTCCACAACACCGATGTGATCCGGGCATTTGGGAAACCAGTATCACCCGAAGGCGGCCTGGCAGTTCTAACGGGATCTCTCGCACCAAACGGGGCTGTGATCAAGACGTCGGCGGCGTCACCCGAGTTACTCACACACCGTGGCCGTGCCGTCGTATTC
>DPVW01000178.1:2798-4952 GCA_003529325.1 Candidatus Latescibacterota bacterium | reverse complement strand
ACATCCGGCAGATCGACCTGCGGGCCCACGGCGTCACCGACTTCGGCGAGCCCGTCGATGTGCGTGGCACCAAGGGTGACCATCGGCAAGTTCAACTACGACGGTGATCGGCCTTCACGTTGGCTGGACGAAGCCGATCCGTGGGTGCGGCTACTGGTTCTGGGATTGGTCCGATCAGCGACAACCAGTCGAATCGATCGATCCCGAGGCGCGTGTCATCGCCGTGGAACCACCCTATCACAACTACGGCTATCGCATCGGCCAATGGTTCTACGCCTACAACCTGCTGTGTGAACTCGATCGCCCGGGTGAGTTCTACGTCGACCGCGAGGCAGGTATGCTCTACTTCTGGCCACCGGCTGAAATCGATGGTGTGGAGGTCGCCGTCTCCGTCGCTGATACGCTGGTCGAACTGCATGGCACCGAGCATGTGCGACTCGAAGGACTGCCACATCCACCACTATGGCCGTGTCAACCGCATGTACCAACCTGCCGTGCAGATCGTCGGTGTCGGTCAGCGTGTGGCGCACAATCATATTCACGACGCGCCGCACATGGCGGTGCAATTTGCCGGCAACGATCACGTGATCGAATTCAACGACGTACATCATGTCTGTCTCGAATCGAACGATGCTGGCGCCGTATACTCAGGCCGGGACTGGACCTGGCGGGGCACCGTCATCCGTTTCAATAAGTTCTGGGAGATCACCGGTTTCGAAGATCGTGGCTGCGTCGGCGTGTATCTGGATGACATGCTGTTTGGCACCCACGTGCATGGCAACCTGTTCTGGCGGGTCACACGGGCGACGGTGATCGGTGGCGGTCAAGACTGTGTCTTCGAAAACAACGTCTATGCACGGGCGATGAACTGGGCGGCCTACCATGTGGCGACGACGATGAAACAACGACTGGATGAGATGCCGATTCAGGACCCGGTGTGGGCCCGGAAATATCCTGAGTTGCTGAGAATTTGGGAGGATGAACCCGCCGCCCCGAAGGGCAACATCATCCGGCACAATGTCAGTCAGGGGGGTGACTTCGATGGCGTCCGGGCGGATGCTGCACGGTACGTGGAATTGACCGGGAATCTCGTTGCCGATGACGTGGAATTCAGTGGTCGGCCACCACACAGTTTTGCTCTGCGACGGGATTCACCAGCCTGGGCTTTGGGCTTCGAGGCGATCCCGGAAGACAGGATCGGGCCACGACATTAGCTTACCCCGCCTTGCCGGCCACGTGCCAAAAACTCAATACTTCCCCAGGTCTACATGCGAAAGCCAATCTTCCGGATCACGATGTTGGTATCTGCTGTCGTCGGGTTGTGTTGCCAGGCGCTGCTGGCGCAATCCGAGCCGATCAAACCGACCGCCATCAGAGCCCCTGACGAACCCTTCGCCGAGACCGCTGCACAGACGCTGGACACAGCGCCATTAAATCGCGTTCTGCACAAGCACCTGCACGACGGTCGGATCAACTTCAAGGCGCTACAACAGGACACCGCCGCGCGCAAGGATCTGGCCGCCTTCGTCAGCGCCATCGGCGTTATGCCCGAAAGTGAGCCCCTGGCGTCATGGATCAATACCTACAATGCACTCGTCGTCGATGCCGTGTTGCAGTGTTATCCCATCGGCAGTGTCGGTGATGTCCCTGACTTCTTCAGCAAGATCATGTACCAGGTTGCCGGCAAACAGCGCTCCCTCGACGATATCGAGAATGGTGTCATGCGCCCGCGATTCAAGGACGCACGCATTCACATGGCCCTCAACTGCGGCGCCGTTTCCTGCCCAAATCTGCCAACCATCGCCTTTGAACAGGCCACACTCGATGATCAACTCACGGCCCTGGCGGTGGAGGTCATCAACGATGGACATCATGTCGCGTTGAAGGATGGAAAGCTGGAAATCTCCGCCTTGTTCGCCTGGTTTGAAGAGGATTTTGTCGGCGAAGCGGGCTCTATCGTGGGTTGGGTCAAGCGTTATGCAACGTCGGAGAACCTGAAATCGCTGCCGGATGACATCCCACTGCTCGAACAACCGTACGACTGGAACCTCGGGGCCTCACACGTGGAGGACGCACACTGATGGCCCATGTCAACTGGCTTGTCCGCCACCGTGACGATGCGGGGTTGGTCGTTGTCGACTGCCTGTACGATGA
>DPVW01000178.1:0-2414 GCA_003529325.1 Candidatus Latescibacterota bacterium | reverse complement strand
CCACCCGATTGTGGTAGGTGCTGCGTTACTACGGCCAGCAACAGGTCAAGGTTCACGCCAATGGAGTAGCGGCAGGCCGGTGGCTAACCCTGTTCTTTTTCGATCTGCAGGAAGGGCTGCGGATTTACGTATTCCTCCACCACCTTGCCACCGACGAGATGCTCGGTGATGATGCGCTCCATCTTCTCCACCGTGAGCTCGTGATACCACGTCTGGTCGGGGTAGACGAGGGCCGTCGGTCCCCGCTCACAGACGCGCAGGCAATCCGCCTTGGTTCGGTGTATGCCGGTGCGCGGGTCACCGTGGCCGAGTTCGCGTAATCTCCGCTTCAAGTGAGCCCAGACCTCGGCACCCGTGCCATCGGTGTGGCACTTGGCAGTTGTCGGCGTCGCACAGAGGAAGATGTGCCGCTTGATGGTGTCGTCCGTCTGGCCGCTCACGCTTCCCACCTCTGTTTCAGTGGCCGATGCGTGTAGGGTTTCGGCGTCACCCCCTCGTAGTCGTCGACGGTCTGGCCGTCACCCTCCAGCAGATACTTGTACGTCGTCAGGCCCTCCATGCCCACCGGTCCCCGGCTGTGCAGACGCCCGGTACTGATGCCGACTTCGGCACCGAGGCCGTAGCGATACCCATCAGCGAAACGGGTCGAGGCATTGACCAGAGCGGAGCAGGCATCAACGCCCTGCAGAAAGCGCACGGCACGGCCACGATCTTCGGTGACAATCGTGTCGGTGTGGGCACTGCCATACCGATTGATGTGGGTCATCGCCTCGGACAGACTGTCGACGACCTTCACCGACAGGATGTAGTCGAGATACTCGGTGGACCAATCCTGTTCCGTCGCCGCTTCGACGTGCTCAACACCGGCGATCGCTCGTGTTCGGTCGTCTCCGCGCACCAATACCTTCGCCTGTTCCAACTCGGCGATGGCACGCTGGAGAAAGGCCTCGGCCACGTCGACATGCACCAGCAGGGTCTCCGCCGCACAGCAGGTTGAGACATCCTGAATCTTGGAATCGACGGCGACGCGCACCGCCTTGTCGAGATCCGCATCCTTGTCCACGTAGACATGGCAGACACCGTCGGCGTGACCGGTGACGGGAATATTGGTGTTGTCCATGATGTAGCGGACAAACTCATTTGACCCGCGTGGAATGATCAGGTCGATGGCGTCATCCTGCGCCAGCATCTGCTTCACATCTTCGCGCGATTCCATCAGCGTCAGCCAATCTGCGGGCAGCCCTTGCACCGACGCCGTAGCACGGGTGATCAGATCGGCGAGCACCCGATTCGAACGGGCCGCTTCGGAACCACCCTTCATGAGCACGGCATTTCCCGATTTCAGACAGACGGCGGCGATCTGAATCAGGGCATCCGGACGCGACTCGAAGATAACACCCAACACACCGATGGGCACGCTGACGCGGAACAGGTTGAGCCCCCCGTCGATCTCGGTGGCGCGCAAAGTTTGCCACAGTGGGTCAGGGGCCGACTGTACGGACTCTACCATCTCGATAGCGCGCTCGTATTTGCCTTTAGCCAGATTCAACCGTGCCACCAACGGCTCACCCAACTCGCCTTGGGCTGCCAGTTGCTGCGCCGCCGCCAGATCTTCGGCATTGGCTGCCAGGATCGCGTCGCGCTCACTGATCAGTGCCGCGGCGATTGCCTGCAGACCGGCATCTCGCACCTCTCCCGGCGTGGCTGCCAGTTGGCGCGCTGCCTCGCGCGCCGCCAGAGCGCTTGTGCGCAGGTCGATGCCTGCCTGGTTGGTGCTTAGCAAATCGGCGCTCGTCATCTGCTGCTTACCCCTTGGCTTTGAGCACCGCTTCGCTGGCGGCACCCATCATCTTCTGAATCTGCCCCATCACCCGCTGCGGTTCCTCCACCTTGCCCTCGGCGAGCAGGACGTAGTCCACCAGAAAGTGCGCCCACTCTTTGAGTTCCGCCGAGTCTCGATCCACCTTGAGCAACTCACCCATGTTGCGAATCGCCGCATGCCGGGGGTTGATCTCGAGGGTGCGTTTCGTCACCGGGAAGTTCTCATTGCTCATGCGCATGATGCGTTCCATCTGCTGACTCATGCCACCGGCGGGCACCACCAATGCACAGGGACCATCGCTGAGACGGGCCGACTCCTTGACCTCGCCGACACGAGAGTCCAGTTCCGTCTTCAGAAAACTCACCAATTCGATGGTACGCTCTTTGTCTTCGGTACTGTCCACGCCCTCGAGCTTGACGTCCTCCGGTAGCTCCAGATCCTCGGCGTCGATGGCCTGAAACTTCTTGCCATCGAAGTCCTGCAACGAATCGGTCACCCACTCGTCCACCGGGTCGGTCAGATACAGGACCTCGAGATCATGCTTGCGGAAGTGCTCCATCAACGGGCTCTGCTCGACCTGCTGGCGACTGTC
>DPVW01000499.1 GCA_003529325.1 Candidatus Latescibacterota bacterium | reverse complement strand
GTATACAGCGACGAGGGCCTGTACGGCACGGGTGAGTTGTCCCATCAGGGCGCTGGTTGGCGGCAGATCGTAGACAGCATGAAATCGCTTCTGCTTGGAGAGGACCCACGTGATGTGGATATGTGCTTCGAGAAGGTGCGCCGCGCTTTCATTTTTCGTGGCGGCATGTCAGGTCATGCGATCTCCGCCCTCACCGGTATCGAGGTTGCGCTGTGGGATCTGGCGGGCAAGGCGGCGGGCGTCCCTGTCTATCGTCTGCTGGGGGGCAAATTCCGCGATCGAATTCGCCTCTACGTCGACTGCGCCCGTGGCAACTACACCGACACGGCACAGCGGGTACGGGAAGCAGGCTTCACGGCGATGAAATTCGATCTGGACGATGGCAACCGTCCGCAGAAAATGGATCGGTGGAACTGGACCGTACATCCCGCCGAATTGGATGTAATCGTTTCCGAAGCACACGAGATCCGCGAAGCTGTCGGAGCCGACATGGACCTGGGTATCGATCTGCACGGTCGCTACGATGTCGTTGCCGGGCAGAAGATCGCCATCGCGCTTGAGGGGCTCGACCTGATGTGGTTGGAGGAGCCTGTACCGCCGGAAAACATCGACGCCCTGGCGAGTGTGAAAGCCGCTAGTGGTACACCGATCTGTGTCGGCGAAAATTTGTATCTGCGTTACGGTTTTCGCGAACTGTTGGAGAAACAGGCGGCGGACATCATCATGCCTGATATCTCCAAGTGCGGCGGCCTGTCGGAGTGTCGCAAGATCGCCAACATGGCCGAGATCTACTATGTGCCCTTCGCACCACACAACAATTCAGGCCCCTTGAGCACACTCGCCGATGCCCACACCTGCGCCAGTGTCCCCAACTTCCTGGCCCTGGAGTATCACCGATTTCGCGACGAGGGCATGGAGCAGATTCTGCTCAAAGACGAACCCCTGATCGAAGCGGGGCACGTCGTACTGAATGAAAAGCCAGGGCTTGGGGCCGAACTCGACGAGGAATATGTACGCACGATGCAGACGGAAGAGGATCGGGGTGAGTTGTGGCGATAACCCGCATCGGTGCCGTCGGTTATGGTCCGCATTCACGGCATGATCAGTGGGCCTTTTCGCCAGATCGATGCCGATTTGCGTGTCGTCGGCATGAGTCACTTTAGCGGGGACACCGCCCTGGCAGATGATTTCCTCAGTCGTTCACGGCACGCAGAGCTCTCGCACACCGATCGAGACGGGTCTGCAATCCGTCTACGCCTGTCTGGCGGCACGTGCTTCGGCCAATGGCGCTGGTTTCGTCAACGTCCGTCAGGTCGGTGCTTAAAGTGACGGGCCGCATCGGTTTCGTCGATTACCACCTGGACAATTACCACGCCGATGTCTATCTGCGACTGCTGCGCGGGGAGCTTGGAGCACTCGGATTTGCCGTAACCGGGTGCACCGCCCTTGAGGCAGCCCCCAGTCAGGCTTGGGCGCGGGACAATGACGTACCATGGTTCGATGACGTGGCAACACTCGATGCTCATGTCGATCACTACGTCATTTTGGCGCCATCCAATCCCGAAACCCATCTGCCATTGTGTGAACAGGTATTGCCCCGTGGCAAAAGCACCTACGTCGACAAGACCTTCGCCCCGGACAGCCCCACGGCGGAGTCCATCTTCGCCCTTGCCGACCGGCACGGTGTCGTCATCCAGACCTCGTCGGCGTTGCGCTATACGGATGTTCAGAAGCAGGTCGAGGAGGCGGGCGGCATGGAGCATATCCTGCACATGGTCGCCTGGGGCGGCGGCAGTTCTTTCGGCGAGTACGCCATTCATCCGGTGGAACTCGTGATCAGCTGTATGGGTGCAGGTGTGCGGCGGTTGCAGCGATGGAGTGATGAGCCTCGTAGCCGGTTGCTGCTGGAGTGGGCGGATGGCCGCAGCGCCGTCATCCACGTTCACACCGATGGTGGCACCACACCTTATGCCGCCTCGCTGACGACGGCTGCGGCAACGCAGTTCGTCACCGTCGACTCAAGCGCTATCTTTCGAGATACGGCACGGGCCTTTTTGCAGGCCTTTGAAACCGGCGAGGCGAATGTGCCCCGCGCTGAGACACTCGCCGTGCGGCGCGTCCTCGACGCGGCGGGGGAGAACCGGGCACGCTATGGCTTCATCGAGGTCTAACAGACGGGAGACAGTTTAAATGGAGACGATGCACTGGATCGATTGGATGGTGGTCGCCATCGTTACGGTGTTTTTCGTCGTGCTGGCGTACTCAACGAAAAAGTACACCCAGTCGACGAGTGACTTTCTCGTCGCCAACCGTCTGGCGGGCCGGTATCTGCTGACCATGGCCGATGGCGTCGCCGGTCTCGGTGCCGTGTCGATCATCGCCCGCTTCCAGATGGTGTACAAAGCCGGCTTTGCACCCAACTGGTGGGACCAATTGCAGGCCCCCATTATGCTTCTCGTCATGCTCACCGGATGGGTCGTCTATCGTTACCGCGAGACCCGGGCCATGACGCTGGGCCAGTTTTTTGAGGTCCGTTACGGCCGGAAGTTCCGCTCCTATGCGGCGACGATCTGCTGGATTTCCGGCATCATCAACTTCGGCATCTTTCCCGCGGTGGGCGCCAACTTCTTCATCCATTACACGGGATTACCCAACTATTACAGTCTGCTCGGACTGACAGTGCCCACCTACCATACGCTGCTCATCGTGCTATTGGGCCTGTCCCTCTACTTCACCTTCTCCGGTGGTCAGATCGCGGTGTTGGTGACCGACTTTTTCCAGTCCTTCTTCGTCAACATCGTGCTCGCAGCGATCCTTATCCTCATCCTCGTCAAATTTCCGCTGGACCATATTTTTGATGGCTTGAAGATCGCCGAAGCAGGCAAGTCGCTGCTGGATCCATTCGATACGGCCAACGTCGAAGGCTTTAACGTCTGGTATTTCCTCATCGGCCTTTTCGCCCTCGTCATCAACCGCAACGCCTGGCAAGGTTCACAGGCCTACCAGGTGTCGGCCAGGACGCCGCACGAACAGAAGATGGCAGGGGTTCTGGGCCAGTTCCGTGGCTTCACCTTGCTGTGGGCGCTGACCCTGCTGCCATTGGTCGCCTATCTGATCATGCACCATCCCGACTACACGGACTGGGCGTCGCAGGTCAATGCACAGTTGGCAACCATAGCCGACGAGCAGGTGCGAGATCAGATGATCACCCCCATCACCATGACCTTGTGGATGCCTGTGGGTCTCATGGGGGCCTTTGCAGCCGTCATGTTTGCCGCTTTCATCTCCACCCACGACACCTATCTGCACTCGTGGGGGAGCATCTTCGTGCAGGACGTCTACCTGCCATTGCGGGGCAAGGAAATCGATACCAAGCAACACTTACGCTTGCTGCGATTTTCCATCTTCGGTGTCGCCGCGTTCATCTTCCTCTTCAGTTCCTTCTACCGTCAGACGCAGGACATTCTACTGTTCTTCGCCCTCACCGGAGCATTCTGGCTCGGTGGGGCCGGCGTCGTCATCGTCGGCGGCCTGTATACGACGTGGGGGACGACGCGTGGTGCCTTCGCCGGCCTCACAAGCGGCACGGTGCTGGCTACGGCAGGCATGATTTGCGAACACTGGTGGGAGGACTGGTATGGGGAGGACTTTTTCCTCACCGGACAGGAAGTCTATTTCTTCTCCATGTGCATCGCCTGGACGCTGTATGTCCTACTCTCCCTGTCCGAGAAGCGCGTTTTCAATGTCGACAAGATGTTGCATCGCGGAGAGTATGCCGTCGCCTCAGACCACGCCGCCACGGGTGGTCATACGGTCAAAGAAGGCTGGAGTTGGCGCTCGGCGTTGGGTGTCAACGCCGACTTCTCGCGCGGCGACAAACTCATCTATGGTTTCACCGTCGTGAAATCGCTGGGGCTGTTTGCTCTGTGGCTGGGCATGACGATTGCCGCCTTCACCATCGGTATCAGTATCGAGGGCTGGACGACGTATCACTACTGGGTGAACACCGTGTTCTTCATCGTCCTCACGCTAGGGGTGATGGTGTGGCTCTCCATCGGGGGGATGCGGGATCTTGCCCGTCTGTTCCATGACTTGCGCGAAGCCAAACGCGACTTCTCCGATGATGGCACGGTACGCGATCACGACTATGACGTGACGGCGGCAGATCAGGGCAGCTAGCGGCCACCCAACACCACCCACCACGGGCGTCGATCGCAGCAGGGTCGGCGCCCGTCTTTGTTTCTTAACCGTCGGACGGAACATCCCACCGGGAGGTGGGCCCGACGACCTGGAGCATCGAGTCGTCGAGCAACACCGATACATCACCCCGCCGCCAGCAGTCGTCATCACGCTGCCAGGGGCGACCCGGGTCGGTGCTTGACGACACGGCGAACAGACTGACGAAGCAGACACGGTCAGCCTCGAGACTGGCGTCGAGGTAGGGCTCCCGGCGCTGTGGCAGGGGATTGTTCATGCGGTCCTGGTCGAAGGGCGGCTGATACTGGTGTCGGCCGGCGTGCAACGCCAGCGCCGTGCCATCGGCGGCGGCGACAGAGGCGTCGATGCGGGCGTCGCCGTTGATAACCGTGAAGAGGCCAGGGATTGCCGAGGGCACGGGATCCGTCGCCGGGTGCCAGCGCAGACGGCAGGTCTCGGCGCGACGAAGGCTGGCGGCGTCAACGACCACCACGATACCGGGGTGCAGGTGCACGACGGTCCGGGTCACCGATTCCGCACCCTCGTGCAATGAGGTGAGATCGATCCGCCACCAGCCACCGCGATCACCGTCGAATTCACCAGCCGTGCGCTTCGCCTGATGGTTTGGCTCCTGGTCCCAGAGTTGCGCCCGGCCAGCAAAGGTGAGCTGGTTGTGCCCGTCGCTACTGAAGTGATAGTAGCGACGCTGATTGTCAGCTGGGTAGGGGACGGAACCGAGATCGACGATCAGCCGCCGACCATACCCGTGGATTTCGATCTGTCCGCCATCGGGGTGTGTGTGATTGATGCCGCCATGACCCGCTTTGCCGAACACGACACACTCGGTGCGGTCGGGGTCCCAGCTCGTGCGACTGCTGATCAACCCTGAATGGGCCTCGTACGCTCTGCCAAGGGGCAACGATGCTGGCGTGGGCGCCACCGGCACCAGGGCGTCATCCAGCCATAACAACTCCCATACGGGAAATCGCGGCGGCTCGAAGTGCTGCAGATAGAACCAATGCAGTACTGAGTCCTGAGTCGCCGACGCCACAGCGGGGACAAAACTCGTCAGCGCCGGATACTCGGGGCCACCATCGCCGAAGGAGACCAGATGGCCCGGGGGTGCGGTGGCGTAGAGACACCAGTAGGCATGCTGCCGCAGGGCGATGATCGGTGCTGGAATTTCATGCTCGCCGTCATGGCAGCGCAGGGCGGAAAAGTACAGCACGGGCAGAAAGGAGGAGATGGCGTAGGCAGGATTCTCGTTGAACTCTCCCTCGGGTCCGTAGTGCTCGAGGTAGGCTAACATTATGGGGCGGGACATGTCGACGAGGGCCGTCGATTGCGGGTGGGCGGCGGCAAGTGCCATGCCACAGATGCCGAGCCCGCCGACGATGACAGTGGTCCAGTTGTTCATCCGTTGCAGCCACCAGGCGCCGGCGTCGACGGCGCGCAGGTAGGGTTGGATGCCACAGCGGTCAATGCCATCGACAACGCTCTGCCGCTCCGCCGCCGTCAGCATTGGCTGCATCCAATCCCAGGCCAGCGCCAGGTCTCGTGCCAGTTGCCCGGTACGCAGATCGGCATCCAGGTCGAAATGTTCGCGATGGAAGATATCCTGCCACTCCGCCCATTTGTTGTGATCAAAGAGGCATTCCATCTGTCTCAATGCCGAATCGACGTAGCGCCGATCCTGTGTCAACAGCGCGGCCAGGGCCGCCTGAGTGACACGTTGACCCGCCGCGTCGACGATGCGGTAGTCGCGGTTGCCACGGCGCACGTCCTCGGTGGAGCGGCCGGGCAGGGAGTCGAAAGAGGTAATGGGTGGCGCCTGCAGTCCGGCATCGGCCGCTGCCTGGACGAGCTGCCACAGCCGCTGACGAGCACCGGGCCGCCCGACGGCGGCACTCAGGGAACTGACTGTCGGCAGACGAGATGTTTCATCGGTGGTGATCAGGATGTGTGGATGGAGGTCCGTCATTCTCACTCCGCGCGATCGTGTAGTGCCGTTTCTTCGTCGTAGAGTCGCAAGCTGCGGATCGTCTCGAAGATCGCCTCGTTGACGAGTTCGAAACGATGCGTGTGGTGGATGAGGGTACCATCGGCGAGCCGGCGCAGATTCGGACATTGGCCGCCCGCCAGATAAACCTGTGGCGACGTCCACGTGGCACCGTCATCGTCGGAGTGGGTGAGACAGAGTTCCGTCGATGGATGCCAATGGCCGGAAAGGCCTTCGCTGAGCCACGATGGCACCCGACGGAAGGCGACGGTGAGACGCCCGCCGTCGGGGTCACAGACGACGGCAGGACCGGGTCCACAGTAATAGTCGGGGTCCCCATAGACCGTTACGTGGGCCTCGGCGTGGATACCGGCAGAATCGATCATGACACCTCTGCCGCCCAGTCCCGGGGACGGAGAAAGTCTGTATAGAGCTTGGCCTCGGCGCTGTCCGGTTCCGGCTGCCAGTCATAACGCCAACGCACCTGCGGCGGCATCGACACGAGGATCGACTCTGTGCGTCCCTTGGACTGCAGTCCGAAGAGTGTGCCTCGATCGTACACCAGATTGAACTCGACATAACGGCCCCGCCGATAGAGCTGAAAATCGCGCTCCCGTTCACCGAAAGGTATGTCCTTGCGAGCCTCCAGGATGGGACTATAGGCCCGCATGTAGTGGTCACCGACGCTGCGTGTGAAGGCGAAGGCCGCGTCGAAACCGCCAGCGTCGTGGTCGTCGAAGAAGAGCCCGCCAATGCCACGAGGCTCCTCCCGGTGCTTGAGATAGAAATACTCGTCACAGCTCTTCTTGCAGCTCCCGTATAGCTGTGCCCCGAAGGGATCGCAGGCGGCCTTCGCCGTCCTGTGCCAGTGCACGGCATCCGCCTCGAAGCCATAATACGGCGTCAGATCAAAGCCCCCGCCAAACCACCACACGGGCGCTGACTCGCCCTGCGGATCGTGGGCGATGAAGAATCGCACGTTCATATGTGTTGTTGGCGCGTATGGATTGTGTGGGTGAAAGATGACGGAGACACCCATCGCCTCGAAGCTGCGTCCCTCCAGTTCCGGGCGCCGAACCAATGCCGAAGGTGGTAGACGGTCACCCAGCACATGGGAGAAATTGACACCCCCTTTTTCGATCACCTCCCCGGCCTCCAGTACCCGGGAACGACCGCCACCCCCCTCAGGCCGCTGCCAGACATCTTCGCGAAAGAGGGTGCCCCCTTCCCCTTCCTGGGTCTCGATGTCGGTACAGATCTGCTCCTGCAGATTGCGTAGATAGGATTGAATGGCGGCGACGTCAGGTGCTGTCATCATCAGCCTCTTGCTTGACCCTCAGGTTTGGTTTCGGGAGATTGTGTCCCCGCGAAACCTGCCCGACTCGATCTGGAGTGTCAATCATGTCCCTGTCAATGCGCGTCGGTCTCGGTCAGTTCAACGAACTCACCGACGACATGTGCCAGTTCATCAAACAACTCGGCTGTGACGATTTCCTCATGAACACGCCGAATCTGCCCAGCGACACCGGCTTCTGGCAAGTCGACGATCTGGCGGCCCTCAAGGCAAAGGCCGAAGAGTACGAATTGCGGCTGATGGCGCTGGAAAATGTGCCCATCCCGTTCTATCTCGACATCATGCTTGGCCGGGATGGTCGCGAGCGACAGCTCGAAAATATGGTGACCACCGTGCGCAATATGGGGCAAGTCGGTATCCCCATTCTCGGGTATCACTGGATCCCTGCCTCCGTGTGGCGGACCCCGGAGCCCGAGGTGTTGCGTGGTGGCGCCAAGGCGACTCGTTTTCATGAAGCCGAGCATGGAGACGCGCCTCTGTCATTTGACCGCGAGTATGCTGCGGAGCAGATGTGGGACAACTACTGCTGGTATCTCGATCGTATCTTGCCCGTTGCCGAACAGGCTGGCGTCCGTCTCGCATTACATCCCGACGACCCACCGGTGCCCATGTTGGGCGGCGTCGCTCGCATCTTCGGCAATTTCGAAGGGTTCCGACGAGCCCTGGACAAGTACGACTCGCCCAACCACGGGCTCGACTTCTGCATGGGCTGTTGGTCGGAGATGGGCGGTCATGAGAATGTGATGAAAGGGTTCGATTATTTCGTCCCCCATGGCAAGATCATCTACATCCACTTTCGTGATGTCAAAGGGACGGCGGACCGCTTTCACGAGTGTTTCATCGATGATGGTCAGGTCGATACCTTCGCCGTCGTGCAACGATTACACGAACTCGGGTTTGATGGATTCATGATTCCTGACCACGTGCCAGCCACCGTCGGCGACTCCCCCTGGCATCACCGCGGGCGAGCTCACTGCGTCGGCTTCATGCAGGCCTTGATCCAGGTAGCAGACAAACTCGATCTGAAGGCCGCCTGATGCTTGTTGGGACAAGGATCTCTCCCGAATGGTTGGAACGTCCCGACGACCTGCGATTTCTCAAACAGGTCGGCGTCGATGTCGTCGATATCACGATGTCGCTGATCCCGGGGTATGCCAAAACGGGGCGGTTGAGCCGTGAGGGATTGGAGCGGGCCATCGGCCTGCTCGCCGAGGCCGATCTGCGCATCGAGCGCATCAATAGCACCGGGGACGCCACACACTGCACATTTCTGGGACAGACCGGCTCCGAACAAGAACTCGATAATCTGGCGCACAATGCCCAGATGTGTGCGGACTTCGATCTGCCCGTGCTCGGTGTACAATGCTTTCAAGCGGCGAGTTTCGGCCACTTCCCCGAATCCTCGCATAGCTGGGTTGAGGGACGAGGGGGGTATCGGCATCTGCACTCGGATCTGAGCGAGGCACTTGAGCAGCGCCCTGCACCGGCTGGCTCACCTACCCATGAGGAACTCTGGGAACGCACGGTGAAGATCTTTCAGACGATCCTTCCTATCGCCGAAAGTGGCGGCGTCCTGCTCGCCATGCATGGGAATGATCCGCCTGTACCTGCGCTCTACGGAGCAGCGCAGATCCTCTACGATTTCGACAGCTTCGACCGCCTCTTTCGTGAGGTCGACTCGCCGAATATGGGCATGACGTACTGTGTCGGCACACGCTACGAGTCAGGTCAGGATGTCTTTGCCGGTATCCAGCGGTTCGGCGCCCAGGGGCGGATCTTCCATGTCCACTTCCGCAACGTGCATGGTCGCATTCCGGTGGACGGCTGGTACGAGGAGCGGGCTCCAGACGAAGGTGATCTGTCCATGTTCGCCGTCGCCCGAGCCTTACGTGACGTCGGCTACGAACGCGCTATCGACTATGACCACATCATGAAGCTCGTGGGGGATGACGCCGGCAAAGCCTACATCGCGTTCTGTGTCGGCCATAGCAGAGGTATCCTCGAGGGCCTACAGCAATCGTGACCATCTACAGGACTCTCGTAGACAAAGTGATGTACCCAGGCCGCGGCCACAGCAAGGGTATCCTTGAGGGCTTACAGGAATCGTGATTCGCAACTTGACCCCAACATGAAGTCGCCGCGTGTCGCCATTGGATCCATCCTTACCGAGTGCAATCAGTTCGGTGGT
>DPVW01000419.1:5818-6597 GCA_003529325.1 Candidatus Latescibacterota bacterium | reverse complement strand
TCTGTTGACGGGTGCGTTGGACGACCTTGCGCCCATCGGGAGCAATCTGCAGGCCCTGACCGACAGCGGCCTCATTAATCTGGCGACGCTTGTATCGAACATCGACTTCCGCACGCTGGCGATATCGAACCTGCTGGGCGACCTGGATGTGCTGGATCTGTTGACGGGTGCGTTGGACGAGTTGGCGCCGCTGGGGAGCAATCTGCAGGCATTGATCGACAGCGGGCTGGTGGATGTCATCTCCCTCGTGTCGAATATCGATTTCCGCACGCTGGCGATATCGAACCTGCTGGGCGACCTGGATGTGCTGGATCTGTTGACGGGGTCGCTGGATGAGTTGGCGCCGCTGGGGAGTAATCTGCAGGCGTTGATCGACAGCGGGCTGGTGGATGTCATTTCCCTCGTGTCGAATATCGATTTCCGTACGCTGGCGATATCGAATCTGCTGGGCGATCTGGATGTGCTGGATCTGTTGACGGGGTCGCTGGATGAGTTGGCGCCGCTGGGGAGCAATCTGCAGGCGTTGATCGATAGTGGGCTGGTAGATATTGCGTCGATGGTCTCCAATATCGATTTCCGTACGCTGGCGATGTCGAACCTGCTGGGCGACCTGGATGTGTTGGATCTGTTGACGGGGTCGCTGGATGAATTGGCGCCGCTGGGGAGTAATCTGCAGGCGTTGATTGACAGTGGGCTGGTAGATATTGCGTCGATGGTCTCCAATATCGATTTGCGCACGCTGTCTATATCGAACTTGCTGGGCGACCTGGATGTGTTGG
>DPVW01000419.1:0-5466 GCA_003529325.1 Candidatus Latescibacterota bacterium | reverse complement strand
GCGCCGCTGGGGAGTAATCTGCAGACGTTGATCGATAGCGGACTGATCGACCTCGCCTCACTTGTGTCGAATATCGACACACGCACGGTCACGATTTCCGGACTGATCGAAGATCTGCAGATTCTCAGTGGGCTGACCGGCTCGCTGGATGATCTGGGGGCTGTCGGGAGCAATCTGCAGGCATTGATCGATAGTGGGCTGATCAATTTGGGGACCACTGTTTCCAACATCGATCAGCGTACGATCGCGATCTCGAGTCTGGTGGCCGACCTGGAGGTCCTGGGTCTGTTGACCGGATCGCTCGACGACCTCGGGGCACTGGGCAGTAATCTGCAGGCACTGGTCGATAGCGGCCTGGTCGATATCGCGACGCTCGTCTCCAATATCGATGTTCGAACATTGTCGATATCGAATCTGCTGGGCGATCTGGATGTGCTCGATTTGCTGACCGGATCGCTTGATGAAATCGCGTCGCTATCGAGCTCATTGCTCGAGATTACGGAGACCGGCATCACCGATCTGTCCTCGAACGTGCAGAGCATTGTTTCGCAACTGCAGGGGTTGGACGTGTTGCCGGCCATCACCGGCCGATTGGACGATCTCGCCGGGCTGGTTACCGCGCTGCAAGAACTTGTTAACGAGGGGCTCGGAGAGCTCGGCACCAGCATAACGAACATTGACGCGCGCACGATTGCCATCACGAGTGCGCTCGAGGTGCTCGATTCCTTCTCCACTATCATCGACGAGTTGACGAATGTCGCGGCGACGGTCGCGGCGCTAGACGTCTCTTCGTTGACGAATGTGGATACGATCGTTACGGCTCTGGACGCGATTAAGGCCAGCACCGACGGCCTCGATGCCTCGGAGATCACGGATATTCTGGGCTTCGTGACGACGATCGACGGGCAGGTTGCTGATATCGACTGGGCGAACATCACGGAGATTCTTGATTCCGTGGGCACGTTGGAGACCGGCAACGCTGACCTGATTCGAGGAACCTCTAATCTTGTCGCGTTCCTCAGGGGATTGATGGGCGAGGATGGTGACGCATCGACAGATCCGACGGTCTTCGGCGGGCTTCGAAAACTGGAAGAGTTGATTGACCCCGTTGCCAGCGAGATCAGCAGTGTCGCCGGCGATTCGCGACAGGCCAAGGTGCAAGCCAGCGCCGCAGCCTCCGGTATAAACGAACTTCGTGACGCCCTCGGGCGCGGAGAGGTCGAGCAGGCACTGAATATTTTGGACCGGATTGCCAAGGATATGCAGGGCGTTTCCGATATCGTAGGAAATATCCGGGACCACATAACAACCGACGATCTTGTCGCGATGATACGCGATACGAATGCGCAGGTCGTACAAATGGCGGGCGAGATGGGCATCCAGAAGGATCTAGTTAATGCCGTGGACACGCTGAACGTTGACCAGAAGAGTGGCGCGGACCAACTCGAGGGCTTGCAGTCCCAGATTGACAAACTGCGCGCAAGCATGGAGTTGATGTATGTCCTATTGGACAAGTCGGTTAATCAGCCGAAAGTGGTCGAGGTTCTGACGCGGGCCGAGTAAAACGCCCGTCGTTCACGCCCGAAGAGCGCTGCCGCGACGGCGTCGGAGCACTGCCCGGTTGCCAGTTTCATTGAATATCCCTATATTCGGGTGACCGATTCTGAACGGGTCTTGTTGGGGTTTCGGATCACGCCGCCAGCGAGCCCGTTTGCGGCCGGAAATTGATCGATGAAAACGAAACATGAGAATCGAATGGCCTGCCTGCGAACGGCGCTCGTTATTTGTATAGCGGTGGTGTGCGCATCTTCTGATCTGCATGCAGGAATCATTCTTCAGGTCACAGCCTTCAATCCGTCCGACCAGGACGAGCAGAAGGTCGCTATCAGGTCGAAGCTTCCCCAGGGAATTCGTCCGGATCATGTGATCAACCGCGAGGCACTCGAGGCGGACGGCCTCCTGGTTAAGTATGACGTCAAGTTAGCGCTCTACGTTCTTTCCGGAGAGCTCACCTTGAAGCCAAAGCAGGGGAGGAAGATCGAAGTTGAATTGGAAGATATCTGGGTGGTCGAGGAGGATTTCCTGAGCCGCGCCGAAACCTATGCCCGCAATCGCCTTGAGCAGCTAAAGGAGTCGTCGTACGAGGAGACAGGATCGCTGTTGAGTGAGCAGATCCGCGAGAGCCTTCAGAAGTTGGGCGATCGACAGAAGGGCGCCATGTCTGCCCGTCCAATCGAGCATATTCGGATTTATGAATTGAACCGAAAACTGCTCGCACAGATCAAGGAGGACATTCAGCATCTTGACCATTTTGTGCTGGCGACCGGTCAGGACATCGGGGAGGAATTGATGGGTGAAACCCGTCGTCGCCCGGACCCCCGTGACGACGAAACGATTCCGGGTCGGGACTACGGAACCGCCGTCTTCAGCTATACCATGGAGAACACATCCGCCCTCGAGCGCATATTGTCCTTCAAGCAGAGTTTGCCGTTGGAGATCAAAGTCGAAGACGTGCTGGATGCCGGCGAACTGGAACTTGGCTATGACGAGGCCGATCGGGTCGTCACGGTCTACAAGCAGGACATTGTTTTCGGGCCCGAAGAGACGAAGACCTTCCAGGTCGTCGTGCGGGACAAGTGGGACGTGAATGACGTGCGCGTCAGCAATCTGATGGTGCGTGTCACGAACGTGCTGGCGGTTGTCGTCGATCAGGGCAATCTTGCGACGCTCGAGGAGTTCTTGCATCACACGCAGGAGCAGCTCGTTGACATTCTGGAGACCGAAGGACCGGAGGAAATGAACGACGCCTACGTTGCTTTCTACAGGGACGAGGGCGACACGCTCGATCGCATCGAGAAGCGGATCATCGGGCTCGAGGAGATGATGCAGCCGATACCGGAACAGCAACCCGACATATTGAAGGAGGCGCATGACGTGTTCAAAACCCAGGCGCCGGATCGTAAGACGACGTGGATCATCATCTACATAATTCTTGGTTTCCTGGCGGTCGTGAGCATACTGTTCTTTCTGCGGTGGTACGGAAAAGGTCAAGACGAGGAAATAGCCGATAAAGCAGCGTGATGCTGCGCGTGAGGGTTGAGGGCGTACGCGTATGGCGTTGAAGATAGATCTCCTTCAGTTGAAGGAGCGCGGCCGCATTGCGGAAGTGAAGCAGGACATCGTGCACGTGCACGGCTTGGCTAACTGCATGAACGGTCAGCTGGTCCGATTCGGTCGGGACACCGAAGGCGTGGTTGTCGGATTTGATGAGGACTACGCGCTGGCGCTGATCGTCAAAGAGGGGAGTCCAATCAAGCCCGGTGACGAGGTAACCTCAACCATCGACGCTTTTACCGTGCCGGTCGGCGAAGAGTTCATCGGACGGCATGTCAACGCCCTGTGCATGCCGATCGATGGCAAAGGGCCCATCAAGGAGAGTCGGCAGGCTCCCATCTTCGCGGTTGCCCCCTCCGTCCTGGAACGCGTGCCGGTGACCGAGTCGATGACGACCGGCACGAAGCTCGTCGATATGATGACGCCGATCGGTCGCGGCCAGCGCGAACTGATCATCGGCGATCGCATGACCGGCAAGACGACGATTGCGACGGACGCCATGATCTCGCAGAAGGGCGCCGGCGTTGTCTGTATCTATTGCTGCATCGGGAAATCCGAAGCGTCACTTAACCGTGTGCTTGAAATAATCGAGAACAGGAATATCTGGGAGTACGGAATCGTGATCTCGGCGACGGCCGCGGATTCAATGGGTAAACAGTATCTTGTCCCGTACGTTGCGAGCAGTCTTGCGGAATACTTCATGAATCAGCTCGGGGGCGACGTCTTAATCGTATTCGACGACCTGACCAAGCATGCATGGAATTATCGTCAGATCTCGCTCCTGCTGGAGCGGTCGCCGGGGCGCGATGCCTATCCGGGTGACATTTTTTACGTGCACTCGCAGCTTGTCGAGCGAGCGGGAAAGATGAGTCCCGAAAATGGCGGAGGATCGATCACGCACCTACCCATCGTCGAGACGATTCAGGGCGATGTGACCGGCTATATTCCCTCAAATACGATTTCCATGACGGACGGACAGATCTATATGAGCACCCAGTTGTTCGGAGAGGGATTCAAACCCGCGATTGATACCGGGCTGTCCGTGTCGCGTATCGGAAGCAAGGTACAATGGCCGGCAATCAAGAAACTCTCCGGCATGCTCCGACTGGAATACGTGCAGTACAAGGAGCTCGAGAAGCTCACACGTATTAAGGCCGGTGTTTCTGAAGAAGTCCAGAAGCGGCTCACGCGTGGACAGATTGTCGCCGAGGTGTTGAAGCAGGATGCAGATAATCCGATCCCAATGCTGGATCAAGTGATCTGGCTGTTCGGATTCCGCGAGGGGTACATGGATGATACCGCACCTGCTCAGGTGCGAGAGTGCATGGAGAACTTCCTCGCGCGCCTGCGAGCGTCGGGCAAGTCGACGCTCGACAAATTGGAGGAAGTGAAGGACATCACGGACGAAATTCAGGAGGAGTTGGATGAGCATTTTAGACGGCTCTGGGATTCCAATCCTTAAGATTAAGTGCGAGGAGAAGGGCACGATCCGCGACATCAAGAAGATGATCGCCAGGATCGAGGGACTGCCTAGTTGTCTCAACGGTGAACTTCTTGACATGGGGGATGGGGTTCGCGGATTGGTAATGGGGTACGATCAGGAGGCGGTCCTGGCCCTCGTGCTCGGCGATGAGAATCGGTTGCGTCTTGGCGGGCAGGTCCGCGGTGTCAGCGAGCCCTTCGTGAATCCTGTTGGACGTGGGTACGTCGGGCGCACGGTGACCGCCTTGGGCGTGCCTTGTGATGGCGGCGATCCGATCATCGCTGACGAACACATGGCGGTCTTCCGTCCGTCGCCGCCCATCACGGCGCGTGCGCCGGTGGATACATTTTTCAACACGGGGACCAAAATTGTCGATGCGATGATTCCGATTGGTGGCGGCCAGCGTCAGCTTATCGTGGGTGATCGCATGACCGGGAAAACGGTGATCGCGTTGGACGCGATCATCTCGCAATCGCGTAAAGACACAATTTGTATCTACTGTTGCGTCGGCAAATCGCTTGCAGGCATCGAGAAGGCGGCTGCGGTGTTGCAGGAGCACGACGCGCTCGAACGCACGATCGTGATGGCCGCATTCGATAGCTCGCCGCCGGCCGAGCAATACATCCTGCCGTTCTACGCCGCGACAATGGCGGACTATTTCACCGCGCAGGGCGAAGATGTACTCCTGGTGGTCGATGATATTTCGAAGCACGCCTGGGCCTACCGTCAACTCTCGCTTCTGCTTGAACGTCCGCCCGGCCGTGAAGCCTATCCCGGTGATATTTTCTATGTGCACACGCAACTCCTGGAGCGCGCCGGGCGATTCAATGAGACGGCGGGCGGCGCCTCGATGACCATGCTGGTCCTTG
>DPVW01000269.1 GCA_003529325.1 Candidatus Latescibacterota bacterium | reverse complement strand
CTGTTGTCGCTCTGACGCCCTGCCCCAGGAGTAGGATCGTGATTTTCTATCTTTGTGGCCACGGAATGACTCACTGCAGGGAGTCATTCCAATAAGTAGCCTTAACTCATTGTACCACAATCTATTTTCAAGACTATTTAAGGCGATTAGACATGTCTGCGATCGATCCCAACCGGGTCGATTCTACCCGCCCCGTGCCGCGATTGCCCTGTAGGCCGTCCACATCTGCAGAGCCAACTCCTCCACCGCGCCCGATGGCTGCGCAAGGCAGCCTGAGGTGGGCCTTGTGGGTCTGGTTTGTCACTCGGAGACCAATTCGTCGTAGATCTCCTCCAGGCGTTGTACCTGACGGCGAGCGTCGTACTCGCGCTCCACGTGTTGTCTCCCCCGTCGTCCCATCTGTGCCCAGCTTTCCGGAGTCGTCAACAGCTTTCGCAGGATCTCGGTCAGCGCCTCGAGGTCCTTCTCGGGAGCCAACAGCCCGCTTTCGCCGTCGATGACATATTCTGGAATGTCCGCATGTGTCGTGGCCACCACCGGCACGCCGGCTGCCTGGGCGTCGAGCAGGATGACGGGCGCTCCGCCTTCGGCATCTCCATCCGTAGCGGTTCGACTTGGCTGAAGCAATAGGTCACAGGAGTCAAGTTCTTGCAGGACTTCCTTATACGACCTGAGTCCCATTAACTCAACACGCTCGCCAAGCCCCGAGTCTCCGATCGCCTCGAGAACCTTGCCGCGGTCGGGTCCGTCCCCGATCATGACGACCTGGAGATCGATTCCCGGTGCCGCTTTCACAGCCCGTCCAAGCGCCCTGAGGCCATCGGGAAAACCCTTCTTCTCGCGAAAGTGACCACACATCAACACCCGTACCGTGTCCTTTGGCTCGCGTTCGCGGAACGGAATCTGGGACGTATCGACGCCGAGATGATGGATGCGGATCCGTTCTTCCGGTGCACCAGCGGCCGCGACATGCTTCGCCATCGTCGAACCTTCGGCAAGAAACAGCCGTCCCCGGTAAAACAACTCCACATACCGCCGCTGCCACTCCGGTTGTCGCGCGTAGCTGGTCGCGTCGGCACCGTAGAATGTCGTCAGCAGGGGCAGGCCCGTGGACCGGATCGCTCCCAGACAGCGGCAGGCCTGGTAACCGAAATGGGCATGGACCAGCTGCGCCCCCATATCGCGCAGGAGGTCGTCATAGAATGCGTATTCCCCCGTGCATCGTCGCCAGATGCGGTTCAGCAGCCGCCGATGCAGGCTGAAATCCTCTGCTGAGTGCAACTCGGGCACCGGATATTGCTCGAGATTGCGTGCCTCCTGGGTGAGGACCACCGGGTGCCAACGCTGCAACCAGGCGATCTGATTGTAGATCCAGGCCCCCCCACCGTCCCACAGATAGGGTGTTGCGCAGTGGGCGACGACGGGACCCTTTGGGACCACTTCCGTCAACTGGGTGCCCCTGGCGCGCTTTGACAGGAATCGTAGGCCAATTTATTCTGCCCTCTGCTCGAAACCCAGGAAGAAATCCTCCCATGATCCGGCCATACCAGAGCAGTGACCTTGAGCGCTTGAAGGAGATCACGGCGATTTGCTTCGACGGCGTCTCCGTCGATCGCAACATCGAAGAGAAATTCGGCCCCATCGGGGACCAGGACTGGCGTTTTCGCAAATTGCGCCACATCGACTCCGATGTCGCCGGCGACAATGCTCGAGGGGTCTTCGTCTTCGAAGAGGGGGGGAAAGTTCTCGGCTACATCACGACTCGACTCGATGGCGCTAGTCGCATAGGCTGGATCCCGAACATGGCTGTCGATCCCGACTGTCAGGGACGCGGCCTGGGCCGACTGTTGATGGAGCATGCCCTCGAATTCATGCGTATCGAGGGCATGGAAGCCGCCAAGATCGAAACCCTCGAGCAGAATAGCGTAGGCTCCCGATTCTATCCTGATGTCGGTTTCGAAGAAGTGGGTCGCCAGATTCATTACCTGATGCGTCTGTAGAGGAGAGAACTGGAAATGTCTGATCACAAGGAATTGGCTGCCCGCAGGGCGGTGGAATATATCCAGGACGGCATGGTGGTGGGGCTGGGTACCGGTTCCACGGCAGAATTCGCTATTCGTGCCCTTGGGGACCGCGTGCAGGAAGAAGGTCTTGAGATTCGCTGCGTGCCGACCTCCGAGTCCTCCGCCGCATTGGGTGAACAGTTGGGCCTCGACATCCAAACTCTGGAGGACAATCCCGCCATCGATCTGACGATTGACGGCGCCGACGAAGTCGATCCCGATCTCGAACTGATCAAAGGGCTCGGCGGTGCACTGCTGCGGGAGAAGATCGTCGCCGCCGCGAGTAGCCTCGAGATCATCATCGTCGATCCAGGAAAACTCGTCGATCGCCTCGGTACTCGGGCCCCTCTTCCAGTGGAGGTAATACCCTTCGCCTGGGGACTGGCCAAACTGCGCCTGCTGGACCTCTGCCAGCGCGCCGAGTTACGCCTTGGTGATGACGGTGAGCGATTTGTCACCGACAATGGCAACTTTATCCTCGATTGCCACTTCCCCAATGGCATCGGTGACGCCGGATCACTGGATCGCACGATCGACGAGATCCCCGGTGTTGTCGAAAACGGCCTCTTCGTCGGCCTCACCGACATCGTCGTCGTCGGTCTCGACGATGGCCAGTGCCGGGTGATGGCCCGCTCTGGAAGTCAGTGATTGACACCAACACCTTTGACGTAGACCAACTCACCCCCATGGTAGCTGGTAAACAAGAGCAACACCAGCCCGACCACGGCGGGTAGCAGCCAGACCCATGCCTTGCCCACCTTCGGCGGTGGCCGCAGGATCCGGGGCAACCGGGCCAGCACCAGCATCAGAAACAGGAGAAATGTCGCCGTTCCCAGATCCTCGTGGTCCTGGATGGCGGCCGCCACCGGCGTTTGTCGATAGTCGGCGGCATCAGCATTGCCACTGAGCACCGACGCGCCGGCGCCGATTGTGCCTGCAACCAACAGGGCATAGGCGATCCGGTGCAGGGCATTGTCACGGCAACGTAACACGGCGATCACATCAACGACGACGGCCGCCGTGAGCAGGGCGATGGGAAAATGAATTGCAATCGGGTGCCAAGGCATCACCTGTGACAGTAGCGGCGACGACGACCGGCGGCAAGCCAGCACAGGTGCTGGTTGACGGGGTCATCGCACTCTGCTACTGTGGGCCTGCCTGCGACATCGCCCACCCCTTCAATACTCCGAGGCCCTCAGCCATGCCTTCCGACCTCAGCGAACACATCCAGTCCCAGCCGCTCGTCGACACCCATGAGCACCTGCGCAAAGAGAACCAATGGGTTGACGAAGGGCCCGCCGACGTGCTCAGCGACCTGTTCTCCAACTACGTGCCCGCCGACCTCATCAGCGCCGGTGCCACGTCTGCAGCCGTCGGCAACCTGACAGACCCGTCCGCTGGCGACATGGCCACGCGTTTTGCCGCCATCGAGTCGGCGTGGAAGGCCATTCGTTTTACCGGGTATGGCGAAGCCGTTGGCATCCTTGCAGACGAGGTATACGATCTGGGCCCTGACTGGGGCGGCGCCGATCTGGCAGGAGCGCAGTCCAAGTTGACCGAATGGCGACAGCCAGGGGGTCGCCGACAGCTGCTGCAGGAGGTCGGCGGCATCGATCATTGTCAGACGGACGATTTCTGCTGGCCGTGCGTCACCGACGCCTCGGGCCCTGGCTTCTTCTTTTACGATATCAGCTGGGCAGGCTTCTGCAATGGTCAGCTCGATGTGGAAAATTTGGCCCAGGAGACAGGTGTCACCGTGTCGGATCTGGCGACCTTGCGTCAGGCGATGGCTGGCCTGTTCGCCAAGTACGCGGACCGCGCTATCGCCGTTAAAGCACAACACGCATACAGCCGCACGCTGAACTGGCAAGAGCGCAGCGATGCCGAAGCAGCCGCCGCTCTGCAGGCGACCCTGCGCGGGGGGGATGTCGATGAGACGACCCGCCTCGCCCTCGGCGATTGGTGCTGGGCACGCGGGATCGAACTGGCGATCGAACACGACTTGCCCTTCAAGCTGCACACGGGATATTACGCCGGCACCGACCGCATGCCGGTCAGCCGGATCAAGGCTGGCAATCTCTGCTCACTGCTCGCCAAATATCTCGACTGCCGCTTCGTGCTGATGCATATCGCCTACCCCTATTCACAGGAACTGCTGGCGTTGACGAAACACTACCGCAATGTCTACGCCGATCTCTGCTGGGCCTGGTCCATCGACCCGTACTCCGGCATGGATTTCGTGCGTCGCTTTCTGCACGCGGCACCGGCGAACAAGCTCTTTGCTTTCGGCGGCGACACCAGCTGGCCCACCAGTGCCGTCGCCTACGCCATCCAGGCGCGTCGTTGGCTGACCCGTGCCCTGGAGGCTGAAGTCGACGACGGCTTGTTGACGGAAAACCAGGCGATCGGTGTCGCCACGGGACTGATGTATGACAATCAGTATGCCTGTTTCCGTATCGACGAGAAGAAGGCAGCCGCCCTATGAATCGACCGAGTCGTGCAATTGTCGATGGCACCAGTCGCGCTGCAGCCCGGGCGATGTATAAGGCCGCCGGCTACACCGATGACGACCTCAGCAAGCCGATGATCGGCATCGCCAACACGTGGACGGAAATCGGCCCTTGTAACTACCACCTGCGGGATCTAGCCGAATACGTGAAACAGGGCGTACGCGACGCCGGTGGTACGCCCTTGGAATACAATACGATCACCGTCTCCGATGGCATCACCATGGGTTCAGAGGGCATGAAGGCCTCTCTCGTCAGCCGCGAAGTCATCGCTGACTCGATCGAACTCGTCGCTCGTGGACACATGCTCGACGGAGTCGTCGCCATGACGGGCTGCGACAAGACCACGCCCGGTGCCATCCTCGCCCTGGGCCGTCTCGATGTGCCTTCCATCGTGTTCTACGGCGGCTCCATCATGCCCGGTAACCTCGATGGCCGCGATCTGACGATCCAGGATGTTTTCGAGGCCATCGGCGCCCACTCGAAGGGCAAGATCAGCGCCGACGAATTGAAAGCCATCGAAGACACTGCCTGCCCGGGAGCCGGCTCCTGCGGTGGTCAATTCACCGCCAATACGATGGCAACCGCCGTAGAACTGCTCGGTCTGGCAAAGATGGGTTCTGGTTCGATCCCGGCGACGGACCCGGAGAAGCTGGAAATGGCCGTCGACATCGGCCGCCTCGCCGTCGATATCGTGCGGCGGGATCTGCGTCCACGGCAGATCGTCACCCGCGCCTCGATCGAAAATGCCATCGCGTCGATCGCCACGACGGGTGGATCGACGAATGGCGTTCTGCATTTTCTCGCCATCGCCCACGAATATGATATCGAGTTGAGCCTGGAAGACTTCCATGAGATCTCGCAACGAACGCCGCTGATGGTGAGCATGAAACCGGGGGGCCTATACGTTGCCTCAGATCTGCACCGCGCCGGCGGCATCGCGCTCGTCGCCAACCGACTGCAGGCTCGGGACTGCCTGCATTCGGATTGTGTAACCGTCACCGGAAACACGATCGGCCAGGAGGCACAAGGGGCGGTGGAGACACCGGACCAGCAGGTCGTGCGCCCAGTCGATAAGCCACTCAAGCTGAGTGGCGGCCTCGTCGTTCTGCGGGGCAACCTGGCGCCGGAGGGATGTGTGGCGAAACTCGCCGGCCACGAGCGCACAGAGCACACCGGTCCGGCAAAGGTCTTCGAGCGTGAGGAGGATGTTCTGCCGGCGATTCAGAGTGGGGCGATCGTCGACGGCGATGTCGTCGTCATCCGCTACGAGGGACCTGTCGGCGGCCCCGGCATGCGCGAGATGCTCCATGTGACGGGGGCCATCATGGGTGCGGGCCTTGGGGAGTCTGTCGCTCTGGTTACGGACGGTCGATTTTCCGGCGCCACTCGGGGACTGATGCTGGGACACGTTGCCCCGGAAGCCGCAGTGGGTGGTCCCATCGCCCTGATCTGCGATGGCGACACGGTCCACATAGACACTGAAGCTCAGCGTCTCAGTGTCGATCTGAGCGCTGACGAACTGGCGCAGAGGCAACTGGCCTGGGAAGCCCCGACGCCTCGATATACCCGTGGCGTCATGGCGAAATACGCCAAACTCGTCTCCTCGGCATCGACGGGGGCCGTCACCGGCTGAGAGGGTACCTGGCGCCGATCAACGCCACCAGAAGAGGCTCAACCTGCCAGGATCTCCTCGATCCGCTGCAACTCCTCAGGCGTGAATTCCGCCTGTTTCAGGGCGGCGACATTTTCCTCGATCTGCGCGACCCGGCTGGCGCCGATCAACGCACTTGTCACGCGAGCATCGCGCATCACCCACATCAATGCCATCTGCGCCATGCTTTGGCCACGATCCTTCGCGATCTCGTTCAACTGTCGCACTTTGTCGATTACCGCCGTCGACACATTCTCCTCCCGTAACGTGCCCTCCGGCCGGGCGGCCCGGGAGTCGGTGGGAATACCCTGCAGATACCTGTTGGTCAGGATGCCCTGATTCAGTGGCACGAATGCGATCACCCCGACGCCGAGTTGACCGGCCGTTGGCAACAGATCTTGCTCTGGGTCCCGACGCAACATCGAATAGGCTACCTGGTTGATGAGCAGCGGTGTGCCCTTTGCCTGCAGGACTCGATGCGCTGTCGCCGTCAGTTCGCCACCATAATTGCTGACACCGGCATAGAGTGCCTTGCCCTGGCGCACGATCTGCTCGAGGGCACCCATGGTCTCGTCCAACGGCGTCTCTGGATCGGGCCGATGATGGTAAAAGATGTCGACATACTCCAAGCCCATACGCTGCAGGGACTGATCCAGACTGGCGAGCAGATACTTCCTCGAGCCGAAATCGCCATAGGGGCCGTCCCACATCCCATACCCGGCCTTGGTTGAAATCACCAGCTCATCACGATGGCTGCTGAACTCCTTCGCCAACAGGGAGCCCACGTTGCGCTCCGCCGCGCCCGGTGGTGGGCCATAGTTGTTGGCCAGATCAAAGTGCGTGATCCCCAGGTCGAAGGCCCGTCCCAACAGGGCAGCCATATCCGCTCGTGCCATGCCACCATCGAAGTTGTTCCAACATCCCAACGAAATGGCCGGCAACTTCAGACCGCTGGACCCACACCGGTTGTACTTCATCGAAGCATATCGATCCGCAGCGAAATCCATCCTCGTGTGTCCTCTCGTCCTGGTCCAGTTGTTCGCTGATCAGATCTTCACGGCATGCACCTTGACATACTCCTCCACCCGCTCACCGGTGGCCATCCAGGGAAAGGTTCCACCCGGTGGGAAGTAGTAATGATACTCGGCGTACTCGAGTCCATATGGCTCCCCCATCCTCTTGTTCTCCTCCAGGCCGAAGAGGCGGATATACTGCCGATCCGCCATCTCGTCGTCATCACCCAACTCAGGCAGTTGCAGACCCTGATTCGCCAACCGCTCCTTCAGCCTGCGACCGTGGGAGCCGGCGGGTCCCTGCGATTTGTTCGTCGCCATGGACTCGATCTTCTTGTCGAGAAATGGGGAAATATCGGTCACGTGGTTGTACGGTGAACCCGGGCGCATGACCCAGTAGTATTTGTCCTTGACGCCGTGCGGGGCGAGTCCGGCCTGCACCTGCTCGGGAAAACTCCTCGCCGCCCCGGCGATCCAACAGGCGGACTCCACCGCATACCCGGTGATGTAGTGGTCGGGGTTCTCCTCCCATTTGGCCCACGGGTGAAAGCTCATCACCGTGTCTACGCGCAGGTGGCGGAACAGGAAAATCAGCCGACAGCGTTGCTCGATAATGGCATTTTCATCCTGCCGATGATTGCGATACCCCAGGTTGAAGACATCCTCGATATCGAGACTTTTTGCCAAGGCCTCGACGTCCTCTTCATTGCTCTTGATCGCGTCAGCGACGGAGCCGGCGCCGCACTTCTCGTCATTCGTCGTCTGGATGATGAATGCCTTGTAGCCTTCGGCGACGAGCTTGGCCACCAGTCCACCGGAACAGAGCGGCATGTCGTCGGCGTGGGCCTGAACGATACCCAGGACCTTGCCTTCATGCGGTCTCGATGGATCAAAGGTGTCGACTTTGACGGGGCCGTGTGTGGTGTCTTCAGCAAACCAGCCGTCATGCATCAGGTTTTCTCCTGACATGGAAGCCAGCCACCACCGATCGTTGCATCGTTGCCCATCAGTCCGCTCCTGCGTTCGCCTTGATGTCCTTGAGTAGCGCTGCCTCCGGCAGGTCCTTGTAATACGGATCCAGCGGAAAACAACCCGAGATCATGCCATTGCGTGGCGCCGTCGTACAGTCTGAGAAGGTGCGACAGATCCGTTTGCGCGTCAGCTTGCCCTCGGTCAACGAATCCGCGGGAAGGTCAGGATAGGAGAGCACCATACGCCCCAGGCCGACCAGATCTACCTTCTCCTGTCGCACCAACGCCTGCGCCACGTGTGGCAGGTACTCCTGCAGATACGAATACCCCGAGCCCAGAAGGACCAGGTCGTCGCCGAAGTGCGCCTTCAACTCGGCGACCATCGCCAACTGCCGCGCCACGCCGACAAGTGGATCCTCCGGCGGTTGATATCCATCGGAAGGCGGAAACAGAGCGGGGCGCTGAATGTGAGGATTGTAGTACGGACTACCGCAGGACAGATTGACGAGACGGATGTCGAGTTCTTTTAACAGTTCGAGAAATTGGAAGGTCTCGGTCAGATCCCACGCCACCGGATCAGACTCGTCCATGCCGAAGCCATAACGATACGGCAGACAGTCTGTAACCGGCTCGGGAATACCAGGCCCCAGTCGGCCACCCTCGGCCTTGTCAGGGTCAGGTCGGAAAGGCACCCAGTCGAAGGCGGACAGACGCACGCCAATGGCGATCGCGTCGGCTCCCTGGTCGTCACGGATCCCGGCAACAATTCGCCGCAGGAAGTTGGTGCGGGCCACGAAGGAGCCACCAAATTTGCCCTCCCGGGTAAAACCGGAAAGCAGTTCATGTGCCAGATAACCATGGCAATGCTTGACATCGACGAAATGGAACCCGGCGTCTCGGGCGATACGGGCCCCCTCGATATACAGCGTGATCAACCCTTCAAGCGTGGCGTCGCTGATGATGACATCATCCTCCGGACCAATACCGAACTTGCCGTCGAGAATGGGGTGCCGATAGGCGATGGCCGGTTCGAGACGGTCCTTGCGGAAGGGACGACAGAAGCGCCCCGAATGCGTCAACTGGAGCCCCACCACGAGACCGTCGTCGCTGCCGAAGCGCTCTTTATGGGCCGCCACCAACAGGTCGTGCAGTTCGACGATGCCCGACTCCGTCTCCTTGCGGCACATCAACTGATTGGGATTCGCCCGCCCTTCCGGGGTCACGGCACAAGCTTCGCCGCCCCAGATCAGTTTGGCTCCTGAGATACCAAAATTCCGCCAGCGCAGCCGCACATTGTCCGTCGGCATACCATCCGTCGTGCCATCCCAGCCTTCCATGGGGTGGATGGCATATCTGTTGCCAATGGTGAGTTGGCCTGCATCAATCGGTTGAGCAAGTGGCGACTCCGGTGCCCTCAGGATCTCGTCGTCGCATGGTATGTCGATGTCGAGAGTGGCACAGTGTGCACGCAGATCGGCAGCTTTCTTGAAAGCCGATACACGAGGGAAACGGGTCTTCTCAGTCACCTGACAGCCTTGATCCTTGCGGGTGGGAGAGGAGGCGGACGCCGATACCGATGCCCGCGATGATGATGGCGAGACTGAATAGCTGGGCTCCGGTGAGACCGAACAGGACCTCGGGATTGAGGCGGATCGTTTCGACACTGAACCGGGCGACACCTGCAAGAATCAGATACAGGCAGAAGGACAGGCCTGGACGAAACTCGGCCAGAGGCCGCCGGGTGAACCATAACAACGCGAGAATCACCAATCCGATCAGGGTTTCATACACGGGCGCGGGATGGACAATCTGCGTCGTTGGCACGACACCATTTGGATAAGCCATACCCCACGGCAAGTCCGTAGGCACACCATAGTCTCCGTCACCGGCAAGTTGGCAGCCAATACGTCCCAGAGCGTAACCCACGGTCAATCCCAGACCGCAGGCGTCTGCCGTCGACGCCAGAGGTGCGCCACGCCGGGCAATCGTCCACAGAACCGCCAGTAGTGCCACGATGAAACCACCGTGAAATGTCAGACCGCTACCGGAGAACAGGCTGCGCAGTGTCTCCCCCCAGGTGACATAAGCAGGTAGCTCAAAGAGAACAAAATACAGTTTCGCCCCCGCCAACCCGCCAAGGATACCCGCTGTAACCAGCGATGTCGCCAACTCCGGATCGATGCCACGTCGATCGAGTTCCCTCTTGATGAGAAAGTGTCCCGAGAGAAAACCGAGTACGACCATCGGGCCGAATGTGGGCAGACGGAAGGAACCGATTTCGAGCCAGTATGGGAACATATCAGATGGCGTCCTGTCTCTTGGCAAGTTCGCGTAAGCGTGCACGGACATCGGCGGCAATCTCGCGGTAGATCTCATACGATGTCAGTTGCGTGGGGCGACCTGTGAATTGGGCGGGGTCGATCGCGGCACCGATGTCGATGCGAGTCGAACCCTCGAACTCACAACAACGAATCGGCACCACGGGCACACTTAGTTCGACGGACAACAGGCCAATGCCTGACTTGAAAGAGCCGGAGCCGTGCGTGTCGCTAACACCCAGTCCCTGTGGGAACAGGAGCAAAGGTCGACGATCGCCGAGATTCGCGGCGGCGGCTTGCAGACCCATTTCAAGCCGCGGATAGCGGTCCAGAATGATGTGTTCAGCGAGCCTTCGGCAGCACCACGACCCCCCGCCCGGCCCGAGGTCTTGTTGTCGCTCTACGACCAGACAGAGGGCCTGTACCCGTCCTGCCAGCGCCGCCAGCACAGCAGCGATCTGGACATCCCCCGAAGTGCTGGCAGCAAGCAGATACGGCCCCTGGGGCAACGGTTGACCCGCGATCGACACTTGGCGTAACCCGCGCAGGAGTTTTCCCGTAACGACGGCGGCCACCGTACTCCCCCGCGAGGAGGGCGTCATACCGTCGAGTACTCGCGACCAGTACATCTGTGTCGTGCTCTCGAGAGCACGTTGCGGTCCGACGCTGTCCAGCAGTTGACGCAGTGTCGTGTCGCTGCGGTCGAACAGCACGCGATCTGTGTTGCCCTCTTCGGCGGGATGGAGACTGGCGGCCAGTTCGGCCGCCATCAGTGAGTTCATGGTCGTGTCGAGTGGTGCGTCTGCATGAGCGACGATCTCACTGACAGCCAGACCGGCGAGTTTGCTGACTCGCTGGTAGATGTCCCGCTCCCAGGGAGCCAGACTGCTGTCGATATCGACGTCGGCGACGACGTCACCGGCACGCTCGAGTTCGGAGCGCAAGGCGACTCGATCGACGCGACCATTGTCCAGACGTGGCAACGGCCGGCGCCAGACGTGGATCTGGGTGATGCGTTGAAAGGTCGGCAGATCCCGCGACAAGGCGTAGACGCGTTGGCGGATGGCGTCGACGACCTCCTCTTCGTCGAGCTCTCGCGACTGACTCGACAACACGGCCACACCGTGTACCTCCTCACCGAGCGTGCGGGTGGAGGGCAACCCGACGACGGCCAGTTCCGCCGTGTTGGGTAGATCTGCGTACAGGTCCTCGACTTCTTCGGGGTAGACATTCTTGCCGGCACCGGTGACGATGAGCTCGCGCAGACGGCCTGTAACCATCAGGTATCCGTCCTCATCCAGGTAACCGATATCCCCCGTGTGCAGCCAACCGTCGCGCAGTACCTGCGCGGTCAGATCGGGCCGCTCCAGATATCCCCCCATCACCGTCTGCCCCGACACGAGGATCTCGCCCTGCTGCCCGTCACCGGCGATGCGGACCTCGATTCCGGGCAAGGGGATGCCAACGGATCCTCGTCGACACTCAGTGCTTGGGTTGACCGTGACGATAGGAGCGGCCTCGGTCAGTCCGTAACCCTCGTGGATGGTCAAGCCATAGCGTGCATACGCATCAAACAACTCCCCATCAAGGGGCGCCCCGCCGCTGACGATGAGCCGCAGTCCTCGCAGAATGCTCACATTCGACCCGTCCTCTGAGGCACCATCGAGTCGCTGCACGCGATCGATCAGAATCTTCAGGATTCGTGGCACTGCGAGCAGCGCGGTGATCTTGCGATCACGGATCGTGTCGAGGATCCGGCGGCTGTTCAACGGTGCATCGATGAACGTGATCGAGGCCCCCGACCACAGGGACAACAGCAACCCACCGGTGAACTCGAGTCCGTGATGCAGCGGCAACATGGACAATCGTCTGTCCTGTTCATCGAGAGGCTGGAGTTCACTCAGACCCAGCAGATCGGCGATAAAATTCGCATGCGTCAGCACGACGCCACGCGGATCGACCCGCATGCCCGAGGTGAAGATGATCGATGCCTCCATCTGCGCCTCGAGCAGGGGCTCATGAAAAATCGAAGGCGAGCTCGGGGCCCCCCACTCGATACGATGCCCCTCCCAGAGACCGGTCTCCTTGACGGCATCGAGACGGTCATTGGTGGCAACAAGGGCAGCGGCGGCGGTGAAACCGGCGATACGAGCCACTTCGTCAGCAGGCGTCTGTGGATCGATGGGCACGACAACGGCGCCGAGGAAGGAAGCCGCCAGATATGCAACGATCCAATCTGGACCATTGTCGCCGGCGACAACGACACGGCTACCGGGCTGCAAACCCAGTCCCTGCCACGTACCGGCCTGAAGTTGTACTCGCTCCAGCAACTGTGCATATGTCAGGCTCGTCCACGTGCCGTCGATCTGAATCTCGCAGGCTGTTGCTTCGGGATATCGACTGCAGGCGGAGCGCACCAGGTCAGGGATCGTGTGGACCTCTTCTTCGGCCTGCAGTCGAGCCTCTTCGAGGCCTGGTTCCTGCGGTGCCTCGGGCAGAACGGCCTCAGCTGCGAACTCGTCGCGCAACACATTGCGCCGCATGCCGGGCAGGTGGATCTCCTCGATATAATGCCGCCAGTCGATACGCATCACATCGAGACTGAATGTCTCACGCTCGTCAGCCGGCATCGACTCGAACAGGGCCTTGGTCCGCGCCGTCTGAAACTGGCAGTCGAGGTGGGTGTACGGACTGTAGATGTCGATGTAATACAACACCCGCTGAAGTCGGACCCGCAGGGACCGCAACACTCGCTTCTGTCTCGGTGAGCGGTTGCTGCCCGGTAGATTGTTCAGTATCCATTCCCGAACACGGATCGGGTAGAGATACTTCAGATGGAATATGAGACGGAAAGTGCGCAGACTCGGATAGGTCCACTTCGGCAGCACGGGCGGCACATCTCCCATGTCCGTCATCGGCAAGCGCTGATAGTGGACGCGCACACTGTCAAACATCTCACCGATCTTCACCGGATTCCGGTCACCCGTCGCGATATGGAAGACCTCGATCTGCGCCGTTTGAGCCTGCGTCGCCGCCGCCAGGCACCCGTTGACGACCAGATCCACGGGGATGACGTCGATGATGACATCAGGACGCGCGGGGAAATCCGGGATCAGACCGCGACCATAGGCTGCCAGCATTGGATCCATCACCTTGAGCCCGGTAATCCACCCGGGTTCCGGGTCTGACAGACTGCTCTCGATGATACTCGGGCGCACGATGACAAGGGGGATGTGCCCACGCCGCAGGGCCAGCAACTGCTCTCCCATCGCCTTGGTGTAGGTATACACATCTGTCCAACCACGAACCTTGCCCCGACGCATGCCCTCTTCCACGAGGCGACGCTCCACCCACTTGCTGCGACGCCCATCGACAAGCCCTCCCATCCGGGTTCTTGTCATTTTGCGCCCGCCGCTGCGCGGATACTCTCGCAGAATGTCGCGTTTCAAGTCGCGAATGAACGCCTCTGAAGAGGCTTCGGCACGCACAGCGGCACAGAACGCGACGCAGTCGCTGACTTCCGCCTCAGGATCGAAGGACTCGCCGGCGGCGGTAGCGCCGTCAGCCTCCATGATCTGCCGCATGTCACGGTCCGTGGGCAGAGGCTCGTCAGCAATGCGCCCGCTCCGTTGGCCATTGACGTAGGCCGTCGACACATGGACGAAATCGATAACTCGTCCAGAGGCCTTTGCCAGTTCCAGCAACGCCTGGGGGCCCGCTACATTCGCTTGTATTGAAATATCCAGAGGTTCGTCAAAAACAACGGTGGCAGCGCTGTTGAAGATGGTGTCCACTTCGGCCATCAAGCGCTCGCGGTCCAGCTCCGACAACCCCAGATCGGCCTGGCGTTCATCGATGGCGACGGACACGACCTTGGCCCGCAATTGCGCCCAGCGTTCGGGGTCGGCACGCAACGGCGCAAACAGGGACGTCTCGTAGAGCTGCTCGAGACGCTCCGCCGGGCCCATCTCGCCACCATCACTGCGGCGCTTGGGCCGGATCAGGACGTAGATGCGGCGCACCTGATCGCCGAGGTCGGCGAGGGTTTTGGCGATCAGAGCTGAGCCGACAAAACCGGTCCCGCCAGTGACGAGCAAGACGCGGTCGGTGTAATAGGTGCGGATCATTGGCGATCGGGAGTCAAGTGGCGGTTGGCCCCGGACTGGTGGCCGAAAGGAAGGCCCTGGTGGCCAAAAAAAGGCCTAAGTTCAGTTTTATAAGATAGTTACGACACAACGAAATAACCTGAGGAATATATAGGACCGCTCGGGAGGTGACAAGAACTGTCGGCCTGCATTGGCGACACCTATAGATCTTCTTTGCGGGGTTCCTTCTCCGGCGTCGGTGACGGCGCTGAATCGGCATCGGCAGCTGCATCCCCGGCGGGAGGGCCCGCCGGGTGTTGGCGCGTGATATACGGGTGTCGGATCGACTGTCGTAGCTCGTCACGATTGGCGCGCCGCGGTGGCGGGTCCGCTTCGTCTGGCCTGTCCATGCCGCCAAGGTAGGTGTCCGGGCAGATGATGTCAGGGATCGTCATGCTGTCTATCTTGTCCATGTGCACACCCCATGGACCCTGATCGCCAACCCCACCGCCGGACATGGCCGTAGTGAGCGGGCGGCACATCTGAGCGCCGCGTTGCTGCGCCAGTCGGGACGGGATGTCACCCTCCGTTTCACCGAACGACCGGGCCATGGCACCGAGTTGGCATGTGCGGCGGTAGAGGCAGGCCATGAGGCCGTCATCGTCTGTGGTGGCGACGGTTCCGTTGCCGAGATCCTGCCGGTGCTGGCACAGACCGACACCGCGATGGGTTTGATCCCCATGGGCACGGGCAATGATCTGGCCCGCGCGTTGGCCATCCCGCGCAACCCGAAAGCAGCGGTGCGCCTGTTGTGTGCAGGCCAACCAAGAACCATCGACCTGGGTCGCTGCGGCGACACCTGGTTTGCCAGCATCGCCGCCTTTGGCTTCGATGCCGAGGTCAGCCAGATCATGAAAGAGGGACGTGCTCCGCTGCCAGGAACGGCGGGGTATCTGCTGGCGAGTCTGCGCCACATGCGCGAGTACCAATCACCTCGAGTTCGCCTGAGTGGGGACTTTGGCGAAATCGAGCAGGAGATCTTCCTCGCCGCCGTGGCCAACACCAGTTCCTATGGTGGTGGCTTGCGCATCGCGCCAGAAGCGGATCCGGAAGATGGTATGTTCGATGTCTGCGTAGTCGATGGCGCAGTGCCCCGATCGACTCTGCTGCGGTTGATGCCCCGGATCCTCTGGGGCGGTCACGTCCATCACCCCTGCGTCCGTATGGTTCGCACGCGCTGGCTACGCCTTGAGCCTCTCGGCGGCTCACATCTGCTGCACGCCGATGGCGAGTCCTTGGCGACCACACCGGTAACCCTGCACTTGGTGACCAAGGCACTGCGGGTAATCCAGGCCCCGATGGATGTCGGTTAATTCTGGCGTACGTTCACCCCATGGCCCATATTGCGAGCCCTTCGCCATCTGCAACCCTTCGACACCGAAACCTGATCGGATCGCATGGCCACACGGGCCCAAAAAGTCCGCCTCGCCGTCTTTCTTGTATTCTCGACCAGCGTCCTCGGCGGATTCCTGTTGATCGTCGCCGGTGCTCAGTTGTTACGGCAGCGGGTTACATACTACATCCAATTCGAGGAATCCGTTGGCGGTCTGACGCCTGGGGATCCGGTGAAATATCAGGGGATCACCGTCGGCCGCGTCGAGGATGCGCGTGTCTCCGCCAGCGAGATCGGCAATGTCATCGTCGAGATCTCTTTGGAGGCACGCAAAGTGCCCAACGTCATTCGTGAGGATACCGAGGCATTGTTATTCAGCCAGGGAGTGACGGGACTCAAATACATCGAGCTCAAAGCAAGGCCTGGTTTCCGCGACTCCCCCGTACTGGCCCATGGTGACACCTTGCCGGCGAAGGCGACTTTCCTTTCCAGTTTAGAAGAGCGTGCCGACCTGCTCACGACCCGTGTCGAAGCACTGCTGCTTAACCTGACGGAGATGACGGGGCCGACGAATCAGCGCAAGATGGGACGTATGATCGAGGCGGGCACAGATTTGATGGAGAATGCGAGTGGGCTGCTAGCCAACAACAAGACCGATCTCGACGCCATCGTCACCAATCTGGCCTTGGTAACGAAGAATCTGGCGACCACGACAAAGGCCATACAGGCGACGATGGACTCCGTCCACTCCCTCGTCGCATCTGAGAACACACGAGTCGCTCTGCGGGACTTGCGGCTGACAACAGCCGCCGTACGCCAACAACTCGAGGGTCCGTTGCCAGAACTGGTCAGCAACCTCAACCGCATGGCGGGGCGCATCGACACGACGGCATTACATATTGATCGCACGGTACTGCTGGGTCGAAAGGACATCCTCGACGCCATGGCAAATCTGGAGGAAACCCTGCTGAATGTGCGCGAAGCAACAGACCTTATTCGCGAGAACCCTTCCATTCTGATCCGTGGGAGAGAACAGTGATCAGACGTTGGCAAGCCTCTCACCTGTGGCTGATGTTGCCCCTGCTGATCCTGCTGACAACGTGGGGCTGCGCGCAGTTGCTCGGCGGACGTGCCAAAATTATCGAAAAGCGCAAGTTCATCGTCGAGTCCGAACCGATGAGGCTGAACCTGCCCAACTCCGAACGACCGTACCAATTGCGCGTGCAGACGGAGCGCTTCTCGATCTCGCCCCTGTATGAGCGCAACCAGATCATCTTTCGCCTGACACCGGAGGAGATCGGCGACGACAATTTCAATCAGTGGGCGGTACGGCCCGGTGCCATGATCACCAACGCCATCACCGACTATCTGCGCCGTGCCGGGTTGTTTACAGACGTGCGCGATGAATTCCTCAGTGCGACGCCGGATTTCACCCTCACTGGCAGCATCAACGCCATCGAACGATACGACAGCGGCGACCGCTGGTTTGCCCGCCTCGATGTCACCATGCAGCTGGTGGATCAAAAAAATCAGATCTTCTGGCAGCATCGCTTCCACCCGAATGATGAGATCGAGGTATACGATCCCGACATGGTCTTCACCGTGCAGGCCCTGCGCGGCTTGCTGCGGCAGAATATGGAGTCTGCCATGAAAAGCCTCGACCGCGATCTGTTGATTCGCAAGGCAAGTCTCGAGGGTCGGGACATGACGGATCTTCTGCAGGGCGATGGCAGTGGCAATGGCACCAACGGAGCCGCGCAGGACACGACCCCGATACCAATGGAAACCGAAGACTATCGCATCGCCCCCGGAAAGCTTGTACCGGAGGAACGATGAGAAAACCAACGATCCTCATGCTGGCAGCCCTCGCCCTCCCAGTCCTGTCCCCGGTCCCTGGTCAGGCGGACGAAAGCACGTGGACCGCCACCCCCGCAAATGCCCAGTTAACGCGCGACCCGACCCTGATTCCCAAGGGCAAGGGCATGCTCTTCGTGCCGGCAATGAGTGTTCCTCTGGGGAACGAGCCGAGTTACTACGTCCAGCAGGACCGCCGTCGAATCGGCTCCGGAACACCGGGCCGTGGTGTGCTGTTGAACCCGGGCAGCTACGATGTTCTGATCGGCAACGGCATCGCTTCACAACTCATCCGCAAGACGGGTCACGTCCTCGAGGGTCACACGACGATGATGAAGCCGGATTGGGCGGCTCTCATCATCGATGTCATCGACGAAACCCGGACGTCGGTGAACGAGAGTTACGAACTGCTCGATGACAGCGGCAAAACCTATGGCCTTGGATTTGGTATCGAGGAGGAGCGTGGGGAACGAGTCCGAACCTGGCTGTTGAAACCGGGAACCTACCATGTGGTCCGTGTCGGCGAATCGGTGACGACGATCCGCAAGTTCAGCGTCGATCTGACCCAGGGCGCGCTGACGCAGCGCAATCTCGTCGTCGATTCCGGTCCGGGGTCCTCGGGCGATTTCATCGGCTTTTATCCTCCCCCGCCGCCGCAGACATCCCGCGCTGAGCGCATCGCCGTCCCCGTCACATCGCAGACGGAGCTTTCGGGATCGGTACAGGCCAACACCTCTCAGCCGACGGCGACAGGAGACAAGACCAGTCTGAATCTTGCGGTGCAGATGTTCAACCGCACGCGTTATAATACGGAGCAAGACTTCGCCAGTATCCGCATCATTCTCGAGGAGGGCGCCTCCAAGGTGGAGGGCGAAGATCTGAACAAGGGCGTCGATCGCGCCGAGGTCCGGGCGACGTATATCTATCGCCTGTCACCCCGTATCGGCCCCTATCTACGGGGTGTCGTGCAATCCAACGTATTCCCTTCCGATACCCGCTTCCGCACGCCGAGGGACTTGATTCGCATCACAGAAGACGGAAGCATCGATACGCTGCGGGGCATCACCGAGTTCACCACGACGCCATCCCTGTCGCCGATTACCTTGCGAGAAGGCATCGGTATCAACTCGCAGGTGGTCCGCAGCTTCGGCCTGAACATGGACGTGCGCCTCGGCATCGGTGCCCGTCAGGATCTGCGCACTAACTTTTTCGAGGTCACCACGAACGCCCTGACGGAGAATACGGAAGCCCAGGAATTCGGCAGTACTTCAAGTACCGGTCTGGAAGCGGTCCTGATCATGGATGCCCGACTCGGCCGGTATATCAACCTCGACTCCGAGTTCGATATCCTGATCACATCACGTGATACAGGCGATTGGTTCTTCACCTGGGAAAACCGCATGCGTATCGCTCTGACGAGTTTCATCAACCTCGACATCGTCGCCGACCTCGAGCGCGAGAAGACGCTCCGCCGCTTACAGGGCCGCGAGCAGCTGTTGCTGCGCTTCTCCCGATTCTTCTGAGTCACCGACGGCTACCTTGGAACTGACCCCCGTCGGCACGGACGGCCGCCTGCGGATCTCGGGTGCCTGCACCGTCGCCACCGTACCAGGCGCCACCGATCTGGCACGGAGCATTCTGCGTGACTGCCTCAACAAGGACATCCTCGTCGACCTGTCGGGGATCACCAAGCTGGATACGGTGGGCGCAGTGTGGTTGCGGCGTCTTCCCGAACTCGCCGCCGCACACGACCATCAACTGCAACTGGATGCCCTCCCCGAAGGATTTGCCGCCTTCGACGATATCCTCCACCCCGGGCCCTCTGCCCTGCCGCCGGATCCCGTTGCCGGGGTCGACCTGGGCACGCTGGACAGACTCGGTGAGCGCACCTACAAAAATGTCAGCGCTGCCCTGTCGTTCCTGTATCTGGCCTCCGACCTCACCTGGGCATCGGTTGCGGCTCTGGTTGACCGCAAGGGTGTGCGTCGTGGCACCTTCGTCGAGCAAGCAACCCGGGTCGGCGCCGACGGGCTGTCAATCGTTGCCGTGATCCTCTTTCTCATCGGCGGTGTCTCCACCCTGCAGGCCGCCGCTCAGCTGCGGCAGTTCGGCGCCAATGTGCTCGTCGCCGATTTGCTCTCGATCGGGATCACCCGCGAGTTGGGGCCCCTGATGACGGCCATTATGGTCGCCGGTCGCTCCGGATCGGCTTTCACGGCCGAGATCGCGACCATGAAATTTACCGAAGAAATCGACGCGCTGCGGACGATGGCCCTCGACCCGCTGCGCCTGATCGCCGTACCGAAGATGTGGGCCATGTTACTCACGGTGCCGCTGCTGACGGTGATGGCCAATTTCGTCGGCCTCGCGGGTGGCACGGCGACGGGTGTGCTGTCCCTGGACATCTCGCCGGCAACCTTCATCAACCGGGTGCAGAACGCCCTGCTACTGAAGGACATCCTGACCGGTCTGGTAAAATCCGTCTCCTTCGCCTGGATCATCACGGTTGTCTCTGTCTTCCGCGGTCTGCAATTTCGTGGTGGCGCTGCCGGCGTCGGGGATGCGACGACGTCGTCGGTGGTCTCGTCGATCTTTGCCATCATCGTCCTTGATCTGATCTGGGGGCTACTGTTTTACCTGCGATGAAAGCTGCCACCACCACCACTGTCATCGAGGTCAGCGATCTGCAAGTCGCCTACACCGAAGATGCACCCCCCGTCCTGGACGGCGTCACCCTTGCCATCGACGCCGGCGACGTCGCCTGCATCGTCGGCGGCTCGGGGTGCGGCAAGAGTACCCTGCTCAAGACCGTCATCGGGTTGGTGCCACCGCGTACCGGGCGGGTGCAACTGCTGGGCCAACCCCTGCACGAGTTGGAAGAAGAGGCGCGGGATGCGCTTTTGCAGCGCGTGGGGGTCATGTTCCAGTATGGCGCCATGCTCGGCTCTTTGACAGTTGGTGAAAACATCAGCCTGCCACTGCAGATGCATAGCACCCTCAGTGCCGAGTTGATAGAGGACGTTGTCGCCACCTGGCTCGAGCGTGTCGGCCTGGCGGGCACCGCCGACAAGATGCCGAGCGAATTGTCCGGTGGCATGCGCAAGCGGGCGGCTCTTGCCCGGGCGATGGTCCTCGAACCGGAGATCCTATTCTGTGACGAGCCCGGCGCGGGTCTCGACCCGAACACGGCTGCCGGCATCGACCGTCTGCTGCTCTCTCTGAACCACACACAGGGCACGACTGTCGTCGTCATCACCCATGAATTGCTCAGCATTGAACGCCTCGATGGTCGCCTCGTCATGCTCGAGAATGGCCGGGTGACCTACGACGGCACCGCCACTGATGCCCGCCACAGCAGCCGCGATGACCTTGCCC
>DPVW01000181.1:16854-19807 GCA_003529325.1 Candidatus Latescibacterota bacterium | reverse complement strand
CTGCCGACCGTCCTGAGGGGGCACGACCTGGCGCTCTGCTTCACCGTGTACCCAAATGGGACTTCACCTGTGCCCACGAGGCAGAGGCGACAGCCGTGGGGGCGACCTGGTCGAAGATCATCGTCCCCACTTCGTCGTCAGAGGTAGTGAAGGGCATGATTAGCTTGCTGGCGCCCACCATCGTGAAGCCGATGACGTTGGGCAGTTCGGCGAAGAAGCGATCCTCCTGCTCCATCACACCCGTCGGTGAACCACAAGCCATTCTGGTAAAGCCGAGATTGCTGATCTCGATTGCGCCGGTGGGAACCGCTTCAACCGAGCCAGTGAAGCCATTGCAACCACCCGATCCCCGGATCGAACCGCGGCCGATGTCGGAGACTTCGAAGGTGATGCTCACCTGTGAGGTAGCCAGCGTCTGCGTCTCCTCGCCGATTTTGCCGAAGGCTTGCAGCCGCCACTGCGTATTCAACACCGAGAATCCGTCATGCAACTCGGCATCCGTCACCGGTGACACAACCACGGTGGCGACGTACTCCGAGCGTTGTGTCTCTTTATCGAGGTTCGGGTAGGGACCGACGGACGCCAGATGAATGCGGTAGCCGTCGACCCACGCCACGGCACGGGCGAACTCGCTGCCATGCAAGGTGATTTCGACGTCCTCGGTGCGCACACCGTCGACGACGACATCGACGGAGACGGTGACCTCTCCTTCCCAGACACATGTTGCGCCGGTCGCGCAGCGCGAGTCGAGCACATCATTCCACTCGATTTCGATCTGTTCACCGGTGATCCACTCAATCGTGGCGGGTCGATCGAAACCGAATTGTGTATCCACCGGTTCGCAGAATCCGGCACCGACGGTGCTCAGGATTCCGAGTACAATTGGTAATGTCTTCATCACACTCTCCAGTTTCAGGGCTTGAACGTGCCCTGCTACCTCATCCAACACCTAAAACCTGGCAGACTGTCACTCCTGTGAATCGGGGCGGGCTCAGCCCCGGCGTGATTCTGGCCGCCAACCGTGCAATTGCTTATTACAGAATCAACAGACATCAGGAAGGTATCATCTATCATGTACGATTGTATCATCATCGGAGCGGGGCACAATGGCCTCGTCTGCTCCAACTATCTGGCGCAGAAGGACTGGAAGGTTCTGGTCATTGAAAAACGGCACGTTGTCGGTGGTGCCTGTGTCACCGAGGAGATCACACCTGGATACAAGGCCTCCATCGCCTCGTATGTGGTCAGCCTGCTGCTGCCGGAGATCGTCGAGGAGTTGGAGTTGGCCAAATATGGCTACAAGATCCTGCCAAGGAATCCCTCCTCTTTCACGCCATTTGAAGACGGAAGATATCTCTTTCTGGGACCGGACAAGGAGTCGAACCACAAAGAGATCAGGAAGTTTTCGGAGAAGGACGCCGACGCCTTTGTCGACTACGAAGCCTTTCTCGGGCGTGTGGCCGAACACATCGAGCCGGCCCTGAACATGAGGTCTCCAGACCTGTTGCCATTGCCCTCCTCCTGGAGAAAGGTGTCGCTGTCGAAACGCCTCAGCGACCTGAAGATTGGGCGGAAGTTGCATAAGGCGGTCAAGAGTATGGGCGACGATCTGCCCGAGGCGATCGAGTTGATGACGGGCAACGCAAAAACCATTCTCGACCGGTGGTTCGAGTCGGACGAACTCAAGGGCACTCTGGCTACCGATGCCATCATCGGCACCTTCCAGCCCTATTCGGCGCCAGGGACATCCTATGTACTGTTGCACCATGTGATGGGTGCCGCCGGCGGTGCCCGTGGCGTCTGGGCTTATGTCGAAGGCGGCATGGGGGCCCTCGCCGATTCGATCGCCGCCTCGGCGCAAGCCAAGGGCGTTGAGATTCGTCTGCAGGAATCGATCGAAGAGATCCTCGTCAGCGATGGCCAGATCACCGGCGTCAGACTCGAGGGTGGCGAGGTCATCGACGCACGCCGCGTCGCCTCCGGTGTCGATCCGCACCTCACATTTGAGAAGATGATGGATCCCTCCCACCTACCAGCAACATTCAAGCGGGCAGTGCGGAACATCGATTATTCCAGCGCTTCGTTGAAGATCAACCTGGCAGTCAGCGAATTGCCGGACTTCACCTGTCTGCCAGGAAACGGGGAAGTCGGTCCACAGCATCGCGGCACCATCCACATCGGCGCCATGCCTGAATATCTGGAGCGGGCCTACGACGATGCCAAATATGGCCGTCCCTCCCAACGGCCGATTGTCGAAATGACGATTCCCACATCAATAGACAAAACCCTGGCCCCGGAGGGGGATCACATTCTGTCCCTGTTTGTGCAATACGCGCCCTATGAGTTGGCGGAGGGGAACTGGGATGATGTCAAAGAGGAGTTTGCCGATCGCTGTATCGCCGAAATCGCTCGCTACGCGCCCAACGTTCCCGCGTCGATTCTTCACCGTCAGGTACTTTCACCTGTAGATATCGAAAGAATCTTTGGCCTCACGGGGGGCAACATCTTTCAGGGAAGCATGTCTCTGCACCAACTGGGTGCGATGCGACCCGTTCCTGGTTGGAGTGATCATCGTACACCGGTTGATGGTCTCTACATCTGCGGTAGCGCCGCTCACCCCGGTGGTGGCGTCATGGGATCCTGTGGCCGAAATGCGGCGCAGGTCATGCTGGAGGACGGGAAGTAGCCGGCTCAGACATAGGCGCTGAGGATGACGAGGCTGCAGACGAGGCAGCCGAGAGCGATCAGCAGACCGCGCGTGTCCACGAAGTGCCATCGCGGTGTCGGCTGCGAACGAACGACGGGGGCGTCAGTGACGGGGGCGATGTCGGGGCTGAGTTGCTCTGCAGCCATGCGTCGGACCATTTCAGAGGCGAGATTGTCGAAGTTTGTCATGGCAAAATGGCTCCTTCGTTGCGGTGAACGTGGTGTTTGGTGAGCTCACCTCGCTATC
>DPVW01000181.1:12053-16515 GCA_003529325.1 Candidatus Latescibacterota bacterium | reverse complement strand
CGACGACAGCAGAGATCCAATTCCCTCTACATGACGATCGCCAATGGGTGCCTGCGTAGCGGCTCGGCATCATCTCGTCCTTACGCAGCAGGCGTTGTCCTACCCGCCTCTGTAGCATATCGTGGCAGGCTGTGCCGCCGTCGTTTTCTCCTGGTGTAACCGATCGTCGTCGAATCGAATCGGACCCGGTGGGGTCCACGTGGCGACAAGACGGATGCTACTGCTGAAGTGAAAATGCATGGGCGAAGGATAAATCGTGTCAGGTGAGGCAACGCATGAGTTCTGAGTTGATGAATCGTTACCCTCGCGTCGCCGATCTCCGGCACCGGGCGCGGCAACGCATTCCCTATTTCGCCTGGGAGTATCTGGACAGTGGCACGGGTGTCGATCAGTGCATGCAACGCAACGAGGAAGCACTGGCGGCGATAACCCTCGACCCGCAATTCATGAAGGGCGTGTTCACGCCGGACCTTACGACGAAGCTTTTCGGCGTGCCTTATGCCGCCCCCTTCGGTATGTCCCCCGTCGGTCTGACGGCGCTGATGTGGCCACGGGCAGAGCAGATCCTGGCGCGCACCGCGGCGAAGCACCGCCTTCCCTACACCCTCAGCACAGCCGCGACGGAGTCCCCGGAAACGATCGGTCCACTGACTGACGGCATGGGCTGGTTCCAGTTGTATCCACCGCGGAATGTCGAGATCCGCCGCGACCTGCTGCAACGGGCCAGCGCCGAAGGATTCACGACGCTGCTGGTCACTGCCGACGTGCCCGCCGCCGGTCGTCGTGAGCGGCAGGTTCGTGCCGGGGTACGCGTGCCACCCCGGATTACGCCGCTCATGCTCTGGCGCTGTTTGCTGCGACCGGCGTGGAGTTGGGCGACCTTGGTTGCCGGCTCGCCCCGATTCCGCGGGTTGGAGAAGTATGTAGACGGGCAAGACATGCAGGACATGTTCTCCTTCCTCGGCACCGAACTGGGCGGCTCCCTCGACTGGGAGTATCTGCAGGGGGTTCGGCAGGAGTGGGATGGTCCCCTGGTACTCAAAGGCGTGCTCGACCCAGCCGAAGCAGAACGTGCCGTCGCCATCGGCTGTGACGGGATCATGGTGTCCAATCACGGTGGTAGACAGTTCGACGGGGCGCCGGCAACGATCACCGTATTGCCCCACATCGTCGAGGCCATCGGCAATCGGGCGACGATCCTGTTCGACAGTGGTGTGCGCGGCGGTCTCGACATCGCCCGGGCGCTCGCTCTCGGAGCGGACTTCGTGCTGCTGGGACGAGCCTTCATGTATGGAGTGGCCGCTCTTGGGCGGGCGGGTGGCGACCACGTTGCAGAGATCCTGAAGACGGACCTGGAGAACAACATGACCCAACTCGGCTGCGGTACGTTGGCTGAACTGAGGCAGCGCCGGGTACGCCGATGAAGAGGTTGCCCAGGCTGATCAGGCGCATGGGACGGGGGCACGATCGTATGTCGATCATACAGGCTGCGAATGGGCGGCCAATGTTTCGATGCCAGGGATTTTCCAGGAGCCCCACGGTGCATGCAATTGCAATATCATTTCGAACCGAATCCTGGAGCTCGAATTTCAATGGTTTGATAAATCACCCTGTCGACTGCCCGGGGCCCCGTGGCTTCACGCTCCTCTGAAAGAGACTGTCATGACAAGCGAAAACGGGGAAAAAGGAGGTGGATTCGCACAGCCGGATGTAGATGTCGTCGTCGTCGGTGCCGGCTTTGCAGGCTTGTATCTGTTGCATCGCCTGCGGGGTCTGGGATTGTCGGCGAAGATCTTCGAGACCGCCGACGATGTTGGCGGCACGTGGTATTGGAATCGTTACCCCGGGGCTCGCTGCGACATCATGAGCATCGACTACTCCTACAGTTTCGATGCCGAACTCGAAACCGAGTGGCAGTGGCAGGGGAAGTACGCCACCCAACCCGAGATTCTCCGTTATCTGGAGCACGTGACCGACAAGCACGATCTGCGACGCGACATCGAATTTTCCACGCCGGTGGAGACCGCCGCCTGGGACGACGACGCGTCACTCTGGCGTCTGCGAACCGGACCAGGCAATGAGATCAGCTGCCGGTTCTATGTGATGGCCACAGGCTGCCTCTCAGCACCGAAGTCGCTGGACGTTGACGGAGTCGATCGTTTCGGCGGTTCAACGTATGCCACGAGTCGATGGCCACACGAAGGTGTCGACTTCAGCGGCATGCGGGTTGCCGTGATCGGCACCGGATCGTCAGGCATTCAATCGATCCCGATCATCGCCGAGCAAGCGGCACAACTGACCGTGTTCCAACGTACGCCGAACTTTTCGATCCCCGCCCACAATGGGCCGATTCCAGCGCAGAGACTTGCCGAGTTCGAGGGCCGGCACCAGCAGTATCGCGAAGCGGCGAAGTGGTCGCGTGCCGGCGTACCCGTCGAATTCCCCGATCAAGGGGCGTTACAGGTCTCCGAAGAGGAGCGCCAGGCCGGTTACGAGGGTTTGTGGAAACTGGGAGAACTGATCCCGGTTTTCGCACTCTACAACGATCTGATCAGCAACCCGGCGGCGAACGAAACCCTGGCCGACTTCGTCCGGAACAAGATCCGCGAAGCTGTGCACGACCCCGAAACGGCGGAAACACTCTGTCCCGATGATCATCCCATCGGCACCAAACGTCCCTGCCTCGACAGCAACTACTATCAGACCTACAACCTGCCCCATGTGCGGCTCGTCGATCTGCGCCAGACGCCGATCACATCGATTACCGAGACCGGGATCGACACTAGTAGCGAGTCCTTCGAGTTCGACGCGATCGTCTTCGCCACGGGGTTCGACGCCATGACCGGCGCCATCGTCGCCGTCGACATCGTCGGACGCGAGGGTCTGCAGTTGCGCGACAAGTGGGCGGATGGGCCCAAGAGCTACCTGGGTCTGATGATGGCGGGCTTCCCGAATCTTTTCACCATCACCGGACCAGGCAGTCCCTCTGTGCTGTCGAACATGATGGTCTCCATCGAGCAACACGTCGACTGGATCTGCGACTGTCTCGACAACCTGCGTCAGCAGGGCATGGAATCGATCGAACCGACGGCGTCGGCAGAAACCGCGTGGGTGCAACATGTCAACGACTTCGGTGACCTGACACTGTTTCCGCAGGCCAACTCCTGGTACATGGGAGCGAATGTTCCGGGCAAACCACGGGTGTTCCTACCGTATGTCGGTGGTGTCGGCCCCTATCGCACGATCTGCGACGAAGTGGCGGATCGTGATTATCTGGGTTTCGCTCTCGAAGGCCCGGGCAAGAGTCGCCGAAACGATGACATCATTCGGCCCGTGAAACCGGACGTCAGCTTCGTGTTGGCCTTTCTCGAGAGTCTGGGGCTGCCAGAGATGGAGACCATGTCGGTCGAGGATGCTCGCGAGTTTATCGTCGGCATGGCGGCGGAACGTCCTCCGGGCCCGGAGGTGGGTGAGATCGTCGATGGTGTGTACCCCGGGGCTGCCGGCGACCTCGCCTATCGCCTGTACCGGCCGGCATGCCCCGGTCCGCACCCGATCGTCGCCTACTTCCATGGCGGTGGCTGGGTTCTGGGCGGCCATGACTCCGATGATCCCTTCTGCCGCGATCTATGTGTGCGCTCCGACGCCATCATCCTGTCCGTCGACTACCGCCACGCGCCCGAAGCCCGCTTCCCGGCAGCACCCGAAGATGGCTTTGCGGCGCTGCAGTGGATCGCGGAGAATACTGCCGCGTTGGGCGGGGTGCCGGGCGAGCTCGCCGTCGCGGGCTGGAGTGCCGGTGGGAATATCGCCGCCATCGTCTGCCAGATGGCCCGCGATGCCGGCGGACCGGCGATCGCCGGACAGTTGCTTGTCACCCCGGTGGTGGACTGCGACTTCTCCAGGCCCTCCTACGTCGACAATGCCGACGGCTACATACTCACCACGGCGTTGATGCACTGGTTCTGGGACCACTACGCCGAACCCGCCGAGCGGCAGGACCCGAAGGCGTCACCACTGCGAGCCCCGAACCTGATGGATCTCCCGCCGGCGCTCGTGGTGACTTGCGAGTTCGATCCACTTCGAGATGAAGGGGCAGCGTATGCTGAGGCGCTGGCGGCAGCGGGCGGGCAGGTCCGACACCTTCCATGTCGCGGCCAGATCCACACGTCGTTGATGGCCGTCGATGTGGTGGTCTCCAGTGCTGGTGCACGAGGGGAGATGACGGCGGCGTTGCGCGGGTTCTTCGGTGCTTGAGCCTGAGCTGCGTTCAGCCTGAGCTACGTCAGCCGGGGGTTGGGAGGTCTTCCAGAATCTGACCGGCAGTGCCCGCACCCAGAGCAGGATGATCAGCGCCGGTGAACCATACGCCGTCCAGGTATTGGCCAGGCGGCCGCATAGTGGTGCCCGGTCTGGAGCCCGACGGGCTGAGCACGATCACGACCGGTAGATCCTCGGCGGC
>DPVW01000181.1:0-11684 GCA_003529325.1 Candidatus Latescibacterota bacterium | reverse complement strand
CAGATGTGGGAGATCTTCATTTCTGGACGCTTCAGATCCGTGGTTCGATTCTGGGGGAGCGCAGCAGGCTGGTTTCGTACTGGCCTGCCAAACAACGTCTAGCACCAAGTAAGCGACTGAAACGGCAACTCCCGTGCCACCAGTGAGTATTGCGTGAAGATTACAGCTGCCGAAAGAACACCCCGAGAGGACGAAATGGAGAGCTACCTGCGGGTATTGGGTATGAGGATATGAGGATCGAGAAAAATTAATGCAATCCGGGTGAATTTCTGCCTTGGATTCGGTCTATGGTTTCGTGCCGATGAACGGAGCCGCGAGATGGGCGACGCAGTCACCGGCCTGGACGCGGGCGGGATGGCGTTTGCAGACGACTTCGCCTGCGCCTTCGAAGCAGACCGGTATGGGTTCCCGCGCAGGATTCTCCGGAAACAACACGTGACCGCACAGATCACCGATCTGCACTCGATCCCCCAGTTCGGTCGCGGATTCGAACAGACCGGGTTCCGGGGCGTAGACGTAGGCTGCTGGACCGAACACGTGCAGGGTCCGTGGCTCGGGCTGGTCGGCGGGTCGTTCACCCATTATGCCAAGGCTGGCCAATAGTCGATCGACCGCCTGCTCCACCAGCTGCACGCCGGTACGCGCCAGACTGCCCATGCCGCCAAATTCACCACCGATGGAGATCACGCCCTGACGGATTGCGGCATCCGGTAAGCCGACGACTTTGTTGCGTCGCTCGAAGACCATCACGTGGGGTACGCCCATGCTCCTGACGATGTCGAGACTTCGCTGTTTATGCTCCGCAGAAGCGTCGGCGCCGAAGTGGGTGCTCACGTGGGGGCGATAATCGAGAGAGGCCCCACCGCCATGAAAATCCGCCACGACGCCTACCTTCGGCAGCAGGACGTTCTCGATGTAGTCGGCGATTTTCCACGTGGGTCCACCATTCGGATCGCCGGGGAAGACACGATTCAGGTTGCCATCGTCCAATGGGCTCACCCGTGTGGCCGCCAGAACCGCGGGCAGATTCAGTGCAGGCAGGATGATGAGGCCGCCACGGATCTGTTCCGGCTGCAATCGTTGGATCAGCCGCGTCAACACCACCTGCCCCTCGTACTCATCGCCGTGATTGCCGGCGCTGAGCATGAGTTGGGGACCCGGGCCGTTGCGGATCACGGCAATCGGTATCGGTATCGTGCCATAGGCGCTGCGCGTCACCGAGTCAGGCACCCGCAGCCAGCCGATCTGCTTGCCCTCCCGCTCGAAGTCAACCGTCGCCGTGATCTGTGTCATCGCAATTCGTCCGACCAATCGCGCCAGATATCCAGATTTGTCTCGTCAACCACGAGGGGATCGGGAATGGCGGCAGGGGTCTTCAGGTAACCATAGATCGTCGCCTGGCGGATGATATCGGCGGCTTGGTTCTGTCCCGCCATGTGCAGAATCTTGGTGTGCCACAACACGACCGTACCGGCGGGACCGTGGCAGTCGACGGGGTCGGTATCGGCCTTGATCTGGCCGATGACGGGGTCGGTATACCCGCCCGCGCGGCGCACCTCCAGGTGCTTATCGGTGTGCTTTTCGCCGTCGAGGAAGGCTTCCCACTGTTCCTTCCAGACTCGCGTATGGCTGCCGGGCCAGACGGTGAAGCCCCCGGAGTTGGCCGGCAGGTCGTCGGTGTAGGCAGCCATCTGCAGTCGCCAGCGGCCATAACAGGCGCCATCGGAGTGAGCGCTGCCCAAATCGGGACCGGGGGAGGGACTGCCAGGCAGTGTGCAGTAGAGGCCACGAGTGCCCTGACCAGTAAGCCATACGGGACCGGTCTTGGGCAGCTGCAATGCTTCCTGTGTCGTGAAGCTGCCTTTTTCCGGCTGACCCAACGTATCACCCAGGTGGCTTGCGAGCCCGGTGATCGCATCGTCACTCATGAAGCAGGGGCCGGTGGTGGTTCCAGACTCGTCAAGCCCCGCCGGCCACACGACCGTGTCCTTGCCGAGAAGCTGCTCGGCGATGCCCCACACAGCGCGCGGTGCCAGATTGAGCAGCAACTCTTCCGCGCCATTGCGGATGAAGAAGCGGTGCCCTTTGCCGCCGAGATAGGGTTCACCACCTCCCTCGGGTTTTGCCGCCGCCAGACGGGTGCTTTCCTCCTCCGTAACCGGTCCCCAGGTGCTGGGATCATCCCGTCTAATTCGTGGCAGGTGTGTGGCGATCGTCTCCCACATCCTGTCTCGGGTCTGGCGGCAGAGTTCCGGATCGAGTGCCGTCGGGAGCACGAGGTAACCATCACGCTTGAACTGCGCAATTTGATCTACCGTCAGCGCCTTGACTTGTTTCACCTTCGACTGAGAGATCGACATGACCGTCCTGTTCTTGCGTGGCAGATGCGAGTTGCGGGAAAGCGGGCAGTGAGGATAAAGGCCATACTAGGCACTTGGTCAAGCCATTCACCATGGACGCACGAATGTTCAAATACCTCCCGCTGATCCTGCTGTTGCTACTGGGGGTGTGGCTGCTGCAGCCACCTGTCGACGAAGGGCAGGGCGCCGAGGGCGCCACGTCGAGGGCGGAGCAAGCGCGTTTTGTCATCAAGTTTGCGCCTGGCTGGGCATATCTGCCGGATACCCATCCGTATGGCATCGGCAAACCATTGCAGGGACTCAAACAGGTCATCCGCGCCTTCGAGGAGCGCTTCCCCGACACTCGCATCGAGGTGCTCACCGTGCCCGGTGTGCGCGAGTATCTGGTGACGCAGTTGAGTGGTGGTCAGGCACCAGACATCCTCAACGTCAATGTGGAAAATGTCTGGATGGATGTGCAGAAGGGCTGGTATGTGCCACTGGACCCTTTCCTGGAAAAACCCAACCGATTCGTCGTCGAACAGGGGGATCCGGCACGTCCCGGATACGAGCAGTGGTGGGACATGTTCCGTTATCAGGCCATCAGTCGCGGCAAGGCCGCCCCCGACGGTTACAACTACTGCCTCACCTTCGACATGGTGGAGACCGGTATCTACTACAACCGGACATTATTCGATGAACTGGGTCTGGTTGTGCCCCAGGACTGGGATGAGTTCATCGGGGTCATGGAGAAGATTCGTGCTCACCAACCTGCCGATGGCTCTAGTGTCATTCCCCTGCTGGCCAATATCGGCGCCTTCAGCGACTGGACAACCGACCTCTTCTTCGATCAGCTCTACTACGATCTGCTGCCGGGGATCGACCTATTCAAGGATCCGACGCGCGAGCCGTATCTGGAGGGGTATCTCGATTGGGACGAACTGGCCTTCCTGCGACAGAAGGGATTCTTCGGCGGTAGCGACCTGCGCTACCGCCAGCTGTGGGAGCACATGCGACAGCTCAAGCGCTATACGAACGACAATCTGATGATGGACGATCTGATTCGCGAATTCGTCACGCAGCGGGGGGCGATGATCTGGACCACCAGTGGTCTGTCCTACCGTCTGCAGGGGGACCACGAGCTGGATTTCGATTGGGGTGTCTTCTATCTGCCGCCATTCACTCGCAAGACCTCTGCTTATGCCTCGGGTCTGCCCATGTGTGTCATCGGTGGCGCCGCCACACAATTGGAAATATCCAACAGCGCTATCGGTGACACCGATCCGAGTCTGCCCATGGCGCAGCGCATGGCCCGCTCCGAGCGCCTGCAGCGGGTCATCGACTTTTTGCAGTTCATCTGCCTGCCTGAACAGAACGAGCGGATCGTCAACGAATATTCCGGATTTCTGCCCAACATCGTCGGCGTCGATGCCCTGCCGATTCTACAACCCTTCGAACAGATCCTCGCCCGCCGTTACACCACCACCAAGTGGATCTTCTCCTTCGATCTGCGCTTCTCCGAGATCCAGCAACGCATGCTCGAGCTCTACCTCACCGATGGCATCGATCTCGACGGTTTCCTGCACTGGCAGGAGCAGAATCTCGATGCCGCCGTGGCCAATCTGTTGCAGCGAAAGCGGCCCGACATGGCTCGCCTGGAGCAACAGTGGCAGCGTCTGGCGCCGGTGCGCGCCACCATGCAGGATCTACCCGTCGAACCGGACGGGGCCCTGTGAGCGTCCGGCTGCAATCGAGTTGGAGTTGTTACGGCATCGTCCTGCCGTCGTTGTTGCTGCTGACGGGGTTCGTCTACGTGCCCGTGCTCTGGGCTTTCGTCAGTTCGCTCTATGCCTTCGAGATCGGCGCCGCGTCCCGTTTCGTGGGGTTGGCCAACTTCCGCGAATACTTATCCGTGGACCCCACCGTCCTGCCATCCATGGCCAACATGCTCGTACTGACGCTGCTCGCCGTCATCATGCGTCTCACCTTCCCTCTGGTCGTGGCCCGGCTCATCTACGCCTTGCCACAGGAGCGCTGGCGATACATCTATCGCATCATCTTCCTGGTGCCCATCGTCGTACCCGGCGTGGCGGTACAGCTCATCTGGGCGGGCATGATCTATTCCGACTTCGGCATGCTCAACGAACTGTTGCGGGGGCTCGGGCTGTCGCACTGGGCTCACGGCTGGCTCTCCGATCCTGACACGGCGTTGGCCGCGGTGGCGCTGGTAGGTTTCCCCTTCGTCGGTGGCTTCGAGGTCCTCATCTACTATGCGGGTTTCTCCGCCATCCCCGACAGTGTCAACGAAGCGGCAGCCCTCGATGCCTGTACGGGGCTGCAGAAGTTTTTCCGCATCGACATCCCCATGGTCCTCAGTCAACTGAAGCTGATCCTCATCCTGACGCTGATCGGTGGCATTCAAGGCTTCGAGAATGTCTTCATCCTCACCCGCGGAGGTCCCGGCTTCGAGACCACCGTCCCCGGTCTATGGATGTACTTCAATGCCTTCAGTTTTCAGCGCATGGGGTATGCCTGTGCCATCGGTGTGCTGCTCTTCGTCATCATCTTCGGCCTGACGCTGCTCAATATGAAATACTTCAAGTCCTCGGAAGAACTGCAGGGGGTGCGATGAAGACGGGACAGAAGAAGGTCTGGTGGATCCACGCGGTGCTCATCCTTTTTTCGCTGCTGACGCTGCTGCCCTTCGCCTTCATGGTCAACAACGTGTTCCGCTCAAATGCCGAATTCTACCACGCCTTCTTCTCATTTCCAGGGGCCTTCAAGCAGGTCGCTACGATCACAGGTAGAGCGCTGGTCGGCGACGACACGCCGGTGCTCATGGCCGACGAGGAGGGGGATCTTGTCCCCGTCAGCAAAGGAGATGCTCTGGGGCGATCTCTGGACCAGGCGACGCGTGGGCCGCGGTTGGCATGGAAGGTCATCCGCCCCTACATGCTCAACACCCTGATCGTCACCCTGCTGACGGTGACCGGTGTGCTGCTGCTCGGATCGGCGACGGCCTATATCCTGTCCCGCTACCGATTCACCGGTCATCGGGCGCTGTTTCTGTTCATCATCAGCACCATGATGTTTCCCGGCGTGCTGACCCTGGTGCCAAGTTTTCTGTTGGTGAAATGGCTCGGCTTGCTCAACACATACTGGGCAATGGTTCTGCCTTACATCGCCGGTGGTCAGGTCTTTGCCATCTTCGTTTTCAGGAGTTACTTCGAGGGTCTGCCGGAGGATCTGTTCGAGTCGGCTCGCATCGATGGCGCCGGCCACGTGCAGATCTACTGGCAGATCGTGCTGCCCCTGTCGCTGCCGGTCCTGTCCGTCGTGGCGGTGATGAACATCCTCGGCACGTGGAACAACTTCCTCTGGCCTTTCATCACCAACACAGAAGGCAGCCACCACGTGATCTCTTCCGGTCTTTTCGTGCTGGCCACCACCGCCCACGCCTCCAACTTCAGCACCCTCTATGCCGCCTACGCCATCTCCAGCATTCCCCTGCTCGTGCTGTTCATCTACGCCACGCGGCCATTCATTCGCGGTGTCACCTCCGGTGCCTTCAAGGCCTGAGCCCGCTCACTGCGAAGCAGCGGCCCGCTTTCGTTGCTCGCGAAACAGCAAGCCGAAAATCACCAGACTCACACCGGTGACGACCGCTGGCAGGGTAAAAAAGGCCGCCCAGTCGTGCCCTCCACCTTCGAGGGCGAGTCGGTCATAGGTGGTGCCTGCCAGGTAGTTTCCCAGCAACGATCCGCCGCCACCACGCACCAGGGACATCAACCCCTGGGCGCTGGCGCGGTTGTCGGCACTGCTGAGTTCATCAACGGCGATGGCCAGGCCGATGACGAAGAAGGTGAAGACGAAACCGTGCAGGCTGAGTGCCGCCCCCATGAGCCACGTCGGTTCTCCGAGGACGAACAGACCGAAGCGCAGCGACTGAGCGGCAATGCCGACGAGGAGAATGCGTTTGATGCCGAATCGACGCAGCGATGTCCCAAGAGCGAGCAGGACGATCACTTCTCCGACCTGACCCAGACTCTGCACCATGTTGGCCATACTCGGCGCCAAGCCCACACCACCGACCTCGGTGAGGAACAGAAAGGAGAAGTTGTAGAAAAAGGGGTTCATCGTGGAGGAGACGAAACCGATCCCGAGAAGGACGACGAAGGTGGGGTCGCGCAGCAGTCGCAGGGAGGTGCCCAGCCCCAGGGATGTGGCATCACGATTCCCCGGTGGTGTGTGTGGCAGGCTGAGGCAATACAGACCGGCGACGAGGGAAACGGCAGCGGACACGAGTAGACCGTCACCCATGTGTGACACCCCCGGGGCTTGACTCTCCCAGAGGCGGAGATAACCGCTGAGACACCAGCTGATACAGATCCAACCGAGCGTGCCCCAGGCACGGACCTGGCCGAAATGGGTCTTGTCCCCCAGGTGGTGGAAGGCGACGACTGTGGACAGTGTGCGTGCCGGTGTACGCAGCAGGGCGACACCCGCCATGCTGAACCAGAATGGGGTGAATTCAGACTGCCCCCAGGCGATGACAAGAATTGGCACGGCCAACAGATAACATCCACTGAGCATGGCCTGACTCGGAAAAAAGCGGTCCGCCAGCCAGCCGGCGACAAAGGGGGAAGCGAGTGCGGCGATCGCCATGGTGGCGTAGACGGAACTGATCTGCGTGCCGGAAAATCCCAGGGCACTCATGTGTCCGCTCAACAGAACCAGGGAGGCGGCATCAGCCATCTGTGCGAGCCAGAACATGGCCGACAGACGCACGACGATCCGGCGCGAGGGTGCCGGCGTGGCCTCATTCAAGGGGGTCTGAGATGGCGACGGTGCAGTCCAGTCTTCGTATGATGATCATCAACACACCAAAATCGTCATGTAGTCAATCTTACTTGGAGTCGGGTTAGATGTCCGAAGAGTTTGATGTATTGATCGGCGGGGGTCACGTCATCGACCCGCGCAAGAATATCGATGCCACGGGACTCTACGTAACACCCGGCCTGCTCGACATTCACCTGCACGCCTACGGCCGCTTCCATGCCTGGTTGTATCCCGATCAGCACTGCCTGCCATACGGTGTCACCACCTGCGTCGATACAGGCAGTTCGGGGTGGCAGCACTTTCCAGATTTTGTCGAGACCGTCATCGACACAGAAACCAGCCGAGGTCATCCGCCGTCCCGAATTGGGCCACATCAGTGTCGGCGCCGGGGCGGACGTGCGAGAATCGCTTCTCAACCGCCAGGGAACTGGGCATGCTGGCGAATCTGATGTTGAGCGAGGGCCGTTGCGGCGACCGGCAATTCTTCGATCAGGGGGTAATCGACCACTTTGTCGCCGCCTCGGAAGAGAATCCCGCTTTCGGTATCGGCTGGCAGCGCGCCGCCGGTGAACGCAGTCACTGGACATTTGGCGACCATGCGAGCCCCAAGGCCTTTGGCCACGTCGGCTGGACGGGGACGCTCACCGTGATCGATCCGCAATACGACCTCGTCATCGTGCTGCTGACCAATCAGAAACACTCTCCCGTGCAGGAAGGCAGGCGGCGACTCTACTTCGAAGGGGACCGCTTTCCCACCTCTCGCTTCGGCCAAACCGTCACCAGGATCTATGAGGCGCTAGAAGATGTTCAGGCTGACTGAGGAGCAGACGCTCGCACTGCATGAGCAGGGCTTTGTCGGGCCGCTGACGCTGTGGGATCCGGCTGAGACCATTACGATCCGTCAGTTGCTGGAAGGGTTCTATCTGCGCGACCCGGATCCGTCCGTGGGGCAGAATATCCGCTTCGTCAAACATCCGGAGATCATCGAGTTGTGCCGGCGCCCGCAACTGACGGAGGCGATGGCCAGTGTCATGGGGGAGGATCTGTTTCTGTGGCGCATTGGCTTCTTCAACAAGGAGCCTCACGAAACCAGGGGAGAGATTCCCTGGCACCAGGATCGAAACTACTGGCCCCTGGAGCCAGTGATGGTCTGTTCGGCGTGGGTCGCGGTGGACGATGTCGACATCGACAACAGCGCCATGCATGTCATCCCCGGATCACACCGGCAGCTGGTGCCACACATCGCAGCGACTGAGGGGCAGGTGTTTCAACAGCAGGCCGATCCCGATCACTTCGACAGGGATCAGGCGGTTCCGATCGAGATGAGAGCGGGTCAGTTCGTGTTGTTCAATGAGAGATTGTTGCATTGGAGCAAACCGAACACGTCAGATCGAAGACGTTTTGGTCTGGCCATTCGCGTCCTGCCGCCACAGGTCCGGGTGCTGCGATACGACTCGGATGCACACGCTCTAGTGCAGCTACGTGGCGGTGACCCTCTGGGATTCAATCGGCTCCTCAACTCCGATGGCTGACAAACTCCACCAACCGTCGTGCATACGCGTCATTGCCGTAGCTGTGCAGAATGCGCTGCTGGGCGGCTGCAGCCGCAGTTCGTCTCTTGTCGTCGTGACGTAACCACCAGCGTGCCTTGTCGCGCAACTCGTCGACACTCGACCACGTGTCGATCTCGGTACCCACGTCGAACTCCTCCTCGATGCCGTCGACGTAATCGGTCAACATGAAACCTCCCGAGCCGGTGATGGCTGTGTCGCGCTGATTGAGGTAACCATAGGAGCGCGGCGAGTTGTGCTGGTTGATGTTGATCTTCGCCGCCTGGTAGACCCCGGGCAGTTCAGCATAGGTGCGGAAGCCGCGATAACAGGACCGCGGGATCCCGGCAAAAGTACCGAAACCAAGTCCGCCGTATACGTGAGTGCGACCCGCCTCGGCGATGGTGGCGACCACGTCCTGCCGCATTACGCTCTGATCCGGGAAACCGATGGGATGGGTGATTCTGGTTATCGGATCCGGCGACGACAGGTATTGGCTACCATCGCTGTCATTGCGGGCATAGATCGACAGGATGGTGACCGAAAAATCACAAGCTTCGTGCGGGGCTGGCTGGGCGATGCCGTGTAGCTGGCGAGCGGGTGGTGGATAGAGCGTGATCGCTTGGATACCGCGCTCGCGGTAGACGGCGACACTCTCTTTGCAGCAGGTGACGACGTATTCGAACTCCTGCGAATATTCGGGATGACGCAGTGCGTCCCAGGGATCGTCCTGGGTGTGGGTCACCGTCTTCAGCCAGGGGAATTGCTCGCGTAGCGCAGCGACGAGACCGGCCGGGCAGTCGTCCTTGCTGAACCACCACAACAGCAGTTCTGGCCGGTGTTGTTCGATGAGATCTGCGAGGCCGTCGCGAAAGCCATCGGTGTCTGGGTAGCGGATGTCCCACTGATCCGGCGGTGGGATCAGATCCGCTTCCTCCCTGGCCAAGTCGACGTCGGCCTCTTTCTGCGTTTCGATACAACCGCGGCTCGGGGCGTAGATCGTCCGGTAACCAGCTGCCGCAAAACCTTGCTGGATGCTCCACAGAGACTGGCCGGGAGCAAATCCGCCGACGAGGAGCACGTTGCTGGTATCAGATCTTTGCAGCATGGGTATCACGCTACTTGCAGCGGTGGTGCCATGTCAAGGAATGCACGTGGTTACCTGTCTCCCCACAGACGCACTGAGTCGCAAGAGAAATCCTGACAGCGAGATTCTCCATGCCTGCACCAAATATTCTCTTTCTCATGACAGACCAGATGCAGGGGCGGGTGCTGGATCCCGACCATCCATGCATCACCCCCAACTTCGATCGACTCGCGGCGCGTGGTGTGCGGTTGCCGAAGGCGTACACGCCCAATGCGGTCTGTTCGCCCGCACGGGCAAGTCTGATGACGGGACGACTGCCGCACTCTCACGGTGTGCTCGAGGTCATCCACTGTGTCGATGACGATCAGTGCAATCTGCGCACAGATCTACCGCATTGGGCGCAACGACTGGAGGCGGCTGGCTACCAGACCGGGTATTTCGGCAAGTGGCACGTGGAGCGGTCTGACGATCTGACCCGCTTTGGCTGGCAGGTGGATGGCAACAGCAAGAGCGACAGATTTCGCGCCCATGCGGCGAAGACGGGTCCCGGGGGCAAGTCGGCGGGGGTCTTTTCACTGCGTGGTACGAATGGTCTCCCCGAGGGGTATGACGACTCCCTGCTCTACGGTGTGACCGATGTGCCGCCACAACAGCGAGGGCTGGGCATCACGACGGATCTGGCACTGCAATTCCTGCAGGACGCCACCGCGGATTCGCCCTGGTGCTGTTTTGTCAGCATCACCGAACCGCACGATCCCTTCGTCACAGGGGAGGAAGCATTTGCACAGTACGATGTGGACAGCGTCGAACTGGCACCCAATGTGGGCAATGATCTGGCGGGCCAGCCGGGCCTGTATCGCAAAGCCGGGTTGACGTGGAAGGGCATGACGGATAGAAAAAAAAAGGAAGCCGCCGTCTGCTACTGGGCGTCGATCACGGAGATCGACGCGCAATACGGGAGGTTGCTCGATCACCTTGAAAGTTCTGGACAACTCGGTGACACGATCGTGGTGATGTCCAGTGATCACGGCGAATTGCTCGGCGCCCATGGCATGTATTGCAAGAATGTGAGTGGCTTCGAAGAGGTCTACAACATTCCGCTCATCATCAGCGGTCCTGGCATCGAGCAGGGGGTGGTCAGCAAGGCGCGGGTGGGGTTGCACGATCTTTGCCCGACGTTGCTTGAACTCGCTGGCGCCGTGACGATCGGTGCGCCCGACGCCAGCTCTTTTGCCACGGCCCTGGGAGATCGGACCGGATCGGCGGGGGAGTTCACACAAGGTTTCGCCGAATACCATGGCGGGCGCTATCGGTTGACACAACGGGTGATCTGGGATGGGGCGTGGAAGTTGTGCTGGAATGGCTTCGACTTCGACGAACTTTATCATCTGGCCGATGATCCATACGAGATGAACAACCGCATCGATGATGCCGACGCCGACGAGCAGCTGCGCCGCCTCATGAAATACGCCTGGCAGGTCGTAGCCGACACGGGGGACGCAGCGCTGCTCAACTCACACTATCCGATTCTGCGGCTGGCGCCATATGGACCCGGGGCAGCATGACACAATCGGCTGACAGGTGGGCACTCGAGCCCGCCAGATCAGGGAGCGGACTCACCGTCGAAGCCTGGGTGACGACACAACGAGATGGAGCGGAGGCCATGCAACCCCTCGTCTCCCAGTGGCGTCCGCTGGCAGAACCCAGTTGGAGTGCATTCGACGCGACACAGACCGATGGCCTGGTCTGCGCCGGTTACTACGGTGCGGTCTTCGATGGCCGCCACATTTACAACTGTCCGATCCGCTCGCATCGGGATCGAAGCAGCGTGCACGGTCACGTGTTACGCTGTGACACGCACGGTGACTT
>DPVW01000074.1:36752-39538 GCA_003529325.1 Candidatus Latescibacterota bacterium | reverse complement strand
AACTCCGGTCAGGCGTCCTTGATCTGGGCCCCAACCGACATGTCGCCGGTGTGCATTGGGGGGCGGACACGCCTCCGGGGACGAGAGTTGTTGTGCGCAGTCGCAGTGGTAACGAATTGACCAGCGAACTTGCCTACCTCAACAGCAGCGGCGTCGAAGTCACGGAGAGGCGTTACAACAAGCTGATCCCTTCCTTCCGAGGCGGCGTCGACACGCTGATCTCGGTGGGCTCCGACTGGAGCCCCTGGAGCAATCCGTACAACAGTTCCGGGGCATTGTGCGAGTCACCCTCACCACGCCGATATGCGGAGCTCGATGTCCGTCTGATCTCCGATTCGCCGGAGGCGGCAGCGTCGCTGGACTGGGTCAGCCTGCAGATCGAAGACGCGATCGCCGAAGGGGCCGTCAGTGAGATCTATCCGGTGCAGGTGGCTCCCGGAGTGGAGCGGGAGTTCAGCTTCTTCGTACGTGCCCCCGTGACCGCCCGGGGTTTCGATGCCATCGATGTGGAAGCTTCGACCCCCATGAACTTCACCTTGGCACGGCGAAATGGCGCCGCCCTTGCGGTCACACCAGAACCCATCGACCGTGGTTTTCGGATTCAATTCTCAGATCGAGTGCAGAGCAACGAGTTGGTCGAGTTGTCCTTCTCGGCGTCTCTGTATCTCCCGTCGACGCGTTTCGAGGCTTACCTCGTGGACAGGGATCTTGGCCAGGGCGTGCGCCAGCAGGTCGAGGCGGGTGACGCGACGGCCGAGGTGAGCAGCAGTACGGATGTCGTCCGCTTTCCCGTAACCCAGGGCATGCTGGTGAATCTGACGATCTCGCCGTCCGCGATGACACCCAATGGCGACGGCTTCAATGATCGCCTTGTGGTCACCGCGGACATCGTCAACCTCGTTGCGCAGCGTCCTATCAGACTCCAGGTGTTTGATCTTGCAGGCAGAACGGTCTGGGAAGCCACCCAGAGACGTGGGACCGGTCCCTACAGCATCGAATGGGATGGTCCACGAGCGTCCGGGTACACTCGTGCCGCCAGGCAGCTACGTGGTGCGAATCGAAGCCGAGGGGGACGCTGCCACCAAGAGCTCTGTGTGGGTGTTGGCCATCCTCTACTGATCGGTAGACATTGCCACACGAGTGGTGCCACGCCAAAAAGACGCGCCACGCCAGATCCTCCGGGCTGGCCCCCGAGAGCGAGAATTGGTCCTACCAACACAGACGCACCCCGCGGAGAAAGGGTATGTCGGCAGGTATGAAAAACGGCCCCCATCCGAAGAGTGAGGGCCGTTTCAGTTAAGGCGATAATAGGATCTGTCAGATCGCCGGCATGACATTGCCGCCACAGACTGGCAGATAAACCCCACTGATAAAAGCGGCGCGATCCGACGCGAGAAAACAGACCGCATTGGCGATGTCCTGATCCTCGCCACGATGGCGCAGTGGCACGTTCTGGGCGTAGGCGGAATCGTCGATGGGCTCCCCCGTGGTCGTGCGGGCCGTGCCATCCTCACGATACTTGTCGCTGATCATCCAGCCTGGTGCGACTTGATTGACGGTGATGCCGTGCGGGCCGATTTCTTTGGCCAGCACACGAAGCAGGCGATCCTGTCCGCCTTTTCCTGAGATGTAGGCCGACTGTGAGGGTTCGCACTGCATGGTGCACTCCGTGTTGGTGGCGATGACACGACCGGATTTTCTGGCAATCATGTCCGGAACGAAAGCTTGCACCATCAGCAGATTGTGCAACACGCATGTCTGGAACTGGCTTTCATAATCGGCTTCGTCCTGCTCCAGCACGGACGTCCACTGATATTGTTGCACGGCATTGTTGACGATGATATTAGCCGAACCAAGTTCTGCCTTCACCGTATCGCGCATGGCGTTGACGGAATTTTTGTCGCCAACATCTGCCTGGACGATCATCGCTCTGCCGCCGGCTGCGTTGATCTCATCAGCCGTTGCCTGGGCTTTGGCTTCACTCTGGAAATAGTGCAGTGCCACAGCTGCCCCGGCTTCGGCGAGTGTGCGACCGATGACACGGCCGAGCTCGCCGCTGGCTCCCGTGACAACGGCTGTTTTTCCCGTCAGATCCAGAGTGATCATTTATGTGTCTCATCTCGACTTGCAGCCATCCGGGTATCGCTGGATGGCACGGTGAATTCGAGGCCCGGCACTCGATTCCCATCGTAGCGTGGGTCGGGTTCTGGCTCGCAGATATTCAGGCTGAAGTCGAAGCCGCCGCGGGCCTGGTCGGCGCGCACCAGCACGCTATTCGTGCCCTTGAGGATCTGCACCGTCTCGCGATCGTTGGGCAGTAGGTGTCGACGCCGGCCGCCATACTCATAGACCTGTCGTGAGTTGATCCAGACCTTCATACCCTCGTCGGAACCGAGCCACAACTCCGCCTGCTGAGCTTGTACCGATTCGAACTCGGCGTAGGCATAGACGACGCAGTGGGACGGATCATCGTAGTGCTGGTCCAGGTCGATCCGATTGTCGTGGAAGTATACGGGGTTCGACCAGCCATTCTGTGTGGCTGTCACCTGCAGATGCTGGGCATCGATGAACTCGACGCCCTCTTGCTCATCCTGCTTGGCAAATGGCCCGCGTAATGTCCACGTGCGGTTGCCCTGGCCGTAATGGCCCCGCCGCGTCTTCTCGAAACGAACCGCGACTTGCTTGAGGGTACTGCCCTTGACCTCGATCAGACTCGGGTTGTTCTGTCCCAGCTCCTTGTGTGCCGCCAGTGACAGATACGCGATATCGGCAGGATTGAGACCGAT